>CAZHHJ010000150.1:0-5547 GCA_964531295.1 uncultured Syntrophomonas sp.
TTTTAATCCCTGACAAGAAGGGGCAGGGGCCATTTTATGATATATTAGTAAAAAACCATCAAATACTTATATATTAAGGGAGGATGCCATGAAAACATTGGCCATTATTGACATAGGATCCAACTCCATCCGCCTGGTACTGGTCCGCATGGGCCAGGATGGAAATTATAAAATAATTCACGACATTAAAGAATCAGCCCGTCTGGCCAAAGGTTTTTGTCCGGAAAGGATCATTCACCCCCAGCGACTTGAAATGGCGATCAGGATTATGAAGATGTTTCGCAACCTCTGCGAAGCTGTCAAGCCCGATGAAATAATAGTGGTTGCCAGTGATGCGGTGCGCCGGGCACTAAATCGCGATGAACTTCTTAAGCGTATTAAAGAAGAAAGCGGCTTTGAGGTTAGGGTGCTTTCCGGCCGGGAAGAAGCTTTCTATGATTATCTGGGCTTCGCCAACAGCATGACTATGGAGGATGCTCTACTAATGGACATCGGTGGGGGTAGCACCGAAATTATTTGGGTTAAGGACAAAAAGGCCATGGAAATGACCTCTATTCCCTTCGGGGCCATTAACCTTACCCAGTTATATGAGTTAAATCAAGAACCCAGCCGTAATGAGGAAGAAGCTCTTAAAAGTGATTTACTGGAAACCTTTGATAAAATAAGCTGGCTTAAAAACAGCAATAGTCCAGTTCTGGTTGGAATCGGGGGGAGTTTTCGTAATATTGGCAGGATTGACCGCCGCCTGAAAAAATACCCCCTGGACTTACCTCATAATTACCAGTTCGCGGCTGAGGATTTACGACAGGTACACCATAGCATAAAAAATAAGCCGGTAAAACACCGCCACCGGATGAAAGGCCTCTCGCGAGATCGGGTCGACATTATCCTGGGAGCTACCACCATGGTCAATACCCTGCTCGATTACTGTTCTATTCAAAAACTCTGTATCAGCGGTTATGGACTGCGAGAAGGAATCATGTACGAATATTTAGACCACCATCCCGATCAGGAATGTGATGTTTTAGACTGTTCTATAAGCAATAATATTAAAAATTACAATCTGGATTACCCTCATGCTGCTACTGTATACCGGCTGACCTGGACCCTGTATCAGCAATTGCAGGAACTCTGCAGCATCAGGGAGGATTTTTCCCGCATAGTCAAAACGGCCGCTATGCTTCATGATTGCGGGATTATTATTAACTACTATCAGCAGAACCAGCATATTCTCTACACCATGCTGAACCTGGAAATAAACGGCTTGACCCACCGGGAACTGGTATTCAGTGCCTGCATAGCCGCCTACCATGATAAAAAAACCCCGGTTCATATATCCAATTTCTCTCCCCTACTCAATAATACTGATCTGGCTGCTATCCGGGAAGTTGCGGTACTCTTGCGTATAGCCCGTAGCCTGGACCGCTCCATGAGCGGTATCATTAAAGATTTATATGTTGATATTAGAGGGGACGATGTGCTAATCAAAACCAGTAGCACAGGCAATGCTGAACTGGAAATTTATGATGCCCTGCAGCACTTTGATGAATTCAAGAGGGTTTTTAAAAAGAATCTGTTCATAATCTAAGTCTCTTTCCGGGGCCCCGGAAAAATCAATAGAAAAAATCTCCTTATTTCAGGAGCAATTTGCTGTGACTATAATATGTAACAGGCAGTAATCTTATTGAAATACTGTACTGCTTAGCTTAGGGTATAAATTAATCAGGATTCGCGGGGGTGGTTACCCCGAACAATAAATCCAGCAAAAATATTATCGCTGTAAGAGCTGCTATGTTAAATAGTCAGCTCTATTTCATTATGAAAGCTAGAGTAAATAATATGATACAGTTTAAGCCTTAAAAATTTCAGGATATTTAGCCATGAATTGAACCTGCAAATCATTATCATAATCAAAGGTGGCAAAATAATCTGCCGGGGTTTCGGCTCTGCGAATCAGTTCACAATCGCCATCTTCCTTTAGGAGGATTTCTGCTGAACGCAGTTTGCCATTGTAATTGTAGCCCATCGCGTATCCATGGGCTCCAGTGTCATGAATTAGCAAGAGATCGCCAATATCTATTTTGGGCAGCATCCGGTCAATAGCAAATTTATCGTTATTCTCACACAGGCCGCCGGTAATATCATATTCATGATCCAGGGGCTGATCTTCTTTGCCCATAACCGTAATATGGTGATAGGCTCCATACATAGCCGGGCGCATCAAGTTGGCCGCGCAGGCATCCAAACCTATGTATTCCTTATGAATGTGTTTTTCATGTATCGCGGTTGCTACCAGACAGCCATAAGGACCTGCCATAAATCTTCCCAATTCGGTATATATAGCCACATCACCCATGTCGGCAGGGATAAGTATTTCCTCATAGACCTTGCGGACCTTCTGAGCTATAGCAAAGATATCAGCCGGGGCCTGTTCTGGGCGATAAGGTATACCAATCCCACCGGAGAAATTGATAAAGGCAATATGAGCATCGGTTTCCTGCTGCAATTCCACCGCAGTTTCAAACAAAACCCTGGCCAGAGCAGGATAGTAACTATTATCTGTGGTGTTGCTGGCCAAAAAGGCATGCAGACCAAAGTGCTTTACTCCTTTTTCCTGCAGCATCCTGAATCCTTCCGTCAACTGCGGGCGAGTGAAACCATATTTGGCTTCTCTAGGAGTGTCCATTATAGCGTTGTTGATAGTAAACTCACCACCGGGATTATATCGACAGCTGATAGTTTCAGGGATTCCAGCCGCCTGCTCCAGAAATTCGATGTGGGTTATATCATCCAGATTGATTGCAGCATTAAGTTTTCGGGCCAGGGCAAAATCCTCCCGGGGTGTTACATTGGAAGAAAACATAATCTCATCCCCGTTAAACCCTACTACATCTGACATCATAAGTTCTGTATATGATGAGCAGTCCACGCCACAGCCCTCTTCTTTTAATATTTTTAATATACTTGGATTAGGGGTGGCCTTAACTGCAAAATATTCTTTAAATCCCTTATTCCAGGCAAAGGCCTGATGCAGCCTGCGAGCGTTGTCTCGGATACCTTTTTCATCGTACAAATGAAAGGGGGTAGGATATTTTGAGCTAATCTCCTTTAATTGATTCAGGGTAACAAATGTCCTTTTCATACTCAACCTCCGTCTTACGTTTCTTATTATGAAATAACTACTGCTGGAGGGTTCAAATCAGAAACTTATTATCCTCCTTACTGGCAATGATGCGATCCGGGATAGTACTGCCATTGAGTCAAGAAGAACAGCATGACTCTCCTCCAAGCATAATAGCAGTATGTTCACTGTAATCACAAGTATTTTTTTGTTTCCCGCCCACTCAATAAATGCAGCAGATATATGTTACACCCTGCGCTTAGAGTAAATTATAACATTTTTCGCCATCAACAAAAGTCTGGACCGCGTTTTAGCTGCTAAATGCGAAAAGTCCCTCCAACAGGGGAGGGGACTGGGCCGATAGCAACTTTAAAGATCGCCTTTAAGCGGGAAATGTATATATTTCTCTATAGACGTCAATCGTTCTGAACTCAGACTTTGCATAAACCGACTGTACTCAATCTGCCACTGCCTCATAGCCGGCTGTATCACAGCACCTGATAAAGAAAAGTTGCTCGGGTCAGCTTTAAGTTCTTCCATATAAACTATTCTCGCCAGTACTGATAATTCTAGGTCTTCCAGAGTATCGAATACGACTCTGTATTCTTCTCCATACAGGCAGTCCGCCTCCAGCACATCAATAAAATCACCCAGAGTCCGAATACCGCTGTTGATAATCCCAGCTTTTTCAGCCGGGTCACTATGTTCCATGATTTCTTCCACCAGGCTGCAAAAACTATCATTGTCCAATCCATCGCCCTCATTAAAAATGATCTCGGCCTGAACATTATTCTCATCCTCAAGAATAACCACATTGGCCAGAGTATTGTTTTCCAGGGCACACAAAAACCTGGGCATCAATACAGCGGTAAAATCCCGCATATATTCCTGCAACTCGGGTTGCTTTATGGATAGCTTCTCTATCAGGGCTTCAACTGCTTCAGCTATTATTGATAAGCATTGGGCATTATCCGCATCTTTAAACTTCTCCTGCAGATCAGCCAATTGCAGTGGGGTAATGCACAGTTCACCCGCCTTATTCCCGACCAGGATAGAAAAAATGGAATTGGTCAGTATTATTTCAAATATATTAATAAGGGCTTCCCGGTAATCTACACCATACACTCGACCGTAATTAGATAATAGCTGCTTAATGTCTTCCAGAGGGAATAGTCTACAAAAGTGATTTTCCAAGTCTAAGGTTAGAATGTAATGTTTAATATAGAAAATGCCCTGCATCTTCATGTCATCGAAGAGCAGCGGATAGTCAATGCCGGCCATAGTGCTCATAGTATCATGGGCAGCAAACAACGCATCGTAGTTTTCGAAAATATCCGGCAATGCTTCATCTATAGTAGATTGATAGGCTTCATTGGGAATATCCAGCTTCTTATCTATAATTCCCTTATAATTCTGCTCGCTTTCCCTCAGACATGACTCCACCATTTCCAGACCCGCTTGATAAACCTCTTTGATACTGCTCGATGTCAAGATGTTAATGGCATCCTGGGGGATGGCAAAGCTTTGAGTACGTGCATCAATACAGTATAAAAGCGATAGCATAATTCTCTGGCCTGTTTCAACTTTAACCGAGGTGCTTCCCCCTTGGGTGTATTTGATAATCAATTCCCCTAATAAAACCATAAACTGCTGCTGAATAGCGTTTACGGTCTGCTTATCCATCACCCCCAAGCGCTCTGCCTCCTTCAAGAGCGAAAGGGTATATTGATTAGGATCTAAACGATCTTTTTTAAGTACTGAATGTTTCTCTATATTGCTGTATCTCATCACCACTGCTCCTCTTTATAAGCATTATCAATATGCAGCAAGCCGCTCCTGAAGTCAACGGCAAACCTAATCATTTCCCGATTTTTCAGCAACTCCAGGGACCCTTGGCAGGAACTGTTGTAATATTCTTTCATGATGGTTATCAGTTCCTCATCACTGATCAGGTCTTCGGTTTCGTTTTTCATATGATAGAATAAATCTATAAGTTCATTTATAGTCTGAACATAGTCTTCACTGTTTATATAGGGTGAAGTGCAGAAAGCGGCTATTATTTTATTAACTGCTTCTATACTCAGTTCCAGACGCCCATGATTTTCAATAGCCTGCTTAAATGCTGTAACAATCTCCTGGGCCTGGATGGCATTTAGTACCAAGCCATACTTTTCTGACTCCTGGTTGCTTTTGAGCACCTGGCTTATACCGAGTTGACCCATAGAACGGTGAATATGCAGCAGGTTCATTCCATTAACCTCCTAGCAAAGAATTTCAATAGAAATGGGTTTTCAGGGGATAACTTTTTCCATTATCATTATACCATGACCATATCACGAACAATAACAAAACATTTTATAGTCCTTGACCGGCTCCCCCCCTATATGGTATATTTAGTTATTATACTCCGTTTTTTATATTGTAAT
>CAZHHJ010000151.1:0-5471 GCA_964531295.1 uncultured Syntrophomonas sp.
AACTGGGAAGCCAGGGTTTTAAGAAAACTGGGAGGCGATCAAATCCTCTGCATAAAGCACAGAATAATACAAAAGCTAAAATTGAGAAAGGAGGTGGCAATAGTATATGACTTATCCAGATATTAAGCTGCATTCAAAGGAAACAACTGGGCATGAAAAGCCGTATGGCGATAACGAATACAATCTGGGAGTGAGCGAGGAATATTTGGAGGATTTGATGGAAGCGATAATGGATCCGCAGGCTTTTGTTTTCTAGTAAAAGGGTCAGGCTAGCAGCCTGACCCTTTAGATTGATGAGCAAAGCCCAAGCTAATCTTCGCTTCTATTCACCGGCCCTGCGACCTCCTCTATTTAATGCTCTCGCTGCTTTGCAGTTTATCAAGTATCGAGGTGGTACAGCGGGAGATACAGATCAGGTCTTCCCATTCATCGTAAATGCGAATTTCCCAGACCAGGGTCCTCCGGCCCACATGTACCGGTTTGCCCACTGCTCTTACTATCCCACCGGCCACACTCTTTATATGATTGGCGTTGATTTCCAGGCCCACCGCGGTCTGTTTATCAGGGTCAATGAACAAATAACTCCCGGCCGACGCAACCGTTTCTGCGATTACTACCGATACTCCCCCGTGTAAAATTCCAAATGGAGTATGGCTTTTCCAGGTGACCGGCATAGTGGCTACTACTTGTTCCGGGGTGTATTCTATTATATTTATATCCAGTGCCCCCATGGCTGTACTGCTCCACTCGAAATCAGGAAATTTATCCATATAAGATTCCTCCCATGCTAAGTTCATAATAATACTTTATTAAGTATAGCATTTTACGTATTTCATTTTAGGCCTATAAATGCAGATTTCTGCTTATTTACTTAATGTGGCAAAATCTAATTTAATGTACAATGTAAGATATTAAGGAAGCATTCCGTAATATGTGTAAAGAATATACTGCTTGGGCAAGGGGAGGTTTGATTACAATACTATGAGCACAAGATTTATGGCTATTTTACTAAGCATAGCATTGCTGTTCGTATGGGTTGGTTCCGGGTCAGCCGCAGCTCAAGAAAAAACGCACTGGGGCCAGGCTTATGTGCAGCAACTGGACAGCAGATATCCAGTAAGTGAAACCGTCAGGGATTATAATTTCAACGACTATATCAGCGTGCCGGACATGAAAAGGCTGCTGAAGTGCGTCATGGACCTGAATATAGAGTTAAGCTCCGCCAGCCGGCAGGAGGTAGTGAGTAAACTGGTCGATGTTTACGCAGCAAAGACAGGTCTTAAGTTGGATGAGGTATTGTTCGTAGCTCTGGTGCCATTTGAAGACTTCGATCAGATCAGTCCAGAGTATACCCGTAATATTATGTATGCCTACAGCAGCGGGCTTCTCAAAGGTCGGGGGAACAGTCTCATGGCACCTGCTGATAGATTGAGTTATGCGGAAGCTTTTGTTCTTGTAAGCCGCTTGGAAAGCATGGCGGCGGAGGATTCTTTTTATGTGCAAGGCGAAGTTGTAAAACAGGAATCCAGCCTTAAATTTAATTTTAAGCTGGTGAATAGATCAGGTCGCCAACAGAATTTAACCTTTGCTTCAAGCCAGCTTTATGAACTTGTGGTTAGCGACAGAGCTGGACAGGAAGTATACCGTTATTCGGATCAAATGATGTTTACTCAGGTGATCACTCCTTTAACCATAGGCTCGGGAGAATCTATTCCGGCCCAGGTAGTATGGGATATGAGAGACGGGGATGGGGCTTTGCTGCCCCCAGGGCGTTACAATGTTCACTTAACCTTTATGCCACTGGAAAGTAGTGATCCTCATAACAGTACCCTGTCATCGGTATTGAGTTTTAATATTTAAGCTGCTGCAGACCAACTGGCCACTTCGAAGCCGCTTGGTCTGCAATTTGTTTATTCATGTATCACTACCTGCTTATGACTGAACTTTTCTACCAATGATTTCAACTCCATCATCTGCTTCATAGGGGGGGGGTGAATGTCCCCTAATTCATATTCCAACCCCAACATGGCCCACTTGTGTTGGCCCAGGGAATGATAAGGCAAGAGGTCAACCCTCTCTACATAGTACAAGGGAGCAATGAATTCAGACATAGCTGTCACGTCTGCTACATCATCGCTCCATCCCGGCACCACTACATAACGTATCCATATGGGTATTCGATTTTCATTTAGCAGTTTAATATTGCTGAAGCTTAATTCATTGCTTGCTCCTACCAGTTTACGGCTCTTTAATGGATCTATGTGTTTTATATCTGCCAACACCAGATCCGTGCAATCCAGAAGGCTTTCAACAATATTATGCGATACATATAACGAGGAATCGAGGGCTGTTGAGATACCTATCTTACAGCAGCGAGTAAATATCTCCTTAATAAAATCATGTTGCAAAAGCGGTTCCCCGCCACTGAAGGTGATACCCCCCCCGCTGGCATCAAAATAGGGTTTGCCGCGAATTATTATCTGCATCAGAGCTTCTGGGGAATATTCCTGGGAATTAGGACTATTTGGTTTCCAAGTGTCGGGGTTATGGCAATATTTGCACCGCAGGCAGCAGCCCTGCATAAAAATAATGGTTCTAATTCCTGGACCGTCCAGGGTGCAGAAGGTATCGATGGAGTGAATCCTGCCCGCCATATGCCTACATCCTCCTGAAAAAAGTGCGCATGATTACTTCTTCCTGTTGTTCCCGGGTAAGCTTGATGAAATGAACGGCGTATCCTGATATTCTTATAGTCAGATCCGGGTATTTTTCCGGGTGTTCCATAGCTTCCTCCAGGGTTTCCAGATTAAGTACATTAACATTCATATGATGGGCACCTTGTTTGAAATATCCTGCCAGCAGGCCGGTGAGATTAGCAACTTGCTCCTTTTTACCAACTCCCAGGGCAGAGGGTACGGTAGAGAAGGTGAAAGATATGCCATCCTGGGCATAGCGGTAATCCAACTGGGCTACGGAATTACAAGCCGCCAGGGCGCCATGTTCTTCCCGTCCATGCAAAGGATTAGCCCCGGGAGCAAGGGGTTGACCTTTTCGCCTCCCATCAGGTGTGGTCCCGGTATGCTTTCCGTACATTACATTGGAGGTTATGGTTAATATAGATAGAGTATGTTCGGCGTTCTTATAGGCGGGGTGTTTTTTCAAGTTGTTGATAAAATCTTTAAGCAGGTCAGCCGCGATGTGGTCCACCCTGGCATCATCATTGCCGAATTTAGGGAAATCCCCTTCGATAGTAAAGTCGGTAATTATTCCCCGCTCATCCTTTATCGCTTCTACCCGAGCGTACTTGATGGCGCTGAGAGAGTCTGCGGCTACTGACAGACCGGCAATACCGAAAGCCATATAGTAATGGATGATAGTATCATGCAGGGCAAATTGAGCAGCCTCATAGGCATATTTGTCATGCATGTAGTGTATTACATTCATGGTATTAACATACAGCTCGCTCAACCATTCCATTTGTATTTTGAACCGGCGCAGTACCTCATCATATTCTAAAATGCTTCCTTCATATACTGAAGTTTCAACCCCTACCGCCGTTCCGAGTATCTCATCCCGTCCCCCATTTAAAGCATATAAAAGGAGTTTGGCCAGATTACAGCGTGCTCCGAAGAACTGAGTCTCCTGCCCAAGTTTCATAGCCGAAACACAGCAGGCTATGGCATAATCATCCCCATAATAACTGCGCATCAAGTCATCGTTTTCATACTGCAGGGTGCTGGTGTTTATGGAGAGTTCACTGCAAAAGTGCTTGAAATGATCCGGCAGGTTTTCTGACCATAATACAGTCATATTAGGTTCTGGAGCTGGACCCAAATTATAAAGGGTATTAAGCATCCGGTAGGAAGTGCGGGTAATAAGGTGACGGCCATCAACTCCCATACCGCCAATGGCTTCGGTCACCCAGTTGGGGTCTCCGGCGAAGAGTTCATTATATTCCGGGGAACGCAAATGCCTTACAAAACGCAGCTTTATTACCAGCTGGTCGATTAATTCCTGGGCTTCTATTTCAGTAATTAAACCTAGGCTTATATCGCGTTCAATATAGCAATCCAGGAAGTTCGAAATCCTACCCAGGCTCATAGCTGCGCCATTTTGTTCTTTGACCGCGCCCAGATAGCCAAAATACAAGTATTGTACGGCTTCCCGGGCATTATTAGCCGGCCTGGAGATATCAAAGCCATAAGCAGCAGCCATCTCCGTCATATCGCGCAGAGCTTTGATCTGCCAGAAGACCTCCTCCCGCAGTTGAATGGAATAGCGGTCCATGGTTTTGTTCATTAACTCCAGGTCCCTTGCTTTGGTTGCCTCCAGGTGGTCCAGGCCATAAAGAGGAACCCGCCGGTAGTCACCGATTATCCTGCCTCGGCCGTATGAATCAGGCAAGCCGGTAATAATACCTGCCCGGCGGGCCAGTTTCATTTCCGGGGTATATACCGCAAACACGCCATCGTTATGGGTGGGACGGTATTTTTTGAAAAAATCCACCACCTGTGTATCGGGTTCGTAACCATAAGCCTGGCAGGCTTTGATACTGGTCTTTAATCCTCCCCCAACATTTATGGCTCTTTTTAAGGGTTGATCAGTCTGCAGTCCTACTATGGTTTCCAGTTCGCGGTCAATATAAGCAGGCGGATGACTGCTTATGGTGATCGGAGTATGGGCATCAACTGCCAATATTCCATCATTACTATATTCAGCCCTCAGAAGTTCCTGGCATTTTCTCCACAGGCGGAGGGTCTTATCCGAGGGACTGGACAAAAAGCTGCTATCTCCATCGTAGGGATGGTAGTTCTTCTGCACAAAGTCTCGCACATCGATATTATCCACCCATCGGCCCGCTTGGAACCCTTCCCAGGCTAGCATATCTCATCACTTCCTTTGAGGTATAATAGATCTGGGTTTATTATTAGCCCGGGAAGTTCTTTTTAACCAGGTTTCTGTGTTAAGGGTGTATATCTGTATCCAAGTTGTGAGGAGCTTGACGGGAAGAAACGTCCCCGCTGCCAACCCAGTGTGCCTGGCGGGATTACGGTTCAGGTGATGGATAGCATTTACTGCTCTACAGAAGATGACCAGAGCAGCTGAAAATGATATATTATAACGAAGCGAAGAGATCCCCCCGCTTCTTTAAGCGGCCGGGTTCCTATTGACGAAACAGGCGGTGGGTTCTAATCCTCCGCCTCATTGCAGCGGGGGGGGGGGGAAAACTGCCCACAGTCTCTTCAGATGCTTAACAGGATTTGCTTTTAGAAAGATATTGGAATAGTTGGTGATTATTTTTGATAGCGCTTCAGGCCAGGAATATAAATAAGTATTATGGTGATAATCATATATTAAAATCTGCCACCCTGCTTATTAATGGAAAAGAAAGAGTGGGCCTGGTTGGTGCCAATGGCAGCGGTAAAACTACCCTCTTAAACTGTATAAGTGGACAGCTGGAATATGATGGC
>CAZHHJ010000152.1:0-5463 GCA_964531295.1 uncultured Syntrophomonas sp.
GAGGATGTACTATTTTTCTTACTTCTATCTTGGCTCTATCCAGCATAATCAGCATTCGGCCTGCTTTTATCCCTCCTGAGGTAGACCCGGCGCTGGCACCAACAAATAACATAATCACCAATACCGCCTGGGCTGCTAAAGTCCATTGGAGATAATCCTCGGTCGCAAAGCCGGTAGTGGTCATCATGGAGATTACCTGGAACAGGGTAGCTCTAATTCGATACTCTCCCAGCGGAAGCTGAACTAGGTCTGCAAACACCACTACGGAAAAGACAATTACCAGTATAAGATAAAATTTCCATTCCCTACTCCGCAGATAAACTCCCAAGTCTTTTTTTATAAAGGCCAGGTAATGCAAAGAAAAATTGGTTCCGGCCAGAAACATAAAGATAATAATAGTCCATTGTATGGCCGGACTGGAGTAGTGGGCAATACTATCATTCCAGGTCGAAAAGCCACCGGTGGCCATGGTGGTAAAGGTATGGCAAAAAGCATCAAACAAAGTCATTCCTTCACCCCACAGCAGGAACAACAGTAATATACTCAGTCCTACATAAGCTCTCCAAAAGTTTTTGGCGGTATCCCTAGCTTTAGGATTTACTTTCCCGGCTACAGAACCACCGGCAATTTCTGCCCGGTATATCTGTTTGGCCCGCACCCCGATAACCTGAATGAGAGCAATGAATAAAACCATTATCCCCATTCCACCCAACCACTGGGTAAGGCTACGCCAGAATAGCAGTCCGCGCGGTAATACTTCGATATCAGTTAATATGGTGGCCCCGGTGGTAGTAATTCCGGACACTGTTTCAAAAAAGGCATCGATATAGGATGGAAAGTATCCGCTCAGGGCAAAAGGTAGGGAACCATATAAACAAGCAGTCATCCAGCCCATAGCTACGATAGCAAACCCCTCTTTATAATTCAGCTCACTAGAGTCGCCAATTCTCAACCAGAGGATTGATCCACTGGCCAGAGTTATGAGGGTAGCGAGTAATAATTGACGGTAAATTGCTTCGTGAAAATATATGGAGCACAATACGCTGGTGGCCATAGCCAGGCCGATGATAACCAGTATCTTCCCCATGATACCGAGTATAACGTTTATTCTAATCAATTATCCTTCACTCCTGCACCAATAAAAAATCATATTTATCGGCTGGCAAACCAGGTTTTAGCCGGTATACATAACCATAACCCGAATGACTACATTCTATCATTTTTTTACTGAAAGTATTGCTTTATTAGTTTACTTTCTTTAGCCCCAATAATATCACCACGCAAATACAGGGCGATTCCAATCTTTCTGAAGATAGGTTGGAATCGCCCTGTGCTTAATCTGCTGTTTCCAAGACCATCCACGCTTACATTAAGCCACGTTTGTAAATTAGCACCTGGCGAGAGTGGTCTTGCCATTGGGGCTAGACCTGCCGGAAGACGCCCGGTTCTATCTCTGCTACTGCTCCCAATTCCATTAAATGCTGCAGATGATGATACATATATAATCTTTCCCAGAATTCTTCCATCTTAAATAAGTGCTTTTTAAAAGTCAGACTGTATTCTGCCATCTGTTCTACACTATGTGGTTCTTTCAATAGATCATATATCTGCTTATCCCGATCCAGCATGACCTGCAGGTATGCATCCAGACTCTGAGCGATGTTCTCGGTTAACGGCCGGCGATGGGATGATGCGAAGATGTGGGGATCTATTTCTTTTATAAGCTGCACCGACTTAATGAACTGCCCTACATTTGAACTAATGTCCCCATACCATGGGCCATCCCGGGTGGTATCTATGTCCCCTGCGAATAGTATGCCTTCTTTTTCGAAGTAGAATCCATAATGGCCCATACAATGACCCGGCAGGTGCAGTGCCGTAATCCGTATTCCCCGTCCTAAATCGAATTGCTGCCTATCGGTGAATGTTCCGGCCAGATCTAGTTTTACGAATCCAGGCTTACCCGGAATATCAAGGTTGCTGGGGAAAATATCCTCCATTTCGGGCAGCGGCTTTCCTTTCATAAGTTGCTCCCAGGTGCTGATTCCCCTTAGATATAGATAGTTTGCTTCGCTGCGATATGATTGTTCCTCTTCCTTCCCGGCATAGAGCCGAGAATCGCTAAACAGTACCCCACAATGAGTATGGTCGGGATGGTTATGCGTAAGCAGTCCAATATCCACTGATTTCTTATCGATTTCCTGGAAGGCCTTTATACCAGCCCCAAAATCGATTACAGCTCTTTGCCCACCCTCTATGTACATACATATACAATAGGGGTAAAAATTTGGTGCATCTGGCATTAACACTGAAATTCCCGGTGCCAAAGGCATCAACATCTTTAGATTCCCCCCCCGCACAATTTTATTGTTGAGTATCTTTCTAAGAAAAACACGCAATATTTACATTTTATCATTTATGAACGCTAAATTGTGGGGAAATTCATCAAGTTTACATTGGGAACCTTTGCAGGATCTGGGAAGGTTATTTCTCATTGCTTCCCAGTTGTGATGCAATGCTGTTAATCTTTCCTAGGGTCCGGGCGATTTCAATGGTCCTGAAATCAATACTGCTGATCTGCCTGCTGCTATCCATTTGGCACTCCAGTTTGACCTCAATGTCAAACAGCCTGAGGTCCAGTAGTCGGTGCATTTTTTCAATTGCTGCCGTATTCTTTTGAACCTGAGTTATAAGTTCTCTATTTATGCTCTGAATTTCAGTCCTGTCTATTCTGTGCTCTTGCTGTTGCTTATTGGACCATGTATCAAGCAGTTTAATGATAATTACACACCAGCCTATCAGGGCCAGAACAGCAAGAGCTAATTCCTGCCAGTAAATTTCGTTCAAGTTCTACAGCTCCTCTTCCATTATTTTACACAACACATTATATTCCTGCCGCATCGTGCTTGGTACTGGAAAAAGAACAGATCGGGTGTCATCCCGATCCTGTTAAGAACATCTTTCCATCTTTTTGCGTATTATCAAGAATTTATCCACAACACAGAACTTTGTTTTTTTTGAGGGAGCGGAACTGTCCTTTGTTTACCTAATGTTATTTAATCCAACATTAATTTTACTAATTCCAGTGGTTGGACCTGCTTCCCATCCTTAAACGCTCTCATATTACCACCGGAAATTTCGTCAATTAGGACGATTTGCTGGTCTTCTCCCACTCTGCCAAATTCAAATTTAATATCGTAGAGCTCAATATCTTTTCTACCTAACTCCGCCTTCACCACTCCGGCAATGCTCCTGCTAAGTTTCTTCAATAGCAAATATTCTTCCTTAGTAAGAATCCCCAGTATTTCCAGAGCATCTTCAGTGATGGGAGGATCCTGGCGAGCATCGTCTTTTAGAGTAACTTCAACAAAAGCATCCAACGCTTGTCCTTCTTCGATGTAATCTCCATAGCGGCGATAAAAACTACCGACGGCCCGATAGCGACAAATCACTTCCAGGCCCTTGCCAAATACGCTGGCCGGCCTAACCTCCATTGTTGCTTCATCAACATTGGCTGCAATATAGTGAGTGGGTATTCCTGCGGATTGCAGGACCTCAAAAAAGTATTGGGTTAATCTAAGTCCGGCCTTACCTGCCCCTTCTATGCTTAGGCCAATGGTATTAGATCCAGGATCAAAAACTCCATTTTCTCCCGTGGCATCATCTTTAAATTGGAGCAGAAAGTTCCCATTCTCCAGCCTGTAGACGTCTTTGGTTTTACCTGTGTAAATAAGTTTCATCATTAATTATTCCTTTCCTGAGAATACAGTTTATTATATGCAAATTTCCTTTATGAAATCAATGCCGAGAAACAGGATATATTGCGAAAGAGGATCCCCCCCCCGGCTTTCCTGCTCCCTAGTGGGGCTGCTCCAGATCGCCGGGCGTGAAGGAAGACTCTAATATCTCCACTGTTTTACTGTAATCTTCTGCTTTATCCTGGGGATAAGAGAAAATAAAGGTGTTCTGGCTCTCGGTGCCGGCAAAGCTCTTCTGGTAATATATCTTATCGCCTTCCAGCCAGGATAGGACAAAATAATTATCCTCCAGCACGCTGTAGCTTATGTCTCCTTGTATACTGTTCATCCAATCTAAATAAAGATTTTCGATCTTTTCTTCGGATATCAAGTTGGAGCCGAATACGGTCAGGCTTATTGATTTATCATTGGAAGTAAAGGCCTGCCCGTCACCGTTGGCCGGCATCCGATTCGGGTTCAAGTCCCGAGGATAATATATAAAGAAACCATACCGGCTGTTACTGTAAACATAATACCCTTCATAGCCGGGCGCGGCTTCCCGGTTTAAAAAATACACGTCAGGTTCACCTGTATCTTCATCCGCTGTTATCTGCCCGGTTAAAGTATTGGTTCCGCTGCTGCTTTGAAATAAACGATCTCGATCCCCCAGGAGCACAAAACGGTGAAATATACCCAGTACCTTAACCTCATCACCCAGGATTTTATTTTCATAGATGCTGAAAATATAATAGTTCCTATAAAGCGCTCCAGAGTCGATGATACTTTCTGGAACTATAGCAGCCATACCTTTGGAAATAGGGTTATTATCACTGGCTCGGACCATCTGCTGCTGGGTATAGCGTATAAAATCTTCTCTTACGGGATTAGTGAATAACATCAGTATTAATATAAGCGGAATGATAGCAGTAGTTGCCCATAAGCTGCCCTTGATATACCCCCCACTTTCTTTTCTTGCCTCTTCCGGGGTATGGTCAGCTCTTATCCCTCGTTCATTCAAAACCATCCCTACTGCAGTTATAAGCTCTTCCGGGTAATCACTCCGTTTACCCTGGTATATCAAAATAAGCTCTTTTCCGGGTTTATCTTTAATCTTCTCATATATTTCCTGCACTTCCATGCCATACACCCCCTTATTCTATATTCGTCCTCATCCGCAACTTTCCTGCACAGCGGGAAGCACGGGCAGGGGGTTATTGACCCGCTTTATAGCGTTTCAAATAACCCCCCGCCTGTGTGCTTTCTTCGCGTCCTATGCTTCCTTGCTGCGCCCCATCAGGTTACTTTCTGCTTCATATCCTCAAAACAGCTAACACATATGTATTTACCTTTATAATTCTTTACTTCATTTATATTTCCGCAAAAAATACAGCCTGGGGAGTACTTTTGCAAAACAATGGTCTCACCGTCAGTGAGTATTTCCAGAGCATCCCTATCATCTATTCCCATCGTTCTACGCAATTCTATAGGAATCACTATCCGTCCCAGTTCATCAATTTTTCTCACCACACCAATCGCTCTCATGCTTCAACCTCCTTTTTACCCTGGATATTCTGTCGAAATATTGATATTTACCAGCAAGTTTCGCCGCTATATTCCATTATCTGTATTTATATATAGAATATACCAAACCATCTGAGGCTTAGCAAGTAATATATAATTATATAAAGGATTAATTATTAGGGGAGTTATATCCTAGATTCTCAAA
>CAZHHJ010000153.1:0-5448 GCA_964531295.1 uncultured Syntrophomonas sp.
GACAAGATTTGCAATATAACCAATAGGCCACTATTATTATCTCCTTTCTTAATAAGTTTTCGCGGCTAGCAAATATTTTTCACTTGCTAAAGTTTCAATCTTTCTAACACTTTATGGCACTTAATTAATTAATATTACAAAATACTGTACTTGGAAAGACAGAGTCTAAAAACGGGGAGGCCAAATATAAAATTTATACCCGGAAGCAGTTTTAGATTATAATTGAGATGGCATAGAAAATGCTTGAAGTGAGCAATAATAATTATTAGGGCAAGAAAAGCTATTCATTTGCGTATTATTCTCAAGACAGTGTTAGTTAGAACTTCGATGAGGTGATTTTATGGGGTCAATAATTGCAACTATTGTCCTGCTGGTCACGGCAGTCTTGGTGCTGGGGTTGATCGTAGCAATTGTGAAGAGCGGCAAGCCCGAAGGAGGAGGAGACCTGATGATTAAGAATATTTATATTTACCTGGTGCTTTTTGCTACCCTGATGATGACCATTGGTGGCAGTGTGGCCGCTTTTATGGCCGTTGCCGACATTGTATTTCCGGCTCCATACTACCAATCTTTTGAGGAATATAAACAGATGGGGGGCGTAACAAAAGATATTAATAATGAAGATATAGAAAAACTCTCTGACAGCGAATTAGAAGACAGGTATAATGCCATGCTTGCATCGGAACTATATCGCCAGAAGAGCCGGGCGCAAAATAGCCTCATAAAAAGCGTGGGCTGGATTATAGTTCCGCTGCCAGTGTTTGTTTATTTCCAGCGGCGCTTAGGAGAGAAAGGCAAGGAAATTGGAAATTAGCTGCTTATTGATAACTTAATTAGTAGGTAGACGTTCAAGCTACTATAGATTTTGAAAGAAATCGTGTTAAAAGGACCGTCCCCACTACACGGAAAGAACCGTTGCCACAACATGGCGACAATGGCTGAGGTAGTGGCTTGAAAGTTAAGGATTGAGGAGGTGGCATATGGCTGAGATTTACCTGGCGGGCGGATGTTTTTGGGGTTTGGAAAAATATATGGAGTCAATTCACGGGGTTCATTCCACTCAGGTGGGTTATGCGAATGGCAATACGGAAAATCCTACTTATGAAGAGGTTTGCTATAATAATACCGGCCATGCTGAAACAGTGCGGGTGGTTTATGATCCTGATCTGCTATCGTTGGAATTGCTCTTGGAATTATTCTATGAAGTGATTGATCCGGTTTCAATTAACCGGCAGGGAGCAGATGTCGGTAGGCAGTACCGTAGTGGAATCTATTATCTTAGTGAAAGTGATCTGCCCAGCATACAGAATTCCATTGCCCGGCTGCAGAAACGATACGATAAGCCTATCGCCATTGAAATAAAAGCCCTGGAAAATTTCACCCCGGCAGAAGAATATCATCAGAAGTACCTGGATAAAAACCCCGGGGGCTACTGTCACATCAGTCGGGGGCAGTTTCAGAAGGCGGCCGGCATGAAAATAGATCCAATAAATTACCCAGCCCCCAGCTCTGAAAAACTTCGTGAGAGTCTGAGCAAAACCCAGTATGAGGTGACCCAGAACAATGCCACCGAGCCGCCCTTTCGCAATGAGTTCTGGAATTCTTTCAGACCGGGCATATATGTGGATATCACTACCGGAGAACCGCTTTTTGTTTCTACGGACAAATTTGAATCAGGATGTGGTTGGCCCAGTTTTTCCAAACCCATTGATCCTAATGTAGTACGTGAAAAAAAGGATAAGACTCATAGAATGCTGAGAACCGAAGTTAGAAGCCGCGTGGGCAATGCCCATCTAGGCCATGTCTTTAATGATGGCCCCAAGGAAAAGGGTGGGCTGCGTTACTGCATAAACAGTGCCTCCCTGCACTTTATTCCCAGAGAAGATATGGAGAGAGAAGGCTATGGCTATCTCCTGGAACTGCTGTAGTCAATAGAGCCAATAGCGGGCTCGTCCTCGGCATTACCCCTCATACCACCAGAATTTTCAGCCTATCCCCGCCGCACCTACCTGAGACGACTGGATTTTATTTTTACAGATTATGTGGTGATGATAGCTTTTGCCACCACCACTCTCGTGGCCTCCAGGTTTGATGAACTGACTCCCTTTGAATCCAATAGTTTTTCGGATATTGCCGGACATTGGGCTAACAAATACATCAACTCTTCTTCTCAGAAGGGCTGGATCCACGGTTACCCGGACGGAACCTTTAAACCCGACCAGGCAATCACCAGAGCTGAATTTATGACACTGGTCAACAATGTCCTGTACAGAAAAGTATTGGCGGAAGACATTCTACCAGAGGCTCGGCAGTTCCCGGACCTGAGACCCGAAGCATGGTACTATGAAGCGATGCAAGAAGCAATAAACACTCACTTATACACCAGAGCAAGCATGATGGACTTCGAGGACTGGACCGAGATCAACTATCCGTCACTGGATTGGGGAGATCTATAAGCCAGATGACTGTCATGTGAAGTTCATAGCGCTTCAAAAGCAAGAAAAGCAGCCTCTCAAATTGAGGGGCTGCTTTTTGTGGTGCCCAGGATATGACGCCCATTTCTCCACAGTCTTCCATAAAATACAGGAATTTGTATGTAGACAAAAAATTAGGCAGGAAGTTCAAACTATTTAGTCGAAAGAGTTTATAGCAGGTAGTTAGCGTATGGGAGATTGTGCGATCTATGATTGGTGTTAGGCTAAACTTGCCGGTAATATCAGTGACGTCAAGACAGTAAAAAACCTGCTTGCGGACATTGAGTTTTTAGGTTTTGACAAGGTGAAGCTGGTTATGAATCGGGGCTTTTACAGCGAAGAGGATATTAATAGTCTTTATCAGAGCCACCTGAAGTTTGTTCATGTGGAACTGGATAAGATACGGAATACCATAAGGACATGGGCAAACTATAATTCTGCCTATCAGATTTACTCGCATACAGCCATGATTTCCTGGAATTATTCACAGGACAGGTCTTATAAGGGAGACACAATAAAAGATAAACGGCGAATGTATCTTCATATTTATCCTAACAGTCAAAAAGCCTTTGAACATGAGAATAATATTTATTAGTAGTTCTGGAGCAGTCTCCTAGGGCAGAGCAGGCGTAAAAATGTTATGAAGACGTTCTTGAAGTGGATTGCTTTTATAAAGAGGTTATTATTATGAAGTTAAGTGAAATAATGAGTTATAATCCTATAATTCTAAACCCGGGGCATACCATACAAGAGGCCAGCCAGATTTTCCTGGACCACCAGATAGATGGCGCACCGGTAGTTAATAATAAAGGTGAGATACTGGGTTTACTAAGCAAAAGCCATATATATCGGGTGATGGCCCGGGGCGAAAGCCCCTTGACACCGGTGGAAAATGTAATGAAAAAAGAAATCATCGTAGGCCTTCCCGATGAGAAGGTAAGAGATCTTATAAAAACTAACGTGGGGCGAATGCCGGTAATGGACCAAAATGTGGTGGTGGGAATGGTTACCCGTAGCGATTTGGCCAGAACTTATTTTGACTCGTTCAATGCCATTTCCAACGAATTTCAAACCATATTAAATTCTACCCATAACCTGATTATCTCTATTGATGAAAACGGTAAAATTAATGTTATGAACCGGGCCGCTGAGAAATTTCTGGGTTTGAAGAGCAGGGCAGTTCAAGGCCAGGACATTATGGAAATAATCCCCAACAGCGGGCTGATCGAGGTTCTGAATACCGGTTGCAGCATGCCGGTTCAGAAGATAGAATTAAACGGGAGCACCTTCATTTCTAATCGCACTCCTATAAAAAAGCACGGCAGAATTGTCGGTGCGGTGGCAGTTCTTCAAGATATTTCCGAGCTGGAAAGCATATCCCGGGAAGTGGAGAATATAAAAGAATTGAATAGAGAATTGGATGCCATTTTCGAATCTTCCTATGATGGGCTTTTTTTAACCAACGGAGAGGGGATTACCCTGCGGGTTAATGAAGCCTTTGAAAAACTCACCGGAGTAAATAGCAGGGAACTGGTCGGCCATAATGTGGAAGATTTGGTGAGGGAAAGAGGGATCGTGTCAGAATCGGTAAGTGCTCTGGTATTGAAGGAAAAGGAGCCGGTAACCATAATGCAGACCACCCTGACCGGTAGACTGACCTTAACGACCGGAACCCCAATTTTTGATAGAAAAGGCAGGATATTTAGGGTGGTTTCCAATGTTCGGGATATAACTGAGCTAATGTTGCTAAAACAAAAGCTGGAGCAAGCCCAGGGATTAAGCAAACATTATGAATCCGAGCTGCGATCCTTGCAGATGCAGTATTCAGGTTCCGAAAGAATGCTAATCAGATCGAAACAAATGATAGATTTGCTGGATGGAGTTATTCGCCTAGCCCAGGTCGATTCCACGGTATTAATTACCGGTGAATCGGGAACGGGCAAAGAACTTATTGCTGAGGCTATACATAATAACAGCCTGCGAAAAAACGAACCCTTTATAAAAATAAACTGTGGAGCCATCTCCCACAATCTGCTGGAAACGGAATTATTCGGATATGATGATGGGGCCTTCACCGGGGCTAAAAAAGGCGGTAAGGCAGGTTATTTCGAACTTGCCAATGGGGGGACGCTTCTCCTGGATGAGATTAGTGAGCTGCCTTTCAACTTGCAAGTTAATTTGCTGCGGGTGCTGCAGAATCAAGAATTTATGAGGGTAGGCGGGGAAAAAACCATCCCTGTCAATGTGCGCATCATTGCCGTCTCCAATCGCGATATTCTTAAGTTGGTGGAACAAAATGCATTTCGTGAAGATCTCTATTACCGTTTAAATGTAGTGCCAGTTGAAGTGCCGCCGCTCAGGGATAGAAAAGAAGAGATTCCTTTTTTAGCTGCCCATTTTATGCAGATATATAATAAGAAATATAAGATGAATAAAGAATCATCTCCCCAGGTAATCGAACTTCTTATGGACTATGACTGGCCCGGTAATGTCAGAGAGTTGGAAAATATGATAGAAAGACTGGTTGTTACCAAACCTGGAAACATCCTGACTCCGGAAGATTTGCCTCGGTATCTTCAAAATAAGGCTTCTAAGATTCACCCCCAGATTTCAGTTTCAGGCATAGTACCGCTCAGGGAAGCAGTAGAAATGGTAGAAAAACAGATTTTGGAACAGGCCTACGCTCGTTACAAGCACACCCGAGAGGTTGCTAGGCTATTGGAAGTGGACCCTTCTACAGTTTTAAGAAAGGCCGCCAAATATGGAATATCACCCGCTGACCCCAGTAGCTAGTATCAGCTATGGTCGATGAAGATGAACAGCTGTCAGGCTGATTGTAAAAAACCCTTATAGGGCCGGTATATCGTTTTGCGTGCTATTGATATTATAGGTACATATCAATAGCCCATGTTTGCAGCTTTTTTTATGTGCAGTAGACCCTTTAAAAGGGTCTTTTTTTTATTTGTGGCAAATT
>CAZHHJ010000154.1:0-5381 GCA_964531295.1 uncultured Syntrophomonas sp.
CGCATAGTGGTGCCGGAGTTTCCGCACTTTAACACATCCAGCGGTTCCTGCAGTCCATCAATACCCTTTCCCGCAACTCTCAGCAGTGAACCTTCCCGGCTAATCTCCACCCCCAGTTGCTGCATACAGCTATAGGAAGACAGGGTATCCGCGGCCAGCAGAAAATTCCTGATAATGGACTCTCCCCGGGCCAGAGCGGAAAAAATTACCGTCCGGTGGGATATGGACTTATCAGCTTCGGCAGTTATTTCGCCCTTTAAAGGGACACTTGCCCTGGAGATCTGTCTCATTATTATGCTTACCTCCTGGATGACAACGCTAAGGTTTGGCCCTGTGGGGACAAGGGGATGGTCATCATCTTCTGTTTGTTTTTGATTTCCGGGTAGCCAGTCTCAGTTTAATCTTTTTATCGTTATTTATTATTGATTGACCGTTAGCCAGTCTCAACTTAATCTTTTTTACCGTAGCAGAGATTTCAATCTCCGCTAAAAAGCTGGGAACAGTATTTTACAGTTGACAGCAAGAACCGTCCCCACTGTCAACCATGCTTATCTTAGCCAGGCTTTTATATCGTGGGCTTTTAGTACGGCGACCGCTTTATGGGCGGCCGGTTCAGATGGTACTCCCAGGCGAATGGTTCCACCGTCACCTTCCCGCACCCGCAGGATTTCGATATCTACTATGTTGATATCTTCCTGTCCCAGGATAAATCCCAGTTGGCCAATAATACCAGGCCGGTCCGGTACTATACAGACTATATCAAAAAAACTGGGTATCAGCCCGCGGTGTACCCGAGGGATTTTATCCCGGATGTGCTTGGCCCGGCTCAGTTGCTGGTTAATAAATTCAGTATTGCTCTTGGCCAAGGCGTCTCTTAAAGTCTGTAAATATATTATCAGCGCATCGAGATGTTTCAGGATATGCTGACGATTAAAGAACAAAATATCATTCCATATTTCCGGCTGCGAGGAGGCTATACGAGTAGTATCCCTGAAACCGCCCGCAGCCATCATTAGATTATCATCCGCACCTCCGGTCAAATTCACTAGGGCTACTGCGGCCAGATGGGGAATATGGCTGACGCTGGCTACCAGGTCATCATGCACTGCAGCCTCCATTATTTTTACCCGGGCTCCAGTGATACTCAATAAGTCCAGCAAAGAATCAAGAACCGCCGGTGGAGTATGGGGATCCGGGGTTAAACAGTAGACGGCATTCTCGAACAGATAGCGATCCGCCCCGCTTATACCCTTTATCTCTGACCCGGCCATAGGGTGGCCGCCTATGCCCCATACCCCGGGGGGCAAACCCTGGAAGAGCTTCATAACTTCTTCTTTAGTGCTACCTACATCACTGATAATAGTGCCGGACTGCAGTTCCGTTCTGAGCCTGTCTAATAGGGCAGGGTAAGATCCCAGGGGAGTACATAAAAAAATGATATTGGCTTCCCGGGCTCCCTGTTCCATACCGCAGACCCGGTCAATGATACCCATGTCGAGGGCTTTTTGCCGGGCTTCTGAATCGCTGTCAAAGCCCATTATATCTTGCACCAGGGGTGAATCTTTCACTGCCAGGCCCAGAGAGCCGCCTATCAGGCCCAATCCTATAAGAAAAACCTTAAGCTGCTGCATGTGACTATTCTCCATCCCTCGATATATCCAGTATGTCCTGGATCCTGCGTACTTTGGCGACCAGTTTGCTGAAATTTTCCGGGGTTAAGGATTGCGGACCATCGGATAAAGCCTCCGAGGGGTTCTGGTGTACTTCGATCATCAGTCCGTCACAACCGGCCGCTATAGCAGCCAGAGCCATTGGTTCCACCAGCTTCCATTTCCCTGTACCATGGCTGGGGTCGACTATAATAGGAAGGTGGGTGAGCTGTTTTATTAAAGGCACCGCACTCAAATCGAGGGTATTGCGGGTGTATTTTTCAAAGGTCCGGATACCCCTTTCACACAGTATTACCTGACTGTTACCGCTGGAAATAATGTATTCCGCCGCCATAATCCATTCTTCGATAGTGGCCGCAGGACCTCTTTTGAGCATTACTGGCTTATCGATGCGGCCCAATTCCCGCAGCAGAAAGTAGTTTTGCATGTTACGGGCACCTACCTGTAAGATATCAGCATATTCCGCTACTAAATCCACCAATCTGGGGTCCACTATTTCCGTGACCACCGGCAAACCCGTTAACTCCCGGGCTTCGGCCAGTATTTCCAGGCCTTCCTGCTCCAATCCCTGGAAAGAGTAAGGGGAAGTGCGAGGCTTAAATGCCCCCCCGCGCAGCATAGTGGCACCACCTTCTTTAACCATAGCCGCGATTTCCAGGTACCTTTCCCGGCCCTCTACAGCGCAGGGACCGGCTATGACCTGCACCGATCCATCCCCGATAATAGTGTTGCCCGCTTGAACCACGCTGGGTTCCGATTTAAATTCCCGGGAAGCTAACTTGAAGGGTTGAACAATAGGCACGATCTTCTCCACTCCAGGCAGAACCAGGAATGAATCCATATTCTCCTGCAGCCCTTCTCCGATAGCTCCGATGATGGTTCTTTGCACACCCTGGGACAGATGCACCTGAAAACCTTTCTCGGTGAGCTTTTCGCTGACCTGTTCGATTTCTGCACTCAGTGCCAACCTCTCCATCACAATAATCATTTGAGTTTTCCTCCTTTTCCTTCCAGAGGGTGAGAAAGAATAAAAAAGCCATCAGCAAGGGGTCTCACCAATGGCATATTACGCCCATGTAGGTATTCCCACCATCCTACCATACTACAATTTTTAGCTTATCAGACCTACCTTACTACAATAATTAGATTATCCTATAAAGATATTTTTTTCAAGAGAGAAATCAAAATAATACTGTCCATATGCGTCACCATAAATGCAAGAGATCCTAGGCGTCTATGAACAATACGGCATAGAAAAACCATAGCGGAGAATGAATTCTCCGCTATGGTAGCCAATATTCGTTTTTATAAATTTATTGCTGCAACCAGAGTACTATAGTTACTTTATCAGCCTGCTGCTTAAATGCGCCCAGTTTGTCAAACAAAGATTTTATTTCGCTGTTGAGGCGCTGTACTTCTTCGGGGTTCTCAACACTCGATTTCTGATCACTCACCTGCTTGTATTGATCCACCGTATTCTGGTAGGCGGTAGATATATCCTTGTAATCTTCCTGCTCGCTGATTATATTACCCAGGCCGCGCAGTTTAGCCAGCAGAACCGCTTCATTCTCCCGGGACACCACGATCTTAACCTGATTATAAGCAACCTCATCTTTTACCTGCTCACCCAGGCTTTCAGTTTGAGCACCCAGATTTTGGGCCGCTTTGATGGCATTGTTATATGCGGAAGGAGCCTCGCTGCTGCTCGATATTTTCAAAAGTACACTTTTAATTTTTTGTTGATCCGCACTCAAAAAAACCGGGGTGTTTTCAGTCGGCACTGCTTCAGGGGCATCCGTAACTTGACGGTGAACCTTTTCTCCCGGTTCAGGCTGGGCAGGATCAGGAGTTTCCTGACTTGCTGTAGTTGAGCCAGGACCCTGATTAGGCTGTTGATTATCTCCATTACCAGGCTTATTCGGGATCTCAGCTGCAGCATGGTTATCACCATTGTTTACCGGTGGGGTGGATTCATGTTCTGCTATCTGTATTAAGGGCGGCAGAGCAAAAGTATATGACGCAAAAGCCAGCAACATTACCGCTGCCACACTGGCGACACCCTGCTTCCAGCGTCTGGCCCAGCCAGCCATAAGCACTGAACTGCCTCTTCCCGACTCTGCAGCAATACGCTGCATAACCGCATCTTTGAACCCGGCGGGCGCAGGGCTTATTATCTTGCCAGCTGAACGACATAGTTTAGAAATATCCAGTATCTCTTGATATACCTGCCGGCAACTTGCACAATCCTGCATATGGATCAGCAGTTCTTCGGCCGCATTATCAGGCAGCTCGCTATCCATATAGGGTGATATTAAATTCCTCGCTTCCTTACAATTCATAGGTGATCACGCCTTCGTCATATTTTTATTGTATATTACTTATCATTTACTCATCAATCCATGGCCCTCTGGCCAATTCTTTCTGGAGGGCTTTTCTGCCCCGGTTTAACCGGGATTTGACCGTACCCAATGACCATCCGGTTATATTGCTTATCTCTTCGTAAGTGTATCCTTCCAACTCCCTGAGCACCAATACTACTCGGTACTCATAATGCAAGCGTTCTAATGCCGAGCTCAACACCAATTTTAATTCCTGGCGTTCCATTACCTCCAGGGGACTTTCCTGACTGGCGGCCAGCTCCCGGAGTAACAGACCCTCACTGGTGGCCAGAGGTTCATCCAGAGAAAAGGAAATTATTTTCCGGTTGCGCCGCACATGATTAATCCATAGATTAACTGCGATGCGGTGCAGCCAAGTGCCAAAATCCGCATTAAAACGGAAAGACTTGATTTTGTTAAAAGCCTGCACCAATACATCCTGAGCCAGGTCCTGAGCATCATGCTCATTACCGGTCAGGTGACAACAGTGGGTAAAAACCCGATCCTGGTACAAGACAACCAATTCTTCAAAGGCCGGCAGATCATTCTGCTGGGCCTGTTTAATCAATTCCTCCACTGGTGGTATCAAAACTTAAACCACTCCTGGTCCAACCGAAAAAAATCCGATTAGTTATTAGACAATATTGCCCATGAAAAAGTTCCCATTATTTTTTAGTAAAACAAAATATCTTTATCTTCATATATAAAAGAAAGATTTGCAGTCATTCATCAAAAGAACCAAGGCTCAGAAACCGTTAGTAGTAATTATAGCATTTTCTAGTGTTTTAAGTATTAAGAGGAAGCAGTCGACTTTACAGACAAAAATAAGCAACTCAGCTTATTATCCTCGAGTATTAGTGAATATTGCTGGTAAAGAGCGAAGAATAGGCCATAGCATTAGCGTAGCGGCTTGCCCGTAGCTATTTTCTAGCCTGATTATTTAATAAAAAGACAAATGCCATACTTAGCGCAGTTTAGGTTTATATGTCAAGATCCCATAAAAGCCGGCTCCCTGTAAATAAATGAAAAAAATGTACGGAACCGGGAACTTTTTTATTGTCATTGGGGTCTAAAATAACAGCAGGTGGTTAAGCATCCAACTGCTCCCTGATTTAGTTGGGATTGGGTTATTTGACATCTATATAAAAGGACGGGAAAAAGAGTAAGATAACGGTAAAAGGACATATTTATATCTCGCCAGGAAAAAAAAATCTTTTTTCGGGAACTTTTTTCTAATTATTCTTGTCTAACTAGATGTATAAAAATTTGGTCATTGATGGTATTAATGCCAGAAAGACCATAGCCAGGAAAAACCGGTACAATTTACGATAAA
>CAZHHJ010000155.1:0-5153 GCA_964531295.1 uncultured Syntrophomonas sp.
GGCTGCTCTGGCCGGGGTGCTAGCGCAGCTTCTATGTACCATTCTGGCCGCAGGGACAGTCATCTACCGAAAAGAATTTTTAAGCTGGTCCTTCTCCAGTTTCAAACCCTCATTTAAAGTGCTCGTGGACATTTACCGGGTGGCTTTGCCTAGTTTAATAATGGAACTAACCGGAGTTTTCATCATGGGTTATATCAACAGAATACTGGCCGGATTTAGTTTTACCGCAGTTGCAGCATTAGGTGTATTTCTGAGAATCAGATCCATGATGTATATGCCAGTTTTCGGCTTAATACAGGGGACCATGCCCATTACTGCTTTCGCCTATGGAGCAGGAAAATACGATAGGGTGAAGGAGACGATTATAAAGGCTTCAACCGTAGCCTTCGTTTTTATGCTGGCAGCCTGGTATATTATGCAGATTCATCCGCTGTGGCTGATAAAATATTTTTCCACTGACCCGGCCCTTACAGTTCTGGGGATCAACTCTATGCGTTTAGCGACTATCTTTATACCCCTGATCGGCCCGGTGTTAATATTGAATACAGTTTTGCAGGCGGTTGACCGAGGATTTACCGCCATGCTTTTATTCCTCTGCCGGCAGCTAGGGTTTTTCCTGCCCCTACTAATATTCCTGCCCAATTATCTGGGCTTAAACGGTGTCTGGCTGGCTTTCTCTTTATCCGAACTCTTGGCTGCTTTCCTGGCCTTTTTCATTCTCGTACGCTTCTGGCGGACCCTATCGAAAAAGAAGAATTCACCCTTCCGTACTGCCTTCGGCTGGCAGTACTTCTTCAAACGGATCGTTGCCTGGCTTCGTTGTTAAGATGGTAACGCGGGGACGGTTCTCTTGTTACACTTTGATAAGTGTAACAAGAGAACCGTCCCCGCGTTACGTGTTACTTATAGAAATATACGCGGCCGTTTTCAATCTGATATTTTAAAGATCCTTGATTATACAGATAAGTTACCAAGGCTGCCATAGTGGAGCTTAAAAGATAATATTCATTGAGGTCTACTGACAATTCTTCCAAGATGATTATTTCTTCCAGCAGTTCTTCCCGGCTTTTAGGTTGATCAGCTAAATCCAAACAAAGATCCAGATATTTATGCAAGGTTTGGCGATTTTGTTCGATCAAAGCTGGCATTTCGTCTTTAGTATATACTTGTAAGGCATGGCCCAGAACATAATAATCATAGTTCAGGTTTTCCAGCGTATTATAAGTATCCAGTTGTGTCTGTACGTCCATAATAAAAGGAACAGAATATTTCTTTAGAATATCCGGGCTAAACAGAGCATCTCCCAAAAAACATACATTATCCCTAGTGCCCACCCCGATTTGCCCGCGGGCATGTCCGGGCAGGGGAATGATATCAAATTTTTCGTTGTTGATTTTCTCAGTTCCTGCATTCAGCAATTGATCAATATTTCCTTGTTTGTTTTTCACATAATCTTTGCTTAGTTCATGGGGTGGATTACCACCAAAAATATATAGGGGAAAGAGATAGGCATTTTCAATAAACAAGGAAGATTCCCGGGAGCTGTAAAAGATACTCCCGGGAAAGTTTTCTTCAAAAAAAACATTTCCTCCACAGTGGTCAAAGTGCTCGTGGCTGTTGATAATGTATTTTATGGATATACCACGTGCAGACAACAGGGCGCTTATTTTCCTGGCTTCGCTGTTGCCACTGCCAGTGTCAATTAACAAAGAGTATTTGTCTTTAAACTGGAACACCCCGATATTAGTTGGCGCAGGTATGTAATAGGTATTTCCGTTTATCTTAGTTAGTTCCATAACTTCCTCCGATTTACGTAACAAGAGAACCGTCCCCTTGTTACGTTGCTACCTGGAGGCAAAAACGTACCAGGGACCGATACCGATTTCCAGGCCCTGATTACGTTGTTCTTCCAGAAAAGACAGCAGTTCTTCTTCCTTCACGAGCAGGACTTCAATATCTTCTCCTGCTCCTAGCTTTTGAACCGGTGCCAGGTTGGGGGGGGCGGTTTCATCTATTTCTACATTTATCACATAGACGTAATCATCTATAAAAGCTGGATTGCTCTTGAGCGGAGGGCTGAGCCTGCTTACTCTGCCAGTAAAACCGGTTTCTTCCTGTAATTCCCTTAGGGCTTCTTGTTCAATGTTCTCCGAATCTGCCATGCCCGCCGGAAAAGCTATAATATAATTACTGATGGCCGGACGATATTGTTTGACCAGGACAATTCTGTTCGATGGCAGCACCCGGGGGATGATTACCATTCCTCTTTGCCGGTTTTTACGTTCTACACACTCCCATTGTATAATCTGTCCATCCCGCCCGGATAGACTCACAACTTTAAGAGTTATCCAATTTCCAGTATACAGGACCTCTTCGGTTAATTTCTTCATAAGCTAATTACCTTTCTAATTGGGCAGGTTTTTCTTCATTATATCCGCGGCTGCAATAATCCCTGAGGCACTGGCCTGGATCAAACCCCGGGTGACACCGGCTCCATCTCCTATTGCCCATAAGCCTTCGATCTCAGTTTGTAAGGAACTACTCAGACTGGGCCGGGCAGAATAGAATTTGGCTTCGATTCCATAAAGCAGGGTGTGGCCGGAAGCCACACCTGGCATAGCTTTATCCAGCGCTTCCAGACAATCTGTGATGCCCACCATATAACGGTGGGGTAGTACCAGGGATAGATCTCCCGGTACCGCACCTTTAAGGGTTGGTTCTACCAGGCCTTTTTGCAGTCGCGCGGGCGTGGAGCGCCGTCCTTGTTTTAAATCTCCATAGCGCTGTACTATGATAGAACCGCTTAACATATTGGCCAGACTGGCAATGCGCCGGCCATATAATATGGGACGATTAAAAGGCTGGGTGAATTCCTGGCTCATTAAAAGAGCGAAATTAGTATTGCTGCTCTTACTTTCAGCATAAGCATGGCCATTAACGGTAATTATTCCGTTAGTATTTTCCATAACTACGTGACCATTGGGGTTTACGCAAAAGGTTCTGACTATATCGTCAAATTCACGGGTATTGAAAATGAGCTTGGGTTCCCATATATTATCGGTATATTCTTGCATGCTTACAGCCGGGACCTCTACCCGCACCCCGATATCGACCTGGTTATTTTGCATATTCATACCCAGGGATTTAGCCTGCCTCGCAAACCACTGGGCTCCATCCCGGCCTGGTGCAGCAATAATAAGTGGAGCATAATAAGTGCCGCTGCCGGTCTTTACGCCCTGCACCCGCTTGTTATTTACCAATATTTCTTGCACGATTTCTGTGGTTTGAATAGTCTGTTTTTCTTTGAGGTCGTTATAAATGTTGCTTAATACTCTGGCCGTGTTTTCTGTGCCCATGTGCCTTATACGGGCTGGTATCAATTTTAATCCGGCCCGGGCCGATCTGAGTTTAAGATCCTCAATTTTCCCCGTATCCTGCCCGAAAAGCCGGTCTGGAGCACCATATTTAACATATATACTATCTGCATAATCAATTAGTAATTGCAGTTTTTCTTTGCCTATGTATTCGTGCAGCCAGCCTCCAAATTCGGTGGTCAAAGTTAGTTTGCCATCAGAAAAGGCCCCGGCTCCTCCCCATCCGCACATTATAGAACAGGGTTGGCAATTAACACAGGCATCTGCAGTATCGCCGATTAGACATTTCCTTTTATCAACGGTTCGCCCTTTTTCCAGCATAAGTACTTTTAGCGAGCTTTTCCGGGTAATTTCCAGAGCTGCAAAGATGCCGGCTGGACCTGCGCCGATTATGATTACGTCATAATTTGTGGCCATTTAATATACCCCCCCGCTAATCAGCATCATTACTATAAAAAGGATGCAAAATCTTTACTTATATTGAATTTAATAACTCTATCGCCCTAGATTATAGCATATGCCGTCCTATATATAATAATGTTTGTTATGCTTTTGAGGTTAACTGGTATAATGGTAAAGAGAATCTTATCGGGAGATTGCCAATGAAAGAAAGTAGCCTGTATTTCCTGTGGGGGAAAGAGCAATTTTTACTGGATCAACAAGTAAAAAAAATAGTAGAGCAGGTCAGTGAACGGGTAGGAGAAGAACCTGAAGTTCTGCATCTGGACACGGATGAGATTAGTCCCCGTGAATTACGGGAACACTTGGAGTTCAGCCCTCTTTTTAACCTGTATCGAGTGGCGGTTATAAAGAGACCTTATTGGTTAGGGAAAGGAAAGAAAAGGGGAAACAAAAGCGAAGAATTCATCCGGGTAATCAACGATTATCTGGATAGTGCTCCCCAGGGTCAGACGTTGATCTTAACCGCTGAAGTGCTGGAAAAGACCAATGCCCTGATCAAGAGGCTTAGCAAAGAGGCCCAGATAATCGAATGCAAATATCCGAATACTAAATATCTCAGTGGATGGATTAAGGATCAATTTGCCGCCCGAGAACGATCCTGTACCCCAGAGGTGCTTAATCGGTTGATTAACAGTGGTCAGGATATGTATTACCTCTATAATCTGATCGAAAAACTCTGTTTACAGGTAGAGGGACGGATCATAAATGAGCAAGATATCGAAAAAGAATTGAGTGGGCGCGATGAAATAAAAGTATTTAAAGTAACCGACTCTTTACTGAGAAGAGATTTGCCCGGTTCTATGCAAGCATTCCACCAACTGCTGGAGCAAGGAGAATACCCGTTGCTATTTTTGAATATGACGGCCCGGCAGTTCGCCGGTATGGCTAAGGTAAAAGCGTACCAGGAAAAGGGTTATGATAATAAGCAAATAGCAGAAATAACTTCCATGAAAGACTTCCCGGTCAGGAAATTTGCAGATTCTGGACGACATTTCTCCTGGGAAGAAATCAAGCGAATTTTTTCGGTTTGCTTTGACTGCGATTTTAAAATAAAGAGTACTTCCCAGGATGCGATAATTCTCATGGAAGGATTAATAATAGAGATATGTAATACAGATTCACAACCAAAACCGTCCCCACTGTCAACTCCTAAAACAAAAAACCTGTCTTAAGACAGGTTTTTTTTATTTTGCAAGCACGTTAAATTTTAGGGTAAGGGCTGATTTCTTCCTTGCTGCGGTATTTTTGTGCAGTATGCCTTTACTTACACTTTTATCGATCAGGGAGGTTACTTGCAACAAACTACCCTGTGCGGCC
>CAZHHJ010000156.1:0-5132 GCA_964531295.1 uncultured Syntrophomonas sp.
ATCGTAACCACATGAACCATTGGCACGCGCAACTCCGAAAGCAGAAGCGTGAGATAGAGGTTGCGCTCGATATTTGTGCCGTCTATGACGTTTACGAAAAGATCGGCCTCCCCTCCCAGCACGTATTCAACCGAGACGCGCTCGTCCTCGCTCACCGCCGTGAGCGAATAAATCCCGGGTATATCGACAACGCGCACCTCGCGCCCGTCAACCGCGAAAAAACCCTCTTTGCGCTCGCCTGTGACGCCTGGCCAGTTCCCTATGTGCTGGCGCGAACCGGTCAGAGCGTTGAAAACCGTCGTTTTCCCCGAATTGGGATTGCCCGCCAGAGCAATAACGATCTTCTTTTCCAAGAGCTTCCCCTCCCTGTCTCGCTAATATAAAATTATTTTTTCTGCCTCTTCTTTTCGCAGCGAAAGGTGGCAGCCTTTAAGCTTAACTTCCACCGGGTCACCCAGTGGCGCATAACGCTCCATCTCTATCTCAGAACCAGGAACCAAACCCATATCCAGGATTCTTCTCTTTATGGAACCACTACCGCTAATTTTGGCTACTCTGGCTTTTTGTCCTGGCTCTAGATCGCTTAAGCTTTTACCTCTCATTTTCACTTATCTCCCCTGGCTCTAAGCCTATATATTTCCTTATCCTGCTTGGTATGCGGACAAGAACCCCAGTCCTGGCCGCATAAACCACAGTTTCCCTCTTCGAAAATCCTTCTGCCGCGAGTAACAATTATCGCGGTTGCTAAGAAACTACAAGCCCTCACGACTGTTGCCTCGCAAAGTGTTAGTCTACACTAACACTTTTATTAAAATATATAGCCCGTCTTTCAAAGACTGACATACATCCAATCATGATATTGATATTCATTATCATTTCAATTTTTATATTAATCATTTGTTTTCGCTTTGTCAAGACATAAATTTTTCATAGTGCTGATAACTCAGACTCCTCTCATTATTTCTTATATACCCCCTCCGTTGGTATTTAGGGAACCTGGCCATAAATCATAGTATAAGTAAAGAAAGCATAGTATTCGGGCAGATTTAAGATGAAATCAGGAGATTCTACACTACACAAACGCTGGTATTCTCCCCTCACCTCGGCCGAGACCTCAGCCTGACTATAGGCCCAACGCATCTGCAGTAAGTCGATCATTGCATCACGCAGTTCGTTGCTCAAGGGAGAATTTATACTCCCTACATAAGTTTGAGCCTGAGCATGGAGAAGTCCAGCCTGGCTGAACCAGCTGCGTCCGCGCAAAAAATGCTGGGCTGGTTTCATATTGTTCTTAAATGGGGCTATTCCTGCAGAACTGGCATTCAATAGCGCTTCCAAAAAAGGATAACCAGGGAGCATCATCTGAGATGACCAACTCATAATGAATACTATACCTCCCGGCTTTACCACCCTCACTAATTCTCTTAAGAACTCAACTGTATTCATAGAGCCGTATCCTATAAAATCCACACTTGAAGCCCAATCAAAGGTATTATCATCCCACGGCAGCTGCCTGGCATCACCAACCTGGAACGTGATACTCCGTCCGCAAGATGTCTGATCGGCTAGAATGCGGGCTTTTTCGATAAATACCCGGTTGGTATCAAGTCCCGTCACATGTCCTTCAGGACCAATCAGGCCCGCTGCCAACCGTGTACCCAGGCCCAGACCGCATCCTAGATCTAACCCTTTGCTGCCCGCAGGCAGATTCAGGCTTAGTATTGCCGTTTTGAGTACCGGTTCCCTTAATGGTTCTGATATCAACAAGCTTTGCATATAACCTGAATTAGTGGTATTATCCATTACCTTACCTCCTGATTCTTCTTCTAGCTTATAAGCAGTATAATAGAATAGGCTTATCCTGATAAGGGCAATATTGATCCATTTAATTACAGTAACTTAACCCTGTTCGGTTGTCAAAAACACTTAGGCCGTCTATACTTTTATAAAGCATAGATGGTAAATTCTATATGCTAATAACGAATTATAAATCAAGGAGGCCGCTATGTTTAGGCATATTAGAACGTTTTCATTAATATTATTATTTATTTTTATTTCCATTAATTCTGCCAGTGCAGCGGAAAGTTATTCAAGTACCGCTCAGGATACCATACAAGAATATTATGTAAAAGCCAGGGTACTTGAGATAAAGTCACTTAGCGATAACGCTGACAGCAATACTCACATGGTGCAGGAACAGTTAGTTAAACTTGAAGTTCTGGATGGCAAGTATTCTGGCCAGATTCTTGAAGCTCGCAACACTCTATCTGGCAGTGCTGGTATCGATATAGTAATAGCGGAAGATGACCGGGTCATTGTTTATATCACCGAAGGCGCAACGGCAGAAGCTGGCCAAGCTGAAATTACTGAGGTTTACGTGGTAGAAAAAGTACGCAGCAATTCTTATAAAATCTTGCTGGGGATTTTCATGGGCCTCCTGGTGCTAATCGGAGGCCTGCAGGGAGTGAAGGCTCTGGTAGGATTGGGCTTTACTGGAGCTGGTATTTTTCTGGTTTTACTGCCGGCTCTGGCCCAGGGACACTCACCCCTGTTGGTAACCCTGCCGGTATTAATAGGGGTTACCCTGCTCACCATGCTGGTAGTAGCAGGTTTTAGCCGTAAGGCCCTGGCTGCCACGTTGGGCACGGCCGGCGGCCTGTTAATAGCCGGACTGCTGGCAGTCCTAATCGGTGGTGATCTGGCCTCCCTGCAAGGTTTAGGAACAGAAGAGGAGCGTATGCTCCTGTATATCGAAAATATTCACATTAATACCCAGGGTATTCTATTCTCAGGTATATTGCTGGGTGCTTTGGGTGCTGTTATGGACGTTGCCATGTCCGTGGCTTCTGCAGTGGAGGAAGTTAAGAAGGCTAATCCCAACCTGTCCCCTGTTCAGCTTACCCGGGCGGGAATGCAGGTAGGTCGAGATATCATGGGGACCATGGCCAATACCTTGATTCTGGCCTATGCAGGTGGAGCCCTGCCCTTTCTGGTGCTCTATGTATCTTACCAGGCCCCTTCCGTATACTGGCTGAATACTGAATTCATAGCCAGCGAAGTGCTGCGTGCAGTGGCGGGCAGTATCGGCCTGATAGTATCGGTACCAATAACTGCTGTACTAGCCGGAGCCCTTAGTCGGAAAGATACTTCTCCCGGGGAACACTCTTTCCCCGAACGCTTTCAGGAATAAACCGGTCTGCTGCCTGTATCAGTAATACCTACACTGCCATAACATGTTAACATTTCATATTTGCTCAACTATAACCATCTCTGCTTCGGAGCACCGCAGACTGAGATGGAATCCCTGTATCTCTATTTCTATGGGGTCACCCAGCGGAGCCATCCTTTCTACCAGCAGTTCAGCACCCGGCACCACCCCCATATCCAACAAGCGCCTTCGCAGCACAGTATCCTGAGTCCCAACCTTCTTTATTCGCCCCTTTTCTCCTGGTCGCAACGCTGCCAGGGTTAGCGGTTGGTCATCCCTACCGGACCAAACTTCTTGATCAAGCAGGTTTACCCCCCGCAGTTTTTGCTCCATATTCTTGAAAGTCTGTTCACTAATAATATGCTCCATTCTGCAAGCATCATGCTCTGCTGTAATGGGTGAAACAGAAAGTAGGCATTCCAAATAAGCACGAATAACATCATGCCTATACGTTACTTCTCTCCCTTTTTTTAAACCTTCCCGGGTTAAATATACCGGGCTGTATGGTTCCTGCTTAACCAGGCCTTTTTTCTTGAGATCGCTTACAGCTTGAATGACACTGGGCTTGGCAATATTTAATTTATTAGCAATATCGCTGATCCTTACCCCTTTTATCTCTTGCTCAGAAAGGTCGGTAATAGCTCGCAAATAATCTTCCAAGGCCGGGGATAGATACGGGGCCATTTTTTTCACCTCCCACATGCTGCATCTTACAGCCATCGCCTCACTCCGCGCTTATAATCAGTATAGTCGCTTCCAAATACATCTTCCAGGGATTTTTCTGCCCGAATGTACAACAGCTGACAAATCATCATGAAAATTAAGGGAAAGACCAACGACAGCAAAGTTCCAATAAATATCACTTCTCCCAGCAGTATCATGGTAAACCCCAGATACATGGGGTTACGGCTAAATCGGAAAGGACCTGAAAGGTTGCGCTAAGCAGGGTAGAGACCAGCATCAGATAATAGCTTAGAATAAAAGTAATATTATTTTGTCATATGTCCTAGTAATTTAGCTAATTTTATTATATAATTATTTTATTCAGGACATTTGGACTATTTTGTCGCAAAGGAGGCCTACATTCCAATTGAACCAGTCCCCTTTATTTGAACGCCATTTCAACTGCCCGGTCTGTAGCGAAAAATTTACATCTATGAGCGTAAAGAGCTCGGCTATAAATACTGCAGAAATTGAATCTGACCGGCATATTATTTACCGGGGCCCCAGCCCGCTGCACTATACTATCGCAGTCTGTCCCTCCTGCCTGTATGCCGCACCATACAGTAAGTTTGAGCAACCTCTCTCAGACCATGCATGTCAGAAAATACTGGCCGCACATAAAGACCATAAGAACCTGCCCGTTTTGGGGGGACCTCGGGATTTGAACTTAAGCCTGCTGACTTTTAACCTGTCTATAGAATCAGCCCGGATGAAGGACCTGCCTTCAAGTCAAATAGCCGGGCTAATACTGAGCATGGCCTGGATTGCACGTGAATATGGCCTGGATGACATTGAACAACGTTGCCTGAACCAGGCCCTGGAATCTTATATTGATGCCTATACCAGCGAAGCAGAAAATCAACTGTCCGATGTACAACTGGCCTATATCATTGGCGATATTCAACGTCGCACGGGCCACTATCATGAAGCAGTTTTATGGCTTAACCAGGCTCTTAATAGTAAAAATATTAAGACTTATCCAAATATAGAAAAACAAGCTCGAGAAGTTTGGGCGATGATCCGTGAAAAAGTATAGCTGCCAATCACCTGTTTTTAAGCATCGTTGGGGATCCAAATCTATAAGGTGGAAAAGATAATGTTGCTTTGACCCTTCATTATCAGGTCTTTGCATTACTCTTTTCTACACAAAATATCCCTGTTCCTTTTCTAGCCGGGCCGAAGCACTTATTATCTGATTTGC
>CAZHHJ010000157.1:0-5083 GCA_964531295.1 uncultured Syntrophomonas sp.
GACGAAAGCCTTTTTACTTTGAAATAATATAGAAATGCCATACTTATGGCATTTGCCAAGGGCCAAAGTACTGCTAGGCGTGCGCTAAGGGGACAGATTTGGCGCGCCTAGCTTGTGTTTTTATAAATAATTATGAGTGGAGGAAAAAGCAATGGCAAGCAATGATTTGGTAGAAATTCGCTGGCACGGCCGGGGCGGACAGGGAGCCAAGATGGCCTGCCTGCTGCTGGCGGATGTGGCTGGTTTAGAAGGAAAATTCGTACAGGGATTCCCAGAGTATGGCCCCGAACGTATGGGAGCACCTATTACAGCTTATAATCGCATCAGTGAAAAACGCTCTACAGTCCATTCTAACATTTACTATCCGGATTACGTGGTAGTAGTGGATGAAAGCCTCTTAAACAGTGTTGATGTTACCGGAGGCCTGAAAGAGGGCGGTGCGATAATTATTAACACCCCCGGTTCTCCTCAGGAGATGCTTCCCCGGCTGAGGGGATGGACCGGAACAGTCTGTACTATAGATGCCCGCCGCATTTCGGAAGAGATTTTGGGAGCAAACTTTCCGAATACCCCTATGTTGGCCGCTGTGGTTAAGGTGAGCGGCGTTTTGGAAAGCGAGCGTTTTTTAGCGCATATAGAAGAATCATTTAAACATAAATTCGCTGCCCAACCCCAGCTTATCGAGGGGAACATGGCAACATTAAAAAAATCCATGGAGGAGGTGCAGGTAGGATGATTTATGCCAAAGACATCAACGAAAGTACCCCCTGGCAGGATCTGACCCCCGGAGGGGAGATCTACGAAGCAGGAACCGCACGGGCCTTCAATACTGGTACCTGGCGGACCAACACGCCCATTTTTCATGTAGAAAAATGTAAACACTGTATGCTTTGTATCCCATTCTGCCCGGACAGTGCCATTCCGGTGCAGGATGGTAAACGTCTGGACTTTGATTATATTCACTGCAAGGGCTGTGGCATCTGTGTAGAGGTCTGCCCCTTTCCGGGGGCGATTACTATGGTCACTGGAGGTGAGGCTAAATGAGCAAGCCCCTTTCCGGTAATGAGGCGGTAGCTTATGCCATGAAGCAGATAAATCCTGATGTCATGGGGGCCTTCCCTATAACTCCCTCGACAGAAATCCCTGAATACTTTGCCGATTATGTGGCCAACGGCGAGGTCAATACTGAATACGTAACTGTGGAGTCTGAGCATAGTTCCATGTCGGTGTGCATTGCGGCGCAAGCTGCTGGAGCCAGATCCGTCAGTGCTACTTCATCCTGTGGTCTGGCCTTGATGTATGAGCTTTTATATGTGGCGGCTTCATGCCGCTTGCCTATTACCCTGGCCTGTGTCAACCGGGCCCTGTCGGGGCCAATTAACATAAATAACGACTATTCCGACTCTATGGGAGCTCGTGATTCCGGCTGGATCCAAATCTATGCCGAAAACAATCAGGAGGCCTACGATAATTTTATAATGGCTATGCCTATCGGCGAGGCCCCCAACGTACGCTTGCCGGTGATGAGCTGTATGGATGGCTTCATTACCAGTCATGCGGTAGAGAATATAGAGCTTTTGGAAACCGATGTGGTGCGCAAGTTCGTGGGGGAATATAATCCGGAAAACTATCTGCTGAAAAAAGAAAATCCATTAGCAGTGGGACCCTACGATGTGAGTGCCTACTACATGGAACACAAGGTCCAGGAGGCTGAGGCTATGAAGGCGACCAAGGCTCGCATATTGGAGGTTGCTGCAGCGTTTAAAAAGATTTCCGGCCGACGCTATGGCCTGTTGGAAGAATATATGATGGAAGATGCAGAGCTGGCTGTGGTTATGATAGGATCCAGCGCCGGCACTGCTAAGGCGGCGGTTGATAAGCTGCGGGATGATGGTGTAAAAGTCGGGCTGGTTAAAATCAGAGTATTCCGCCCTTTCCCGGGCGAGGAACTGGCCCGAGCGTTAGCGAGTACCAGGGCTGTAGCGGTTATGGATAAGTCCGAAGGTTTTTCGGCCCACGGAGGTCCTTTATTTGCCGAGACCCGCAGTGCTCTTTATGATCTGAAGGAACGCCCTTATCTGGTTGACATTGTGTACGGTCTGGGCGGCCGGGACGTAAAGGTCGAGGATATTGAAAACGTGTTTGGGCGCCTGGCGGATATTGCTGCCACCGGCCAGACTGGACCGGTATATACTCATATGGGACAGAGGTCCAAGGAGGAGATAGCATGAGCAAGGTATACAACCTGAAACGGGAGGTAGAAAAGCCAGTCCGTCTCACCGGAGGGCATCGACTCTGCGCTGGCTGTGGCGCCGGGGTGGTGGTGTCCGGGGTTCTGCGAGCCCTGGATAAAGAGGACCGGGCAGTGGTGGTTAATGCTACCGGTTGTCTGGAGGTCTCCACTTTTATGTATCCTTACACTGCCTATATGGACAGCTTTATTCATTCGGCTTTTGAAAACTCCGCGGCTACTTGTTCTGGAGTGGAAGCCGCTTATAATGCTTTGAAACGCCGCGGCAAGGTGGAAGGCAACGTCAAATTTATCACTTTTGCCGGTGATGGCGGTACTTATGATATTGGGTTTCAATCCCTTTCCGGCGCCATGGAGCGCGGTCATGACATGGTTTACGTCTGCTATGACAACGAGGCGTACATGAACACCGGCATCCAGCGTTCATCTTCCACCCCTCAATTTGCCCGCACCACTACTTCACCGGTAGGGTCTGCAGGGCAGGGAAAAAGACAAAATAAAAAAGATCTGACTGAGATTTTGGTTGCTCATAACATCCCTTATGCAGCTCAGACTGCCCCTATAGGGAATTTCAAGGATCTGCACACCAAGTCTTATAAAGCCATCTATACTGAGGGCCCTTGCTTTTTGAACATATTGTCCCCCTGCCCCAGAGGTTGGGACTACCCTATGGAAAAGCTGGCCGAGATAACCAAGCTGGCGGTAGATACGTGCGTTTGGCCCCTTTACGAAGTAGAGGAGGGAGTATGGCGTTTGAGCTATATACCCAAGAAAAAGCTGCCCGTGGAAGATTTTCTCCGTGCTCAGGGCAGGTTTCGCCATATGTTCCAAAAAGGCCATGAGTGGATGATTGAAGAAGCGCAAGGATATGTAGATCAAAAATGGGAACGCTTGCTGGAGCGCACCGGGGCTTAAATCTCAAGTTTAAGACTGCAGGTTGGCATGGGCTTTTGTAGAGCGCGGCTTTATGGTAGCTTGGCGGAACCAAGCATCGCGGTCGTGATACCCTTGGTAATGTTGACTTTTGCCCAGGACATGAGAAAGCCTTCGCGGAACGAATCTGCGGGGCTTTTCTTGTTTTTAGTATTATTCCTGAGAGTAGGTTCGGCCAGGTTTTTAAAGCCGTTATTGGCTGGTCAAAGACAACCCGTTCGTATGATGCCATAATATGTATGTCACTAGCTGAAATCGTTGAAAAACTTAAGCCAAAACCCAATTTATAGGTATTACCTGGGGTAAGGACTAACGAAAAAAGCCATACGGTTCATAAAAATGGTACAATTTATGTAGTTTGTCCATCAAGGCCAGCGGCAGCCGGCGAAGTCGCTGTGAAGCTGGTTAACTCCATAAATAACTCAGCTTTGGTATGCGCGTCCCCGGAAAGCACAGCCGCTATAACGATCGGGATACCGGAGAAACAGCTTATTACGGCCGATTGGCGAATACTAAAGGCCGATGCACCAGTAAAATGGGCGGGGGTATATGTGTGGCCGATAGATCCTTATAAACACATATCCGCACATTATGATACCCAAGCATTGGTGGACCAAATAAGGGATAAGTTTTCGATTGTTGTAGTCGATTGTGGAGCCAGCCTAGATATCTGTTCACGGATATCACCCAATGAGGGGGTTCTTCTGCTGTACAAAGAAGGGGATGCATCCGATAAGGCAAGCAAGCATTGGCACAAAGTACATGGAGGGCAGAATGTATTAGCGATGGCGCCCCATGAAGTGCCTACGATAATAGAAGCCGGTAACGGGTTTGTAATTAGCTACCAGGGTATTAATAATCAAAGAAACGCCAGATAATATTCAGGCCGCTTTGTTTGAGTATGTTGCGTCAACAGTGATATAATTAACACATAAGACAACACGCTAATCATATACTATTAAGTAAAGGAAGTGAAGAAAGGTGAGCGTGGACATTATAAATAAGAAAAAGATAGCAACGTCTCAAACTCTTAATTTTTTGAAGGATAATGTATTAACGGTTACTGACCTTACCCGCAGCAATAGGTTATCAGAAATTCTTAATAAATATGCCGGTGAAGAGACATCCGAGATTTATGTTATACAAAACGCAAAGAACCGGGATGCTACAGCGGTGTTGGTTGATCTGGAGCACTATGTGCGTTTGTTAAAAATCCAGGAAGTCTTTGAAAAAACCTTAGATGAACATATGTACCAAATAGCCCTACAGCGTAAGGATGAAAAGGCAGTATTATCCCTATCTGAAGTAATTGACGCGAACGATTTTGAATTAGATAAACTAATTGATAGCATTACTAATTTGGAGCTAGATGATGAATAATGGTCAAAGTAAGATAGAACAACTAAATACGCTGATTCTTGAAAAATACAAAACAAGGGTGTTATTCTCACCATCCGCTATGCAGGACTATAAATCGTTCGCTACTGGTAAGAGAAATGATATATTAAAGCTGATTTTAAAACAAGCTGAAAAAGGCGCGCTACTAAAACCTGAAGGTAACGGTAACCGTTGTGAGGGGCAATTACACCAGTTTGGCAAGATCAAAAGCAAAAGTCTGAATTTAAGAATAATCTACCGGCCATCTAAAGACGATAATGGCATTGTAGATATGGGCATTATAGCCATCGGTCCTCGCGATGATTCTCGAATCTACAAAATGGCTATCGAAAGATTGAGTGAATTGGATTGATGCCATATTAGGGTATTTCACTTCGGTAATTTAACTAAGTCATGCAAGAAGCCCCCCCAAATAAGAACCTATTTTTATAGGTGGCGAAGGAAGTTTGATGCTTAACCCGCCGCACACTCGTGACCTTTAGTCGTGAGTTAGGCGGGTCG
>CAZHHJ010000158.1:0-5047 GCA_964531295.1 uncultured Syntrophomonas sp.
ATTCTATGAAAACAAGAGCTAATTGAAGAAAAACCTAAAAATAATAGAGAGGAGATAATAATAGTGGCCTATTGGTTATATTGCAAATCTTGTCAGCAGTGGAGCAAATCCGCTACCCCCTTATCAGATGATAAAACCTGTTCCTTTTGCAGCAGCCTATTTGTCACCGTTAAAAAACCCATACATTCCGTAGTGGATATTGAAAGCTTGGAAAGATCAGAAGAAGTGCAAATCAAAACACTTGCAATAAGCGAAATAGCAGAAACGCAAGAAAGTCCCGAAATGCCCGCAACAACTAACACAAGCGAAAAATCTGCTGCTCTGGAAAAGCTAGAAATGCCTGAAGAACCAGAAACACTGGAAATATCCGAACTATCCGAGGAACGTGGAACGCCTGAGACGCCGGAAATACCCGAAGTATCAGAAGAACAAGAATCGCCCGAAACAAGCAAGTCAGCAGAAATGCTTGACGAGTCAGAAACACTGGACGCAGATGAAAAATTAGATACTTCTGAAGCGCCCAAGCCTCCCAAAATGACAAGAACACATGAAACATTCCTGGAAAAGAAGAGGCGGTCGAGGAATTAGCTTTGAAGCAGGTTTAATTAATAATAAGAAATCCTCTCATCAGACAGACGGCGTTAGGGCTGAACCTGACGCCTTTGCTATGAGCACAAATAATTAAAGCCGCGTTTCCAGGGCAAGTTTTCGGCTTCCATTTCTATCTGACGCAAATAAGTTATTTGGCTGCAGCTTTTTTATTCTCCGCAGGAACAGACTCCCATTAAATAGGCACGGTTAAATAATCAATCTGGCTTTCTGATTCAGGAAAAGAAAGCCCATCTTGTTTTAGGCCCTTCTCAATCTATCATTTCTGCAGTATTTTAGCTCCAAACGGGATGAACCCCAGTGCGGCGAATTTAAAGTGCTGGAGGCCAAATGGTATACCTACAATTGTTATGCAAAAAGCCAAACCAATAATGGCATGGGCTATGGCAAACTCCCAGCCAAAAACAATGATCCAAATGATATTGAAGATCAATCCGCCAGCTCCAAAATGACCAAGTTCTATTTCTTTTCCAAAAGGCCATAATACAAATTTAGCAATCTTGAAACATTGAAGCCCAAACGGTATCCCAATAACCGTTATACATAAAACGAGACCGGCTATAGACCATAAAATAGCCGCAATAATACCGCCAAAGATCAGCCAAATAATGTTGCCAATAAAATTCATCTTCTTCCTCCTTTCCCATTTTCCCAATCTGAGTCCCCGCAACATGTAAATTGCTTACTGTTATTGTATTACTTTAGCAGGTCACAAAATACGAAAATTTATTAAAATATACTTTTCAGTCATCAAACTGTTGAACAATGGACTTATATGTTTCGTAAGATGCTCAATATCCCCTTTAAATCCGCTTAAATCTGCCGCGGAAAGATTTTAGGGATCGCATTGTTGGTACCGTGTTGCAGGCGGCTGATTACCATATTTCACTATCGCTGTTACTGGAATCTTGTAGGGGATACAGAGCCTGGTACTATCATGGCGCAATCAGACTTCAAACAACATGCGAATGTCTTCTTCACTCATTTTACTCAAGAAATTCTCGCCAGGTTGAATCACGGCATCAATCAATGCTTTCTTTTTGGCTTGCAGTTCGAAAATCTTCTCTTCTATGCTGTCTTTACTGATAAGTTTTATTACCTGAACCGCATTCTTCTGCCCGATGCGATAAGCTCTGTCAGTGGCCTGATCTTCCACGGCCGGATTCCACCAAGGATCGTAGTGAATAACTACATCAGCACCGGTCAGATTCAATCCGGTTCCTCCTGCTTTGAGTGAAATCAGAAATACTTTCTGCTGGCCGGCGTTAAATGAATGAACGAGTTTCATGCGCTCTTTGGCAGCGGTTGAGCCGTCCAGATAATAATAAGAAATCGAGGCGTGGTCGAGTTCTGTCTTTATCAGGCTCAGCATACTGGTAAACTGAGAAAATACCAGTATGCGGTGTCCACTGTCAACCGCATCGGTCAGGACTTCCATTAATAGCTCCAGTTTGCCGCTTCCTCCGCTGTAGTTTTCTATAAATAGTGAAGGGTGGCAGCAAATCTGCCTCAGTCTGGTTAAGATTGATAGGATCTTAATTTGACTTCGATCAAAACCATGTTTCTGTACTTCCTCCCGAAAGTCCTGTTGGGCTTGGAAGAGGTAGGCTAGATAGAGTTTGCGCTGTTCGGCAGTCATGGGATTGGACATCTTATTTTCTGTTTTGGCCGGCAGTTCTTTAAGCACTTCCTTTTTCATTCTTCTCAAAACAAAAGGCTGGATATGCCTTTTTAATTCCTGTATGGCTTCGGGCTGATTATTTTTTACAATGGGCACTTCATAGCGGCTCTTGAATTTATTATGACTTAAGAGATATCCGGGCATCAAAAAATCAAAGATAGACCAGAGTTCACTCAAGGAGTTCTCTATCGGTGTTCCGGTAAGGGCGAAGCGGGCCGAGGCCTGAATTTTCTTGACAGCTTGGGCTGCCTGAGTATGGGGGTTTTTAATATTTTGCGCCTCATCCAGAATACAGTATCTGAATTGGATGTCCTGATATAGGGCTAGATCCCGTCTGATAAGGGCATAAGAAGTTACAATAAGATCCGGCGTATCCAGAGAACTCAGAACTTCCCGGCGTTCCCACTTATTTCCCGATATAACGGCAACCTCTAGATCCGGAGTGAAACGCCGGGCTTCGTCCTGCCAGTGGTACATTAATGAAGTCGGGACAATAGCCAGTGATGTCCGACCGCCTTGCGCTTTTTCCGAAAGCAGCAGGGTGAGTACCTGCAGCGTTTTGCCCAAACCCATATCATCAGCTAGAATACCCCCAAATCCATGAGCAGATAAGGATTTTAGCCACTTGAAGCCGTTCTCTTGATAATGCCGCAAGGTGGCCTCAATCTGCGCAGGGAGTTCATAATCGGCTTCCTGAGGTTCGCGGATTTCTCGCACCAGGGTCTTGAAGGCCCTATTGCCTTTGATATGAAGTCCCCTTTCCCGGGCGGCTTGATCAAGGTAGGGTGCGCGGTAGGAGGGGACTTTAATTTCACCCGCAACTATCTGATGACTGCTGACATCTAGTTCAGCCATAAGCTCAGCGACCCCTTTGAGTTCATTGTTATCCAGAGCCAGATAACTTCCGTTTTTCAAGCGGTGGTAGGTTTTCTTCATCTTATAGGATTTTAGTAATCCGATAAATTCCTGAGGGGAAATATCCTGGTATTCAAGAGATAATTCTAAAAGGCCATTACCGATATTCATCTTTACGCCGGGGAAAACTCTGGCATTATGGTCGATTCTGCCTTTGAAATCATCGGAATAAAAAAGCTCGGCCAGTGTTTCCAGTTCAGGTAAAGCATCCTGGAGAAATTTGAAAACCAGTTCTTCATCTTCCTGCACGAATGACCCTTGAATCAATTGAAACTGATATCGGTGGAAAATATTCATAAGTTGTTTTTCTTTTTGGATGGACCGCAACAGCACTTTCCCATCCAGATTTTTAATCGCTTCACTATTCTGCGGCAGGGCAGGATTCAAGCTATGGGCCTGGTACTGAAATTCAATTCGGGCTGCAATACCAGACTGAAAACGATCAAAATACACTCTTCTTTCGGGTTCCTCAAAATAATACTTCTCCAACAAAGCTGGTTCCACCTCAATACCCGCGACATTTTCCAGGGCCGGGCGGATCGTTGAAAAAAAACGAGCTACATCGCTATCTCCAATCGCCAGCTCAGGCCGGGAATTCTGGGCAAAAGCAGCAATTAAAGGGCTTATGGTCTGTGCAAAGTGACTATCCACATGATATATCAGACCCTGGTGATAAATATATCGGTTATCTGCATCGAGCCCGTAATACTCCGAATTATCCGCATCCAGTGATAACTTGATGCCCCCATTTATACCCTGCAGATTAAGCGGGAAAGGTGGCCGGCCCTCATGAATGCGCATCCCGCTTATCTTGTGATTATTTATGTAAGCATCAAAGGTTTTATCCTCCATAATCTTCAAAAACCTGAGTAAGATGGAGTTGGTCAAACGCATGGATTTTTTGTTGGAAAAGGTTAAACCCAATGTATACCCATAGGAGGACCAACCCTGTAAATATTTTTCATCGCGATAGCCATCAATAATTATTTGCATTATGGCAGCCGAAGTTTCATCAAAAATAGCCTCCCTGGGACGGAAAGTATAGTTTTTCCCAAAGTAAAGGTCTCGTTTGTTCAGATAGGAAGCCAAGAAATCAGGAAGATCTTTAACAACATAAGGCCGGTCATTTCCAATATGAAACTCCAGGCTGTGTTGCTTTCTTCCACCTAGCGCAGAAAGGCAAAAAATAGGAATGAGGATGGTGTTTGCTGCTAGTTTTGTCTCGCCTAAGCCAGGCCCCGCACATAGATCTTGCTCGAACAAATTCATCAGGGTGGTAGTAAGGTGGTCACTCTTTAATATTGGGGAACCTGGCTGGGATCTCCCGGGAGAGGAAATCACGTTATAAACGGGCGCAAAATAAACATCCCACTCTTCCCGTATTGCTTTCATCAAGGCGACGATATGTTTGCAGGCACCTTCATATTCATAATAAGCCGGGCAATCACAATCATAATCATCAACCAGCAGGTTCTCATTGAAATGTACTGCTACATCATAGTCCACTCCACCCGCTACAGTGGCATTAAAACTTCGATGGGATTTATCGAAACTAAGCTTTTTTACCCGGGCCTCATGGTAATACCGGATTCCCCGCTGATATACAGCACTGCTGCTGGCTTCATTCTTAATCATTGATTCGCTTAGCATTTTTACTCCTTATTGGATAAGATTCTTGTTTTAAAATTTTCCCCTAATAGATATTAACACCTTTTGGGACTAACTCCCAATATATAATCAATAAAAGAATCGATTTGTTATAAATCTTTCCCGTAAGTGAACATTATTGTCCCCGCAGGATAGCTGCATTAATGAAATATCAATGGGTTTCAGATTCCGATC
>CAZHHJ010000159.1:0-5000 GCA_964531295.1 uncultured Syntrophomonas sp.
ATGATCTTATCCTCATCACTCAATTCATCCATACCCAGTATAGCTATGATATCCTGCAGTTCTTTATAGCGCTGCAATATCTGCTGTACTCCGCGGGCGGTAAAGTAATGTTTTTCTCCCAGAATGTTGGGGTCCAATATCCTGGAAGTAGAATCCAGTGGGTCAACAGCTGGATAAATACCTTTTTCTGAAATGGCCCGGGAAAGAACCAGGGTCGCATCCAGATGAGCAAAGGTAGTCGCCGGTGCAGGGTCAGTCAAGTCGTCAGCCGGGACATAAACTGCCTGAGCGGAAGTTATTGACCCTTTGTTAGTTGAGGTGATCCGTTCCTGCAATAGACCCATGTCAGTTGCCAGGGTAGGCTGATATCCAACCGCAGATGGCATACGTCCGAGCAAGGCAGATACTTCATTACCAGCCTGGGCAAATCGGAATATGTTATCAATGAATATCAACACGTCAGTTCCAACGACATCACGGAAATATTCCGCTACTGTTAGTCCGGTTAATCCCACCCGCAGTCTGGCTCCGGGCGGTTCATTCATCTGACCGAATATCAAGGCAACCTTATCGATAACCCCGGACTCGACCATTTCACCCCATAGATCGTTTCCTTCACGGGTACGTTCGCCAACCCCAGTGAACACTGAAAATCCGCCGTGCTCGTAAGCGATATTTCTAATCAGTTCCTGGATAATAACGGTCTTGCCAACGCCTGCTCCACCAAACAGTCCTATTTTCCCGCCCTTGGCGTAAGGACAGATCAGGTCAGTAACTTTAATGCCTGTTTCCAGCAATTCGGTAGCTGGAAGTTGATCAACCAGTAGGGGGGGATCGCGATGAATCTCCCAGTAATCACTTGCAGTAACTGGCCCGGCATCATCAACCGGCAGACCAAGAACATTTAATATTCTTCCCAGACAGCCTTCTCCAACTGGAATCTTAATGGCAGCCCCGGTGTTGGTAGATTTCATGCCGCGGTACACTCCGTCCGTAGGCTGCAGCGCAACACATCTTACCGTATCATTGCCCAGATGCTGCAGGGCTTCCAGAGTTACATCGATATCAGCAGTCACTTTGGCATCGGCGTCCTGGTCGGTTGACTTTATAGTAATAGCGTTCATCAGGTCAGGCAATTCACCAGGCTTAAAACGAATATCAACAACTGCGCCGATAACCTGGGTTACCTCTCCATATGTTACATTCGCCATCCTCTACTTTCCTCCTTTATTCAGAGCTTCAGCTCCACCAACTATATCCAGGATTTCATCGGTTATGGCGGCCTGTCTAGCTTTGTTCATGGCCAGCGTGAGACTATCGATGATTTCTCCGGCATTCTCGGTGGCGTTGCCCATAGCCGTCATCCTGGCGCCATGCTCACTGGCTTTACTTTCAAGCATCGCATTGTAAATGAGGCTACCCACATATCTTGGCAACAAACTTAGCAAAATCTCCTCTGCACTTGGTTCATAAATGTAATCTATGACATGTTCTCCTACTGTCTGTTCAGCAGGAGGTGTCTCTATAGGTAGAAGCTTAACTACCGTAGGAACCTGTCGTAAAACGTTGACAAACTTGGCATACACAACATATACTTCATCAATTTCTTTGTTTTCATAAGCATTTATTACATATTGGCCAATTTCCCTGGCATCTGCATAACTTATTTTATCACCTAAATTAATAAATTCTGCATCCAGGCCTGCTCGTTTACGATAAAAGTCCCGGGCTTTTCTACCTACTGCAATCATGCCATTTTCCAATTTTCTGCTATCCTCTTCTATGGCGCTATTGGCAGCTCTTATCAAGTTGGAATTGTACCCACCACATAGGCCCCTATCAGCAGTAATTACTACATAACCTATTTTCCTTATTTCTTCCCTGTTCTCCAACAGCGGATGTTTAACATCATATGCTACCGCGGCCAGTCTAGCCAAGGTTCCCTGTAAAGTTTCCGTGTATGGTCGGGAAGCTTCAGCAGCCTCCTGGGCACGACGCAGTTTTGCAGCCGACACCATTTTCATAGCTTTGGTAATTTGCTGGGTATTTTGAACACTTCGTATTCTGCGTTTGTACTCTCTTGTTCCTGCTCCTGCCATCTAATTCACCACCTAAACCGCAAACGTAGATTTGAATTCACCAATGGCTTTGACCAGCTTTTCCTCTGTGGCCGCCTCTATCTTACCAACCTCCCGGATACTAGTCAGGACGTCGGCATAGGTGCTGCGCAGGAATTTATGGAAATCGGCTTCAAATTCAAGTACTTTCTCTTTGGGCAGATCATCCAGGAATCCGTTTACCCCAGCGTAAATGGATACCACCTGCTCTTCCACAGCCATGGGCAAATATTGGCCTTGCTTTAGTATCTCAACAATTCTTTCGCCTCTGGTTAACCTGGCCAGAGTGCCTTTGTCCAGGTCGGATCCAAACTGAGCAAATGCGGCTAGTTCGCGGTACTGTGCCAGGTCCAGACGCAACTGCCCGGCAACTGATTTCATAGCCTTGGTCTGTGCTGAACCTCCAACGCGGCTAACCGATAAACCAGCGTTTATAGCGGGTCTCTGCCCGGCATTGAACAGGTCTGTTTCCAGGTATATCTGTCCATCAGTGATGGAGATAACATTAGTCGGAATGTACGCAGATACGTCCCCGGCTTGAGTCTCAATTATTGGCAGCGCGGTAATCGAACCTCCGCCATAATTCTCGTTCAATTTACAGCCTCTCTCCAGCAAACGGGAGTGCAGATAGAAAACGTCGCCCGGATAAGCTTCACGTCCGGGAGGACGGCGAAGCAAGAGTGACATTTCACGATAAGCAACTGCGTGCTTGGATAAATCATCATAAATTATCAAAACATCTTTGCCTTGTGCTTCCATGAATTCTTCAGCCATTGCTACCCCGGCATACGGTGCCATATAGAGCAATGGAGCCGGTTCAGATGCACCCGCCGCTACTATGATGGTATAGTCCATAGCACCCATACTCTCTAACTTGGCTGCTATACCAGCTACACTGGCCTGCTTCTGTCCAATAGCAACATATATGCATATAATATCTCTTTTTTCTCTCTGGTTTATAATAGCATCGATACCGATCGCGGTCTTACCAACCTGACGGTCGCCGATAATCAATTCGCGTTGGCCCCTTCCGATGGGAACCATGGAATCAATAGCCTTAAGCCCAGTCTGCATTGGTGTATCAACTGGTGAACGAGTTACAACCCCATGTGCAACTTTTTCCATCGGACGGAATGCAGTTGTATTTATGGGGCCTTTTCCGTCAATTGGCTGCCCGAGGGCATTTACAACACGGCCGAGCATGGCATCCCCTGCAGGTACTTCCATGATTCTACCGGTAGCTTTAACCACATCGCCTTCTTTGATGTGATAATAAGAACCCAGCAAAACAGCACCTACGTTATCTTCTTCCAGGTTGAGTACCATTCCAACAGTTCCGCCGGTGAACTCCAATAGTTCTCCAGCCATGGCGCCCTGCAGTCCATATACGCGGGCTATACCGTCCCCAACATATATTACAGAGCCCACATTGCTGACCTCGACCTCGGATTGGTAGCGCTCAATCTGTTCTTTTAATAGCGCGCTAATCTCTTCCGGTCTAATACTCATTTATGTGCTCACCCCTATCACATTAACTTATCTTAACTTTTTTGAGTTGTTCTTTTAGCATCTCCAGCCTTTTGGCCACACTGGCATCTATAATCTGGTCCTGCATTCGTATTTTAATACCACCTATTAAGGCTGGGTCCACTGTTTGCTGCAGTTGTACTGTTTTGCCAGTCGAAGCGGAAAGCTTTTCAGCTAATACTTTCACTTCATCTGCAGAAAGTTCCTGAGCTGATATCACTTGAGCCTTCATGATGTTTCTTAATTCATCAGCCAGTTCCTTATATTGTTCTACTATAACGCCTACATATGCTTCGCGCCTTTTGTCAATGATCATCAAGATAAAATTAAGAGTTAACTGGCTAACGCTGCCAGTTAATATTTTCTTGACAACTTCTTTCTTTTCCTTGGCGGGAATCAGCAAATGAGCCAAATAGTCTTGAAAATGTTCCGTTCCTTCTATTATTTCGACTGTTTTTTCAAGTTCTAACTCAAACTCATCCACCTTATTGGTTTCCCGGGCGATGCTGAAGAACGCTTCTGCATAGCGCCTGGCGACGCTCTTGTTTAACATAAGAGATCGCCTGCCTCATTGACAAATTCACTCACCATGTTCTTGTGATCCGCTTCTGTAATAGCTCTTTTCAGGACTTTTTCTGCAGCCATGATAGCCAGTATAGCAGCGGTATCCTTTAGTTCTGCCTTGGCCGAAGCCGTAGCTGATTCTATTTCCGCCGTTGCTTTAGCTTTCATATTGGATGCATCACCCTGAGCTTTAGCCAAAATCTCGTTTTTAGCATCTTCAGCCGCTTTGGTTGCCCGGGCTACAATTTCCTGAGATTCCTTGCGTGATTCCATCAGATTAGCCTGGGATTCTTTCTTTAACTCATCAACCTCTACTCTAACCTCTTCTGCATGTTTCAATGATCCTTCAATACTAGCTGTACGTTCATCCAACATCTTGTAAATTGGGCCATAAGCAAATTTGTACAGCAGAGCCAGAAGTATAAAGAAGTTGACCGCTGTCCACCCGATGACATATAAATTCCAAAATGCCGGGGTGTTACCAGCAGGCGCGTCTATAGGCATTGTGCCTCCACCTGACGCCATGCAGAAGGTTGCAAATCCCATGGTTAGAACCATTGCTAAAAGGAGGATTGATGCATAAAATCTTTTATTCCTTTTCACGGATGTGCTACCTCCAATCTCTTAGAGCAAATAGTATTTTGGGCGATAGAGCCGATAATAATTATGCCCTATCGCCCATAATCTTGAGTCTACATGTTTTGTTTCATTTCCCTATAGTTTACCAACTAACATAAATGCAATCAGCAGACCATAAATAGTCAGGGTTTCAATAAAAGCCAGAGTTATGAA
>CAZHHJ010000160.1:0-4977 GCA_964531295.1 uncultured Syntrophomonas sp.
AAATCATAGCATAATATCCGAAGTATGTGCAATAATTAGACGAATATACACGTATATCCTGCAGAGGAGATATAAAACCCGCTGTTTCCGGGCAGGAAAAATACCTGCCCTTGTCTAATAAATTAAATATATTAATTCCGGGAGGCCTATTTTTATATGGATCAAAGTAAGAAAGCTAAAAAAAGACCCAGGAACTGGCAGACGGTTCTAAAAAACTTAATTATAATCCTGCTCCTTTTTTGTCTGACCGGGGTGGTAGCAGTGGTTGGAGTGTTTGCAGTAGTAGCCCAGGACTTGCCGAAATGGGATCCAGATCTTCTTTCCGGTGCCAAGACCACGGTTGTCTATGATGATCAACAAGCTTATGTGGCTGGCCTGCATGCCGGTGAAAACCGGACCGAGGTGGGTCTGGACAAAGTACCACAGGACTTCATTGATGCTTTTATAGCAACTGAGGATAGGAGTTTTTATCAGCATCACGGGGTGAACTACCGAGGTATAGCAAGGTCCCTGGTCAGCAACATTACTTCGGGGGATCTTAAGGGACAGGGCGCGAGCACCATTACCCAGCAGTTGGCTAGAAATGCGTTCCTGACTTTTGATAAAAAGTGGGAGAGAAAAATAAAGGAAATTTTGCTCGCTTTTAAAATCGAATCCGCTTATTCCAAAGACGGAATACTGGGTATGTACTTAAACTTGATTAACTTCGGTTCTGGTGCCTATGGCGCACAGGCAGCGGCAGAAACTTATTTTGGCAAGGATGTAAGCGAACTGACCCTGCCAGAATCCGCCATGCTGGCTGGGCTCCCCAATGCTCCATCTTTAAATCCTTTTCAAAATTTTGAATGGTCAAAACACCGCCAGAAAGAAGTCCTCGATAACATGGTGGAAGCTGGATATATAGACCGTGCTGCCGCAGATGAGGCTTGGGCTGAAGAGCTCACCTTTCATAAGTCCAATTTGCCCGACACCCAGTACGGTTATTATCTTGATGCAGTGATTGATGAAACAATTGATATACTCTCTGCCAAAGAGATTTACAATGACCCGGAATATGCAATTTATCGGACCGGCCTAAAAATATATACCACCATGGATGCCAATATCCAGAAGGCTGGAGAAGAATATTTTGCTAACCCTGCCCACTTTTTACAACAAAAAAATGAACAGGGCGAAAACGTCCAAGCTGCCATGGCGGTGTTCGATCATCAAAACGGTGGCATCAAGGCCATCATGGGAGGCAGAGCTTATGAGCAGAAGCGTGGTTTCAATCGAGCTATCGACGCTTATCGCCAGCCGGGATCATCGATAAAGCCTCTGACCGTATACTCCCCTGCTTTAGAATCTGGCTACATGCCATTTTATCCCCTGGACGACTCGCCCCTTTCCTATAAGGTGGGCAACGGTGTCTGGCAGCCCCAAAACTATGATGGTAAATACCGGGGAATTATTCCTATGCGTACCGCGGTACAATACTCGGTTAATACCTATGCTATACAGATGCTGGATTTAATTGGTATACGCTATAGCTTTGATTATGGACGCAACCTGGGTCTGGACCTTTTGGATACTCCCGGCACTAATGACCTGGGCCTTGCTCCTCTGGCTCTGGGAGGCTTGACTCGAGGGGCTACCCCGGTGCAGATGGCAGCAGCCTATGGAGCTATTGCCAATGGCGGGACTTATGTCAAACCCCACTTTATCACCCGTATAGTCGATGAAGATGGGGCAGAAATATATCGTTATAAGCCTGAATCCCACCGGGCCATGAGTGAACAAACCTCCTGGCTGATGACCAGCATGCTGCGCACCGTGGTCGATGCCGGCACCGGCAGCAGCGGCAGAGTGCCCGGAGTGGTTACCGCTGGTAAGACCGGTACTTCCGAAGAATATATGGATTCCTGGTTCTGTGGCTTTACTCCGGCTTATTCCATGGCCGTGTGGATGGGTTTTGATAAAGAATACACCATGAGAAATTATCCGCCCCAGTACCCATCAGAAACAGCTTACGGCGGAAATTGTCCGGCCCGGGCATTTTCAGGTATACTGAGCGCTGCTCATAAAAACTATAAACCGGCACCACTGGCTATGCCAGGAGGAATAGTCAGTATCTCGATCTGCTCCGTATCCGGCAAACTGCCTGGAGAAGCCTGCCCCAGTGATAAGACAATAAGCGATTATTGTATAAAAGACGCAGTACCCGCCGAGACCTGTGATCGACATCAATTAGGCTCCATATGTACTGAGTCCGGAAAACTGGCCGGTCCATATTGTCCTGATGTAGAAATACGTTCTATGGTAGTCACGGGCGAAAATAGTTCAACACAGGACAAAATGCCGACCGAAACCTGCGATATTCATACCCAGCCAAATATCACCAGTATTTTTAGTCGGGAAGTATATATCTGTCGTGACCCCAGACATGAAGGCAAATTATATCAAGCTCATATTCCCGGACCTTTTGAAAGCGGCGGCTGTCCCGTAGAGTATCAGGAAAAGATGACCCTCCAACCCGGCCAAACACTGCCTTCTTGTCCGCTGAACGACCACCAGACAGAGAGAAGGAAAGCCAGCGATGTTATACAGGATATTATTGATAAGGATTGAAAAGGCAAGAAAAAACCAGTACAAATGACCACTACAAAATCGTCAGGCAGCAAGCGCCTGACGATTTTAAGTTCAATATGGCTTATTAATACTCCTGAGTTATGGCAATTCAGGTACCTGGGTAAATAATCTCCTGTATAGATTTTTCATAAAACTAAACGGAAAACGATCAGGAATTAACCCCAGCAACTACTTACTTCACCTTATCATTGATAGCTTGCAGTGACTCCTCGAATTCTTCTACTTTGTCAGCATCCAGTAGGCTTCTTAAATACAGGTTGAATTCTTTCCCCGTGGGAAATAGATCTTCTGCTAGTTTGTAGCCTTTGGGGGTTAAGAAAATATTCACACTTCTGCGATCGAAATGATCTTCTTCCCTTTTAACTAGTTCCTCCTTGTATAAGCGGTCTATTACTCCAGTGACAGCTGAACTATCCAACTGCACACGGGCAGCTATATCTTTTATATTGCTGCCTTCATTGTCAAGAAGATCGAATAATACAAAAGATTGCGGTGCAGTAATCCCGTATTCAAGACACTTGCTGTTGTACTTGCGGCTTATTTTTCTGGATAATACATTTAAGCGGAAACACCAAAAGTCCGTAAATTTTTCCATAATATCTCACCTTTAGTTAAGTTTTCATTAAATATTAGTTAATTTAATATCATTTCACCTATTTTGTCAAGCAGAGCAATCAAATTCCAAGAGCTTAAACATGCAATACTATTATCCTGATGAAACAATGTGGAATGACATTCATGCATTCATTGTACTCGGTGAATTCATAGTAATAGTGAAAATGCCATTTTCCTTAGTCCAAACAATAGCCTTTTCTTTCATATTTATTTCCATTCCTTTCGCTTCGCCCAAATAAATTGCCGTTCTCTTCAAGAATAAACTTATTATTACAAGCCTTATGCCTCCTCTTGTATCAGACAGCTTCGTGATTGTATGCGTTAGTGGACTTGCCAATTTAAGTTTGGAGGGAAAAATCGTAGTGGTAAGCAAGCATATGATTGAAAACTCAACGAAAAGGTTGGTGTTTTCCGATCTTAACCGGACAATACCAAAAACGTTTCGAGGAACTTGGCGCATAAAGAAAAGATAGGGGATGGTTCAAAAACCTTCCCCTATCTTATGGAGAGTATAGTTGCTCCCCTTATACTGTTCCAGAATATTTCTTAATATACCTAAGAGATTTGCCCCTGCTGTTAGAAGATCGGGAGCAATTATCCTACTTTACTTTTGATTATTGGCTCGCCTACAGGCAATACAGGTCTACCAAAGGTAGCGCCTAGTACGCCAGCTGCAGCAACCCAAACTGCCATGGAACCTGCGACTATGCAAAGGTAGCCTGTAAATACGGCGTAATCATGTGATAACACACCCATATCCATGAAGGTTATGAAGCCCGTTCCTACAGCTAAGATCGCTACGATACTACCCATTACTGCCGGTGCTGATTTTAAATAAGCTGGAGTCCATAAACAAATAGTTATCCACATCGGAAGCCAAGCCCATCCTTCAATATGTGTATCTACCGGCCATCCATTTAGTGCCGCAAAATACTTGAATAACATACTAAGTCCACCCGACAGCATGAAAAACGCTGAAAAGAATAAAAATACGTTTCCTCCGAGTACATGACCCTCTTTTAATTCGATAAGTCCCACTACTAGCTGTACTACAAATCCACCTAGTAACCAGATACCAACAAGTGGTGCAGCTGTACTTTCGACCGTTCCCGTTAATACTGCAAAAAACATAAAACATGCTATAGCCAATGCTATTAAACCTGCTGGGCCTGGAGTTGCCCATCCGCCATTATGATCAGACATGAAAACCCTCCTTATAAATATCCTAAATATTCTTTCAAACAAACCTTAACCACTATTTGTAAATGCAACAAATACTCTTACTCATTAATCCGCCTAAAATTAACTTTAATGCTTTTTCCTAATGAACAAACCCGATTTCTCCTTTTTAACCCCTTACTTTTCGTTTTTTTTGAATTTATTAAGGGCGCTATAAACTTTTACTAAAATTCGCCCCCTTTCTTAAGGAATGTAATAAGCTTGCCGTGCTTTCCAAGCTGGCACCTCTGATATGCTACTCATCAGTTTTAAAAATAATTTGCTTTACTTGCCTCCTCAATATTTTGCTTTGGGCCTTTCTTGATTGGACCAGCAATTCAATTGTATTGAGTGGCATCTCTTTTTTCAATGACTGTTTTTAAGCATTTCTGGCATATTTATCATATTGCTTAGTATTAAAGACTGATTTGTGGCTCTGGAAATAAATACCTAACATTATACTCTGGTTTTCGGATTATATAACTTTATGCATTTATCAGTATTTCTTTAGATTAT
>CAZHHJ010000161.1:0-4954 GCA_964531295.1 uncultured Syntrophomonas sp.
CATATAAATATAAGCATAATAGGCTGGAGTGTAGAAACTCCAGCCTATTATAGCGTTCTGCATTTGCTCTGCTACGAGTTAATCCCGGTATATCAATCACTTCAAAGATTGGTCTCTGCTTGTAAATACTCCTTGACCCTGATATAATTAATTGCTACCCAAAAGCAGATTTCTACCATAACGAGTAGATGATATAAATGGAGAGGAACTCAAATGTCAGAAAAATTACTGCGCAATATTGCTATTATCGCCCATGTAGATCATGGAAAAACTACCCTGGTGGACCAATTGCTGAAACAATCCGGGTATTTCAGAGCTAATCAGTCTGTTCCCGAACGAGTAATGGATAGTAACGACCTGGAGCGTGAGCGGGGCATTACTATTCTTTCCAAGAACACCAGTATTATTTATCAGGACACTAAAATAAATATTGTTGATACGCCTGGCCATGCAGATTTTGGCGGGGAAGTGGAAAGAATTGTAGAAATGGTGGATGGAGTTCTTCTCTTGGTTGATGCCTACGAAGGACCCATGCCGCAGACTCGTTTTGTGCTCAAAAAGGCATTGCAGGCAGGTTTGAAACCGCTGGTGGTTATAAATAAAATAGACCGCAGCGGAGCTAGTATAGATAAGGTTAATGATGAATTGTTGGATTTATTTATCGATCTGGAAGCTGACGGAGAACAACTAGATTTTCCAGTCATATTAGCATCGGCCCGGGATGGTTATGCCAAGGACAAGATGGATGAATGGTCAGATGATATGAAACCGCTGCTGGATGCTATACTAGAACATATTCCAGCCCCCTCCGGGGATCCGAGCGGGGAACTACAGCTGGGTATCTCATCCATAAGTTATGATTCCTATGTAGGTAGGATTGGGGTGGGAAAGATTTCCCGGGGAACCATTCATAAAGGTCAGGATTATGTGCTGTGCAATTCCGGTTCTGATCAACAGCGGGTAAGAATCAATACTCTTTATACCTTTGAAGGCTTACAGCGAAGCGAAGTTGATAGTGCAGCAGCTGGTGAAATCATAGCTGTATCAGGAATTGAAGATATTAACATCGGGGACACTATCTGTTCGTCTTTTAATGTAATTCCCATTAATTTTGTGAAAATAGATGAGCCCACCATATCAATGAATTTTGTGGTAAATGATAGTCCTATGGCTGGCCTGGAAGGCAGGTATCTTACCAGCCGTCATCTTCGTGATCGGTTAATGAGGGAGTTATTATCCAATGTGGCTTTAAGAGTAGAGGAATTAAGCCCAGATACCTTCAAGGTTTCAGGTCGGGGGGAACTACATTTGTCTATCCTGATCGAAACCATGCGCCGTCAGGGTTATGAATTTGCTGTTACCCGTCCGGAAGTTATTTTTAAGTATGAAGATGGGATAATGAAAGAGCCTATAGAAGAGTTATTTATTGAAGTTCCAGAATTATATTTAGGTACAGTAATTGAGAAGGTCGGCAGCCGCAAGGGGGAACTGACCAATATGATTAACTCCAACGGTGGTACGGTTAAACTTGAATTTAGCATTCCCGCTCGGGGACTGATTGGATTGCGTTCTGAATTACTGACTGACACCAGAGGAAATGGGATCATGCATCACATCTTTTCTTCTTATGCGCCCTACCGGGGCGATTTACCAGGACGTACCCGGGGATCACTGGTTGCATCTGAAAGCGGCAGTGCAGTGACTTATGGATTGTATAATGCCCAGGATAGAGGAATTCTCTTTGTAAGTCCGGGCACCGATGTTTATGAAGGTATGATAGTGGGCGAAAATAGCCGCAAGGAAGATATAGCTCTCAACGTATGCAAGAAGAAGCATCTAACCAATACGCGTTCATCAGGGGCGGATGAAGCACTGCGTCTGGTTACTCCAACCACTATGAGTCTTGAAAAGTGCCTGGAGTTTATTGCTGAAGATGAACTCTTGGAAGTAACCCCCAGCGCCCTGCGGCTCAGAAAAATGACCCTGGATAAGGTGAAAAGGGAACGAAGGGCCAAACAGAAAATACAAGTAATATAAGCCTAAAAAAGAACAGAGAAGTTGACATATATCTGGATCGAAAATTGTATAAGTTTGAGCAAAGGCGGTCCTCGGGTCGCCTTTAATCTTATCTCGCCCAGGGTAGTCATTGAACATTCTTACAGACAGTGCTATAGTTCCTGCAGCATGGTCGGGTAGCTGGACAACAAAAAAGGGTTTAGTATTTCCACTAAACCCTTTAAAAATTGTCTGAGCTGTTTATCTGTAGCTACTGTTCCGTCTAGCCTGGAAACAATCTCTGCAGTAAACTGGTCTGTCACCGGTAGGCTCAAAAGGTACTGTAGTCTCTTGACCGCAAGAAGCACAGATGGTCTTAAACATCTGACGATCTTCTCTGCCGCGTGAGTTACCACCACCGTAGCCATTGCGTTGCTGTTTGCGCGCTTTTCTACAAGTTGGACACCGCCCCGGTTCATTTTCAAAGCCCTTTTCTGCGTAGAATTCTTGTTCGGATGCTGAGAATAAAAACTCATTCCCGCAATCTTTACATACTAGATACTTATCTTCCATGAATATAGTCAACTCCCTTCAGGTAGTACTCTTGGACTTCGTTACCCGAAAAGGAGTAAGCGTCAAGAACAAGGCATTAGTATCATAATCTAACTGAATAACATTGTCAAGTCAAAGCAGCTGATTTTAAAAATTTTTTTATTTTATCGACAGGATATGGTGGTTCTACTGTAGTTGTTGTTTTATTATGCTTGGACCAGGGCCCTCACCACCCCCCATAGGGCCTAAAAAACAAATTAAGTTAATAAATTTAACCTGTTCACTATAATTTGTGATAAAATATATCCGAGTTTAAAATGGTACAAGCAATTATACACGGATAAACAGATAATAGGGGAGTAGTGAAGTTGAGAGGCGACCATATAAAAGTATTTCGTTATTTTTATTATCATCATGCCATCGATATGGGGGATGGTAGTTGCGTACATTTTACCGGTGAACCCTTCAAGAAATTTGACTCATATATTCAAAGGACGGATATGAATATATTTTTAAAAGGTGGAAACCAGAAGACCGTTGTCTACAGCGAATGCAAAGAGACGGATGAAGTAGTTAATACCGCGTTATCTTATGTGGGACAGGCCGGATATCATCTAGTATGGAATAACTGCTATCATTTTGCCCGCTATTGTAAAACAGGTATACCGATGCCGCTAAAATTTCACCAACTGAATGAAAAAGCTGCATCTTTTACTGGGTTTAGCCCCTTGATGGTAGGGCCGCCCTTAAGGTGTCAGCCGGAAATGAATGCAAACAGTTTCAGTGCCCAACTGCATAACGCGGTTGTATCCCTTAAGGATTTAAACAAATCGATTATTAACATAATCGTACACGGCTTCAAATTTTAGATTATGGCTCATAAGATCTATCTGTTGGCTAATTCAAAAAGCAGCTGGTAAATTAGCTTTCCATAGGATCTCAGTGTACTGACTCGGAAGCGGAAGCACTGTCTTTATTAAATAATCTTTAATAATAAAGCGATAGTTGATCTTATGCGATCAACTATCGCTTTGCTTATTCTTGATCTCCGGGTGAATAGCCAATCGCCTCCTGATAGCCGGGGATATGACCTGACCAACATAGTCATCCTAAGAGCAGTCAAGCATCTTGCCCCCGGTAAGAAACAAAAACCCAGCCCTTTGCTTCCAGGCCGATTGACATAGAGGCCGAAACTATTGTATAATACCGTTTGTCAGGAACGACAGCATTACTCGTGTCGGAGTGGTGGAACCGGCAGACACGTACGTTTGAGGGGCGTATGCCGAAAGGTGTGCGGGTTCAAGTCCCGCCTCCGACACCAATACAAAAATTAACCGCAGAGATGATCTGCGGTTTTTGTGTTTTTTATCACAGTGCATATGCAATTCAGGAAACGTCCCCGCTTGCACGCACTATTTAACCCTGCGTAGGTGGGCCGTCTCAAGTTGTAATACATCAACCTTGGCTTCAATGCGGTCTAGAGAGCTTATTAACCATTGGTTAACATCGTTTTGTACTTCCCTAGCATCAAACAATGCCCTGACCTTTTCCGTAAGTTCATTTTCCATGCGTACCTGGTTGGCATCAATCTTATCAACCTTAGTATCCAAGTTCCCCATGCGACCTTCCATAGACTCCATGCGGTTGTCCATAGATTCCATGCGACCTTCCATAGACTCCATGCGGTTGTCCATAGATTCCACGCGACCTTCCATAGACTCCATGCGGTTGTCCATCTTCTCCAGTAATTTCAAAATCTTCTCTTCGTTATTGATCCTCCCTCTCCCCCTTCTTTTTCAAGGCCTCTAGCTTTGGCCTTTTCATTAGTGCTATAATGTCGGAACCATTCTAGATGGTGTTATGGTTGGATAGCTTTTTTGCGGGCTATTTCCTGATCCTGTTTATCATAGAGCATTTTACATAAACGCTCCACAACTGAAGGGGATAGTTTGCTGATCGGACGACCACTTGTAAAGGCATAATAATAGGTGCGGGAAATTTTCTCCAGGAGTTCTACATGGCGGTAAGCATTTTCAATTGATAAGCCCAGGCTAAGTGCTCCGTGATTTTGAATAATATAACAGTTACAGCGGTTATTTAAGCGGGACACTATGTTTTGCGATAAGTTATGACTGCCTGATAAGGCATAAGGGATGACCTCAATTATATGGCCGGTATTTAAGGTTACTTCATCAAAAAGAGCTGGAATGGGTTCATTGATTAAAGCGAATATGCTGGCAAATATTTGATGAGTATGAATGATGGCATTTACATCAAGCCGGTGTTTGTAAACTTGTATGTGCATTTCAGTTTCAATGGAAGGCTTAAATATTCCCTCCAGGACATTCATTTCAAAGTCAACTATGCAGATGTCATCCACGTGAATACCAAAGTAGTCCATACTGGT
>CAZHHJ010000162.1:0-4872 GCA_964531295.1 uncultured Syntrophomonas sp.
AATTCCCCTGGGCGGTTTGGGGGAAATTGGAAAAAACATGACGGCATTCAGATATAAAGACACTATTGTTGTCATCGATGCGGGATTAATGTTTCCGGAAGAAGAACTGCTGGGAATAGATATAGTTATACCTGATATAACTTATCTGCTGGACAACCGGGAAAAAGTTAAAGCAATTCTTTTAACCCATGGTCACGAAGACCATGTGGGTGCCCTTCCGTATGTATTAAAAGAGATTAATGTTCCCGTATACGGCAGCAGGTTGACTCTGGGTATCGCAGAACGCAAACTGGACGAGCATAATATCAGCAGTTCATTATTGCATGAGGTAAAACCGCGGGATGTTATTAAAATAGGACCATATGATATTGAATTCTTCAGGGTTTGTCACAGCATTCCTGATGCCATGGGGATCGCAATTCATACTCCGCTGGGAATCGTGGTTCATACTGGTGATATTAAACTGGATCAGACTCCGGTAGATGGCAAGTTAGTTGATATCCGGAGATTTTCGGAACTGGGCGAAAAAGGGGTTCTGGTACTGCTCAGTGACAGTACCAATGCAGACCGGCCCGGATTCACCTTATCCGAAAAAGTGGTGGGCAATACTTTTGATGAGCTATTTGGCAGATGTGAAGGGAGAATAATAGTCACTACCTTTGCTTCTAATCTCCATAGGATTCAACAGGTGGTAGACACCGCGGATAAATATCAGCGCAAAGTCTGCGTTATAGGTCGCAGCATGGTTAACAACGTACAGGTAGCTATGGATCTGGGTTATATAAATATACCCGAAGGTATTCTGATTGAGATGGAAGACATAAACGATTATCCTTCCGACGAAATTGTCATTGTCACCACCGGGTCTCAGGGTGAGCCTATGTCTGCTTTGACCAGGATGGCTACGGCTGATCACCGCTGGGTGGGTATTGAACCAGGAGACACCGTTATCATATCCGCTACTCCTATACCCGGCAATGAAAAGCTGGTATCCAAGACGGTGGACCTCTTATTCAAACAAGGGGCCGAGGTTATATATGAAAGAACCATGGGAGTTCATGTATCAGGACATGCTTCACAAGAGGAATTAAAAATTATCCTCAATCTTACCAAACCCCGGTATTTTATCCCAGTGCACGGCGAATATCATCATCTGATAAAACATGCCAAATTGGCTGAAAGTCTGGGAATTCCTAAAGAGAATATATTTGTGGCTGAAAACGGTCATATAATTGAAGTGGGAGCCAACCAGGGTAATATGAACGGTAAAGTCACTTCAGGCAGGATATTGGTAGACGGCCTAGGCGTAGGAGACGTGGGAAACATCGTGCTCAGGGACCGCCGGCAGTTATCTCAGGAAGGTATTATGATAGTAGTAGTAACCATTGACAAAGAGAAAGGCGTGGTTTTGACCGGACCTGACATAGTAAGCCGTGGTTTTGTGTACGTGCGTGAATCCGAAGAATTGATTGTAGATGCCAAAGAGAAAGTGAAAGAAGCCTTGGACGCGTGCGCACAAAAGAATATTACCGAGTGGGCGGTGATAAAGTCGCAGGTCCGTGATCGATTAAGCCGTCACCTCTTTGAAAAAACCGGCCGCCGGCCTATGATACTGCCGATAATAATGGAAGTATAAATAACTGCTATTTAAAAACCTCCTTTTTCCGAAAAGGAGGTTTTTTTGTTCCCAGGAACGGGATTAAAAAATGTAGTTAAGGTGATTCCTAAATCCAGTATGCTTACTATGCTTCGCGTAGAGGAGATTAAATGCCTTAAGCGAGGAATATTTCGGGAAAATATTGCCAGGAATCTGGTGACCACATGGCTAGTTGTGATATTATGGATAAAAGTACAAAATAGCAGTCATGTTTAATTTCTGCGGGAAAAATTACAGATTAGAAAACCTGAAAGAATTTCAGGACAGGAGGGTACAATTTGCATAAAATTTTTATTAAAAATAATTTTTTTGCTCTATTGCTAATAATCCTGATTCTCACTGCTAGCCTATCTGCAGTAGTCTCTGAAGCACAGGCATCGGTTACTTTTAGCGATATTCAAAATCACTGGGCCAAGAATAGTATACAGGATATGGCTGATCAAGGAAGGCTGAATGGATATAAAGATGGCACCTTTCAACCTGACCGGGTGATTACCCGGGCGGAATTTGCTCACCTGATAGTAGTTTCTCTGGGCTTGCCTGGAAGTGATGGAAAAGGATTTGAAGACACGATAGGGCACTGGGCGGAAAAATCGATTAAGACGGCCAACAAACATGGGATCATTGCTGGTTACAACCAGAGCAAGTTCGGGCCCAATGATTCTATTACCCGGGAGCAGGCAGCAGTTATACTAGTTAAAGCCCTGGGCATAACTACCGGTACCGGCCAGGATTTTGTTGATGAAGGGGCGGTTTCTTACTGGTCACTTGATGCAGTTAAATATGCTTCAGCCCATAGAATCTTAAGCGGATACCCGGACGGCAGCTTTAAACCAAAAGTCAATGTCACCCGGGCCCAAGCTGCGGTCATCCTGCAGCGTAGCATAAGAATGCAAAATATCCCGGTTGAGCCGCAAGAAGAGCCTGCCCCTACAATACCGGTTGTATTAACGACTCCCCCAGTTATCCCTGACAAACCAGTCGTCGCCGGAGGCGGCGGTGGCGGTGGCGGTGGCGGCGGCGGTGGCGGGGCCACTACTACTGCAGTAAGTGCTATTACCGTTACAGGAGCAGAAGGTGCAACAACAATAACTACAGATAAGGGTACCCTTCAGATGAGTGCGGCTGTGGGACCTGTGGGTGCAACTAATAAGGCAGTAACATGGTCAGTTGATAATGGTACTGGCTCAGCAACAATTAGTAACACCGGCTTGTTGACAGCGGTAACAAATGGAACAGTAACAGTTAAAGCAACTTCTGTGAGTACACCAGCTGTAAGTGATGAGCTAGAGATCACGATTACTAATCAAGTAGTATTAGAAACCTATACAGTAACCTTTAATAGTAATGGTGGAAGTTCAGTAGCTCCAATTACAGGCATAGCAAAAAATGCAACAGTCGCCTTACCGTCAGCACCAACTAAGGCTGGATATGTATTTGGAGGCTGGTTCACAGGTGATACAACTTTTGCAAATGAATTTACAGCATCGACAAAAGTAACCGCCAATATAACGGTATATGCGAAATGGACAGTAGAAACCTATACAGTAACCTTTAATAGTAATGGTGGAAGTTCAGTAGCTCCAATTACAGGTATAGCAAAAAAAGCAACAGTCATCTTGCCGTCAGCACCAACTAAGGCTGGATATGTATTTGGAGGCTGGTTCACAGACGATGTAACTTTTACAAATGCATTTACAGCCTCAACACCAGTAACCACCAATATCACGGTATATGCAAAATGGATAGCAGAAACCTATACAGTAACTTTTGATAGTGATGGTGGAAGTGATGTAGCTCCAATTACAGGTGTAGCTAAAAATGCAACAGTCACTTTGCCAGCAGATCCGACTAGGACTGGATTTGTATTTGGAGGCTGGTTCACAGACGATGTAACTTTTACAAATGAATTTACAGCATCGACAAAAGTAACCGCCAATATCACGCTATATGCAAAATGGACAGCAGAAACCTATACAGTAACCTTGGGCACAATAACTAGAGTAGCTGGCGATACAGACAGTACAATTCAAATTGATGCAACGCCAGTAGCAGCAGGAGCAACAGTAACCTTAACAGTTTCAGCTAAAACAGGAATGCAGTTAAAAGCTGGCACAATAAAAGCCAACTACAATGATGGAGCCGCAAAAGAAGCAGCACTTGCAGGCAGTGGTCCATACACATTTACTATGCCGGCCTATGCAGTCACCGTTACAGCAGAGTTTGAAGCGATACCAGCACCAGCAGTATTAGCAACAGAGACTGCAAGTGCAACATTTTCAAGTGCAGAAGCAAAAACAGTAGAATACACTGTAACTGGCGGAGCAGAGGGAGCAACGTATGCAGTATATAATGTAGCTACAGAAGGGTCATTAGTAACAGGAGTAACAGCAGCAGTTGCTGAAGGAAAATTAACATTGACATTTGATACAGCAAATACAGCAGGAATTTACTACATTGAAACCGAAAAAGATGGAAAAGTAAGTGCAACAAGATTATCAGTAACAACAGTAGCGTTTATACCAGCATAAAATGGTTTGCCAGCATTTACAACAGGTAATGGAACAATAGCAACAGCAGCGGTAGTAGCAAAAGCAGTATATAGTGGGGAAGCAGCAACAATACCGACAGTAGATGGAGATGTAAGCCCAACTACAACGCAGATAACATTGACATCTTTGGGCGCAACCTATGAATATGCCATCACAAATAAAGATGGATCAGTAATAGACTTGCCAGCATGGCAGGCATCAAATGTATTTGAAGGACTAACAGCCAATACGGCATACAAATTTAAGTCAAGAGTAGCAGAAACAACAACTCACTTAGCATCAGAGGCAAGTACAGAATCTGTTGCGATTAGTACAATAAATGAATAATTAAAATAAACTAAAACAACCTTTCTAAAAGGACAGAATCCTAAGAATCCCCCGTAGGCAGAATCGAACCAGGCTCACCTACGGGGCTTTTTCTTTACTTGGTGGACGTATTAATGTTTCCATATCCCCCCTATCTTACACATTATTGCGTTCTATGATAAAATAACATAAATATACTATTTTAATTCCTTTTGGGACTGTTAGTGTCATGTTTAACTTTAGAGGGAGAAAGTAAGGAAAAATATTATTAAGTTGAGGGAGGAGAATACTTTGAGGAAGACCAAGGTAACAGCAATATTGCTCATGTTAATGTTTGCATTGACATTCATTGCTCCA
>CAZHHJ010000163.1:0-4867 GCA_964531295.1 uncultured Syntrophomonas sp.
TTTGGGCTATAATAATAGACAAGAGGCTCCTGAGCGCTAACTCAGAAACCTCTCTCGCCAATAGGAAGTTGACTACAACTCCTGGTGCGACTGAAGTGTGATGAATCAAAGAGGTTGGCTAGTGCTTATGGCACTAGCTTATTTCTTTGATTGAGCTGTTGTACTAGGCTGTGTCTATTCTGATGAATATCGGCCAAAATAATAAAGATGGGGCAGCTATAAACTGCCCTATCTCTTTTACTGTCTGCGGCTAAATTTCGTGGTCAGCAAATTAAAGTAATACACGATGATAGCCAAGTAAAACAAACACAAAAATAAATATTCCATGCCTTTCCCTCCTTCGATTTTGAGGATTATAAACAACCCTAATTACCAAAAAGGTTAACGTTCCACGTGAGTATGATAATAGATAATAAATTCCTGAACGTTAACTCGGAAACCCGGCTCCTACACCATGAGCAGAAAAGAGGTCCCCGGGGGTTAACCCAGAAACCTTTTCTTCTCTGTTGATGAAATACTTATCGCTTCAATCTATCCCGTAGGATTGTTTCATCAACCTCTCTCTGAGCCATTATCTTTTGCTTCACTGTGAGAGGATCAACGGGTTTGAACTCTTTTGCCAAATCAAATGCAAATTGCGCGATTGAGATACGGTCGTTATCACCCTGGTAGATCTTTTCTTGTTCAAAATTATCGCAGAATCGGTTTACCATGTTTACCATGCTGATTAAAGCATCGTGCATGGATTTTCTTCGACTATCTAGCTGTGCTATAGCGATTCGGTAATCCTCTGGCTCCATTCGGAAACGCAATATCTCAATGCGTGATTCCATCATCATTACCGTCTTGACGTAAGCACCTGCTTGATCAATCATGTTTTGCACTTGGACTAGTAGCCTCTCTTGATGAGGGTCATTAGACTGCATTATTGCGGTCAATAGATTAGTTATTTGTTTTCTATACATACTTTTCCCCGCTCTGCACCAGCGGGATGTCACCTCCTTAATAAGTTTAAGTGTGATAATACTCCCGGGTGCAGCCATTTATGGCCGGGGATATGTAGTTTTGTTTTTCCATATAAAAATCTCCCCGAAGGGAGATCATTCCCAGCGAATTTTCGCCGGATTTTTTTGCGTCTCGTATATCGAGCCCTGATTTTTGTTTATAAAAAAAGCCTCACTCTAAAATCAATTTTAAAGTAAGGCTCTTATAAGCATATTATATGATTTTTTGCTTTGTTTGTATAGATGTTGGCTTGTGAAGCAATTTTACTCGGTGTCGGTTAATACTCTTAACCCGCCTTCATCCATGTATCGTAAAAATTCCAGTTCACTGTCGATGGTGTAGTATATTGGTCTGTTAAGGTTTAACGCTTCTACCCGGGTTGAGATTATAGCTAAAGCTGTTTCGTCAGGGGCTATGATTATTATACCCTGCAATCCCATGCTTTCTGTAAGTAATGATTTTATCCTGGTATCTTCTTCACGAGGGGCCCATAAACCAAACTTCTGTCCATCAATCAGTAACTCTGCTACTAATAGTTGCGACCCGTTTAAAGTTTTCCAGCCATCCAGTAAATGTCCACGCATAAAATAAAACTCATTGGCTATAATGTATTCCTGAGCTCGGTTTATGCTTAAACGCGGTAGTATATACCGGGTTATCTTAGTTCCCTTTTCGCTTAGCGTGTAACCTATTATGGGAGCTTCCTTATCTTCGCAAAATAACTCGTACCTTACTAGAAAGTCTTTTTGAGATAACTCGAATAACTTTTTCCTGGCATTTCTGTTGCCGCTGCCAAATAGGTTGTCGATTATTTGATCGGCTTCTAAGAAGTAATGCTTGCCTACAAACTCCAGTATCGGCCGGCCCCACTTTGGTAATTCGCTTTCATGTGGTTCTGGATCTCTTTTTATCATTTCGATTACGTTATGTCCATTGACCATTTTATTTATCACTTCCTCAATTGAAATTATATTGGTTTTTAAATGCTTTTAAAATATTAGTAAGCTATTTTGTGTCGTATCAACTTTTCAAGCTCATTGCTTACCCTGGCCTGAAATAACCACGGTTCTTCAAATTTACCTAATACCGGTTCGGAGTTCCTGCCGTTATGAACAATCTTTACTAGCCCATGCCAAGGTGGTATCTCTAATACATCGGTGTAGGTGAATCGCTTTATGTCTTTATCGGTCTCTGAGTAGGATTCGGGCAGTATGTTAAACCGCTTTTTGGTGATACGTACTTCTTTGTCTTTATTCTCACCCAGTAATTCTGATACCAGTTTGGCGTCCTTCGATGATTCAATGCCTATTACTATTTTGTTTCGGCAACCGTTAATGATTATCTCTCTCATGGCCTGTCCGTGCTTGCCTTTCTCTAACTGCGATGGACCCTGGATGGTGAATGTACAGGCACAACGGTATTTCCTTCCCATATTCAAGAGGTTTTCTAACTCCGGATTGAAATACACTGGCAGTTCGTCTATATACAGATAATGGGGTATGCGCGTAAACTCGGTTCCCGGCCTTCTAAACACTGCATTCTGGATGTGCATTATTAAGAATTGGCCGAAGGTTCTGCTCATATGCCCCATCTTGCCTAATGCGGTGTTGACCAGTAACACTCCACCTTCGTTCATGTGCTTATCCAGATCTATGTCTGATTTGCCTACCAGTACGTTATATACGGTATCATTGGCCAATAAGTCTGATATTTGCATCCTTAATCCCATAGCGAATTGATGCAGTTTATCCCTGTTCTTGCCAAATGCTTCTTTTTGGAAGTAGGTGGTTACTATGTCGGTTCCAAATAATCTGATATATTCGTCGACGTCATTCTGCACTCCTTCTATGTCCATTAAGGAGTTGTAAACATCCAGCAGGGTAAGATTATTTCCTTTTAATCGTTTTAACAGCATCATGGTGTTTTTGGCATGTAATTCCTGCGCCTGGGCAAAAAACGCTTCCTGCTCCCCAAAAGTTGCTCTTAATACTGTTCTCATTATTTCTGATACGATTATCGGGTCACCTTCCAATGGGTTGAATCTGCTGGTGTTGGGATCATCCAAGTCAATTATGGCATATGGTATTCCTAATGTCTTACACCAATCCCTTACTGTGTGACAAAATTCTGCGTCTGGGGCTACTACGGTTATGCCTAACTGCTGGCCGTTTTTATAATTGACTAGATCCTGCCAGACGGATGGCTGTAATACGGCTGATGTTTTACCTGTGCCGGTTGAGCCTATTAACAGTGTATGTAAATACCGGTCTTTGCCGCTTAACTCTATCCTTTGCATTGGATTGCTGGCTTTACGGCATATCTCTACCGGGGGATGGGTTATTTCATCACTGTCTAATTTGCTTTTTGATAGTCGCGGTAGTGATAGGTTTATGCTGTTTAACGCTGTATCACCCTGGCCCTTGTAATATACATTAAATATAACTGCTCCTAATAATAAGGCTATGCAGTAAATCCGAGCAACTATTTCTCCGGATGATTGTAGTTCGGGCGATAGGTTGGTGTACCCTGCTGCCATCAATGGTGCGGTATACAGGGCAATTACAACAATTGCTATGGTTCCTAATGTTTTTATCTGCTTTGACGCTATCGTGTTTATCACGGCTCCTAGCACTAATAGAAATAACCATAAAGGCGATATGGGGGTTAGTTTAATTATGATTATCGTAAATAGTATTGCTGCGGTTATTAACAACATTGGGTTTAGTATTTGTGTCCAATTCAGCTTTAAAGCGATAAGTCATCCCTCCTTGTGTTTTGATATGCGAAATCCTGAAGTGCGTTTGCCCATTGATCATCACCCTGCAGGGGTTCCTCTATCAAGGTAAATGTGTTCGGGTTTAGCAATATTTCTCTTCCTACTTCGTACACTACGATGTTTTCGTTATCCTGGTATTCGGGGTAGTGCTTATAAAGCGTTTTTCTTTCCTTGTCGTTGCTCACCAGTAAGTAAACTTTGCCATTGGTCCGCTTTACCCTGCGGAGGATCTTGGGCGGCATACCTACTACGTCATATATGTTTGCTAATTCTCCGTCTATGATATAAAAGCATCCGTCATATGGCTTGTCCAGTTCTTCTATCTGGATTTCTTTGTCCACAAACAGGTTTTTAAAGTGCTGGTTGGAGTCTAATAGGTATCTTATGCCTGTGTAATCATCCTGGGCGAGTATTCGTTCGGTTTGCCCATAGTGTTCGATGCTGTAACCTACAAAATTATTGCGCCTTCGCTCATCTGTTGTTAGGATTAGCGTGTTGATACCGCCTATCCGTTCCTGTAGTGCGTGGCATTCGGTTGTGATTTTTTGCTTCATGTTGGGCCCTGACTTTCCAAAGAAGATTAGATTGTTGCCATAAACTAAATCGATCGGGATAAAATTAGGTATACCCTGCTGGGACTTGAAGCCGGTTGGAGAACCGAATGAATCATACATATCAATTAGGTTTTCCATTAACAGGCTTACTCTATATGCCCTTTCTTTTTCATCATCAGTGGGCTTCTTCCCTCTTTCATCACCCCTAAGAGTTTCTTTTGTAATTAGGGTTTTTACAATCACTACGCCTTTAGTGGTTAAGTAGTATATTGCAGCTACTTTTTTGTTTACTACCCTTTTCCCGATTCTATCCGGCTTAACTAGTGGTTCAGTTGCCATTAACCCCTGTCTTTTTAACGCAGATATTCTGTCATGTCCTTTACGTTCTTCATATCCTGATATTTTGGTTAATACTTTCCCTCTAAGAAATTTATGCCGGTATAATGCCTATAGCATTTTTAAATCACCCTCTTGTTTTGACTATGTTCTTGCCATCATATTTCTCCTTTCATCCTGTTAAAATATCGTTAAT
>CAZHHJ010000164.1:0-3198 GCA_964531295.1 uncultured Syntrophomonas sp.
AGTACAATTGCAACTGCATCATTGGTATCTTTAGTATCTAAAGATTCGAATTGGATACCAGTAATCTTCGAATATCTTTTTAAACTTTCGTTTTTGATGTTTATTAATATTTTCAAGTATCTTTCCTCCTTAACCGATTTTTGAGACCATCCTATTAACTAGGAGATTTCCTGAATAGACCATTCCGACTACTATCAATGCGACTATTATTCCACCTGTGGTATGAAACAGCGGATATATAAATTCCGGAGCGATAAGCCTCATAATAACCATTAAACCGAATGGGATTACACTTAATGTAATTGCAGTAACCTTTGTCTGGGCGGTTACTGATGCAACATACTTCTTGTTACTCCTGCGATCATAAGCGTTTTTCAGCAGGTATTTACAGACTTCTACCAAGTTGCTGCCGGTACTGTCATATAGTTTAAAGGCCATTTCCAGCTGCCTTAAATCTTCCCAATCGACTTCTTCCGCTATTGAGCCGATAGCTTCATGATAATTAGTACCGGTTCGGCTCCTTCTCAAAATCTCAATAAATACCTCTTTAGCTGGATTCTTTAACGCTGCTACGCTTTCTTCCAGGGCTTGATAGGGGTTAGCTCTGCCTTCCAATGAAGTAATGATAGTGTTTAGTACCTGGGTGTACTGTTCTTCCAGTAAGGCTTTACGTTTCATTTCTTTCTTCTTGGCCAAGTTATTAGCTATTATAAAACCGGCCGGGATAGCCAAAACACCAAAGACAAGGTTTCCTGAAATAAGATATACCGCTATAAAGCTTCCGAGAAAACCTATAATGAGGTACTTCTTGCGGTCGGTCCGACCTATAAACGCTTTGGTTTCTATCCATTCATCATGCAGCTCTACTCCGCTGCTTCTTTTGTTAAATGCAACTCCTATCAGAATTATTGCTACTGACAGGAGAAATAAAGCAAAAATTAATTCGGGCAATACCATCCAACCTCCTCAAATCGTTTTTCCCGTTGGAACTCCTGTGCCACCCAATCCCAATCGCCAGTTTTGTTATTGTACTCCCAAAGCCGGTTAGTTTTGACCGCCATAGTTTTGCCAGCTGCGTTTTTTATAGTGCCGGCGACTTCTACTATATGGTCTAATCTCCGGTAACCTCGGTCATTGGTTACAAACAAAACTATATCCAGCGGGTTTGCTATCTTTTCCAAAATAGTATCATTCCCCAACTGTTGGGCTTCTTTAGCGTACCTTATCATATCGGGGAAACGATAATTCAACAAATCTTCGGCTGAGTTTGCATGGGCTGTGCCTAGCGATCCTTCATGGCCAGTACCCATTGCCTGTAGTAAATCCAGGGATTCTTCCCGGCGTATTTCCCCGACTACGATAATGTCAGGATTCATTCTTAATGCGCTTTTGACTGCATCCGACATAGTGTATTCACCTTTGTTTTCGATATTAGCTTTTCTGGCTACCAGACTTCGCACCTTAGGATGTTTTAAATCCAATTCAGCCGGATTTTCAATGGTTATCACCCATAAGTCCGGATCTATAAAACTTGCCAGATTGTTTAGCCAAGTGGTTTTACCTGAACTGGTTCCGCCAGCTATCATAAGATTCATTCGCATCTTGATAGCCTTTTCCAAAAACTCTATCACCTTTTTTGATGCAGCTCCATTTTGGATAAGAGTCTCAATGTCAATATCCTGCCGGAATCGCCTTATGGTTATAAGTAACTCATTTTCGGTTATTGGTGCTATCTGCGCATTTAACCGGGAACCATCATGTAACCGCGCATCGACTTCTGGTTTGGCTTGGTCTATGCGTTCACCTGTCTTGGCCAGCATCCTTCTTAAAAGGTCTTTACCCTGTTCTATAGTTTCAAACCTTTCGGGAGCCTCAAAATTGTGTCCTTTCTTTTCTATATAGATCGAACAGCCGGTTACCATTATTTCTGAGACTTCTTCATCGTTGAAGTATTTCTCCAACGGGCCGTATCCCAATATATCCGAGAATAATTGTTCAGCCAGTAACGGTACTTCTGGCTCTGGCACACCAATTTTCAAGTTTTTTATCTGATAATGTACGATATTACTGAACTTGGATTTAATCACCGGGTCACGGGCGCTTTTAGGATTTATTTCTTCCAGGGCAAATTGCTTGCGGACGGCATACTGCACATCATCTCTTAACTGTTTATATAATTCTCTCGGTATGAGAGTCTTTTCAACTTCCTTTTCTTCCTGCGGTTCATAGGATTCTTCTAATAAACCATCACGAACCGCCAATACTCTAATCAGATTCATATCAAGCATCTGCGATCACCTCTTTTACTAATGAAAATAACTCCGCTCGCATTTTTTTGTTGGGTTCTAGAACCCTGCGATTGCTCATTTCTGGGATAAACTTGTCATACCCTATCACCATATCGGGCGAATAATAATTAATGGCTCCTTTAACTTCAAGGCCGCCAGTATAGCCTGTTTGGTTTACAATTATTTTCAAGCGGTCAGAACACCCTAGTCGATTTAAGAAGTCTGTAGTTTCCCGAAAGGCATCCATGTTAGGACGGTCTGGCTTTGCTACCAGACATACCATGTCCGACAACATAGCGGCCATCCAGGATGAATGCAGCGGATTGATTACCGCTATAGTAAGCGGGCTGGTTTTCTTTAGATAGGTCACTGCTTTTAATGTTAATTGTGTATCTATCTGTGACGCATCCAGCACCCGTGGGCTAACCCCTGGGAAAACCTTTAAACCAGAATGGTGCTGTTCACTGGCTGAAAATATCCCTTCTGGCGTAGCTACCCCGTTTATATCCAATATGGAAACGGTTGACGCACTTAAATCCTGAAAGCCTAGATATGACCTTACTTTGGAGTCTTGGTTCAAATCGACAATTGACGTATCATAATGATTACAGGCTATTAAACCTGTCATACAAGCCAGGGTGGCTGCTCCTGCCCCTGCTCTTAAAGGCAGGAAAGAGATCAATATCCCTCTCCCTGCCTCTCTTGGTGTAGTTGGAAAAGTTAATTCCATAGAATTATTCACCTCCTGTTTCTTCTTCCACAGGAGTTACTTCGGGTACTTTAGTTACTTCGGAGCTGTTAGGCAGGGTAATCGTCATTGACCTATCCTTGATTATTAATTCTGCTACCGCTGGCGCATACTGGTCTGGTACTGCCACGACAAATTGGCTATTGTTCTCGCTTGGCATGC
>CAZHHJ010000164.1:3298-4855 GCA_964531295.1 uncultured Syntrophomonas sp.
GCATACTGGTCTGGTACTGCCACGACAAATTGGCTATTGTTCTCGCTTGGCATGCTCAAAACTATAGCACCACCACATATCTTGCCTATAACGGTTCCTTGCCCCGACATCACCTCTCCGTATATATCCACCGAATCTCCGCGTTTAATACCATTCATTCCAGCACCGCCACCGCCAGGAAGTTCTACAGCAGTCCATCCTTCAGGTGCGAATGTATTAAGGGTCGCCATTAATGAACCATAAGTGCTCAAATGGTCAGATGCAATGATGTTATCCTTTACTATCGGGCCGTTATACACGGTTGCCCCTATCACCTGATCTACGTTTTTAAAGCTATTACTTGGTACTGCCGATGCAGGAAGGTATTTCACGCTTAATTGGTCAGGTGTAATTGTTAAACCTACCCGAAGAATCTGGTTAGCATATACTACCGGCACACTGGGCGTCTGGGCTTTAATAATCGTATATATCAGGACACTTGCGACTATTGCAATAACTAATGCGATAACTACCGGTAGATTCTTTTTTAATAGTTCCATTTATTTTGTTTCCCCCTTTGCGATTTCTTCAAATTCGATTTTACTGCCCACAAATATTTCTCCTTGGATATCCAGGGTTGGCAGTCGGTTCCCAGGTGGATATGAAGCGGATACCACTTCTCCTTGATAACCTAATTCTTGTAACATTTTTTCACCCTGGGCTAAATTACTGTGCGGTACTACCACCGGAAGCCATTTCTTGCCCAACGGGTCCTTTTTTACAAAGTCTGCCATGACGCCTTTACATGACGGACAGGTTGTAGATAGATACAACTTTGGTTTACTTATATCCCATTCTTTGGCAACCATAGTAGTTTGGCCATTCTGTATTACCGGCTCTCTGGTATCTGCATAAGCCGTGAAACTCCAGGTAAACATACCAACCGATGTTAATGTAACACCGCATAATACCAACGATATAAAGGTGTATTTATTCGCTATTCGTATCAGACTAATTGTGCCGGCTATTAAAAAACACATGGCTGCTGCTGTGCAATAAGGACAGTATGCGACCATTGACTGCCCGATAAAACTCGCAGATGCTGCACACACCCCTATCATAGCTACAAATAGATACCTGAGAGATAAACTAAAGTATATTCCTAGTAAAGCCGCTACTATCCCTGGGCCAGTCAACATACCAAAATCCGCATAAAGGAGTATTGATATTATCAGGATAAAAATGAGAGAGTTTATAACAGCTTCTTTTTGAAATAACTGTTTGTTCTCTAAGAATTTGTTTGGTTTATCCATACATGCCTCCTTTGAATATTCTTTAAACGAAAAGAAGGCTGGAAAACCTTCTTTTCGCCATCGGTTGTTAAAATCCACCGCCACCACCGCCTGGAGAGGCACTGTCGATTTCCTCACCGATCAGTTGGAATTTATCTGAGATTGATCCACCCAGGAATATCATGGCCGCAATACATACAACAGCGATCAATGCTATAATGAGTCCATATTCAGCCATACCTTGTCCATCTTCATCTTTAAGTAACGCTTTGATATTTTTCATCAT
>CAZHHJ010000165.1:0-4831 GCA_964531295.1 uncultured Syntrophomonas sp.
TAGAGAAGGCGGAAGAACTGTTGGCGCCGGCGTTGTTACTAGTACCGAATAGCAAATAGGCAAATGGCTGCCCCGCAAACGCAGTGAAGGATGGTAGTATCCTTCACTGCCACACACTTGGCAGCGTGTATTAAGCAAGTGACTAAGGAGGTTTTTGTTCGAGTGAATGTCCAGCAAAAAGTAAGGATTAGACTAAAAGCATTTGACCATAAATTATTAGACCAGTCATCACAAAAGATAGTAGAAACTGCTAAGAAAAATGGTGCAAATGTATCTGGTCCCATACCCTTACCTACAGAAAGAAACATTTATACCATATTGAGATCGCCCCATGTTAATAAGGACTCCCGGGAGCAGTTCGAAATGCGGACTCACAAACGTTTAATTGATATACTAGATCCTACTCCCAGGGCAATAGATGCACTTATGCATTTAGATTTACCTTCAGGCGTAGATATTGAAATTAAACTTTAGAAAACGCCGGGCTGAGAAATCAGTGGGGAAAAATGGTTTCGAGGCGAGATAATTATAGAAGTGACGTTGGCTTTCCCACTGCCAACCTATCACTGAGATAAAGGAGGAAACTAAAGATGTCCAACCATGCTCAGGCTATATTGGGTATTAAGATTGGTATGTCGCAAATATTTGATAATGATGGAAAAGCTATTCCTGTTACTATAGTTGAAGCTGGGCCATGTAAAGTTCTGCAAAAAAAGAATCAGGCCAAAGATGGATACCAGGCTATACAGGTAGGTTTCGGGGTAATTAAGGAAAACAAAGTTAACAAACCAGCCAAAGGCCATTTCCAGAAGGCTAATGTGAAACCGCTGGGGCACATAAAAGAATTCCTGGTTGAAAACGCTGATGCATATGAAATTGGCCAGGAGATTACGGTAGATATATTTGATGCAGGCAGTAAGGTAGATGTTGTGGGCACATCTAAAGGCAAAGGATTTGCTGGGGCAGTAAAGAGGCACAACTTTGCACGAGGCTCGATGGGACACGGTTCAAAATATCACCGTCGGCCTGGATCTCTTGCGGCTAAAGGCCCAGCGAGAGTATTTAAAGGAAGAAAACTGCCCGGCAGATTAGGTGGAGAGAGGGTCACCGTGCAGGGATTGGAAGTAGCCCAAATATACCCCGAAAGGAACCTGATATTAATTAAAGGTTCAATTCCAGGGCCCAGAAGAGGTCTTGTCATGATAAAAGGTTCAGTAAAGGCATAACTGAATTTGAAGGAGGTTATGAAATGCCTACAGTTGCACTGTATGACGTTAGCGGGGCCCAAATTGGAGAGTTAGAATTAAAAGATAATATTTTTGGGATAGAGCCTAATGAGGCTGTATTATACGACTTTGTAAAAATGCAGTTGGCTAATAAACGCGCGGGCACCGCATCAACCAAAACTCGGGCTGAAGTCAGAGGCGGGGGCAAGAAACCCTGGAGACAAAAAGGGACAGGACGTGCGCGGGTAGGGAGTTCACGCAACCCAGTATGGAAGGGCGGCGGCATCACCTTTGGGCCTAAACCCAGAGATTATTCATATAAACTGCCTAAAAAAGTCAGAAGACTGGCAATGAAATCTGCTTTATCGAGCAAGGTGATCGATAAGAGCATGATAATTCTAGATCAATTGACAATGGATGAGCCTAAAACTAAAGATTTTATGAAAATACTGGATTCACTGAATATAGAAAATACTGCTTTGGTAGTCACCGGGGATGGCAATGGCAATGTAAGCAAATCGGCACGAAATATACCTGGGGTGAAGCCGCTCAAGGTAGATTTCATTAATGTATATGATCTGTTGAAATACGATACGCTGCTCATTACTAGGGATGCAGTCGCTAGAATTGAGGAGGTGTTTGCATAATGCGAGACTATCGAGACATTATCATAAAGCCGATAATCACAGAAAAAACCATGAATTTACTGGTAGAAAACAAATACACCTTCATCGTAGACAAAAGGGCGAACAAGACAGAAATTAAAAATGCCATTGAGAGTATTTTTAATGTTAAGGTGGAAAAAGTCTACACCATAAATGTTAAAGGGAAGCCTAAAAGAATGGGCAGGTCAGTGGGCAAAACTCCTGATAGGAAGAAGGCCATTGTGGCACTCAAACCTGGACAAAAAATACCACTATTTGAAGGATTATAAGGTCTCGTTGCTCTTGTTTAAGGAGGTAATTATAAGATGGGCATAAAAAAATTCAGGCCTACAACGCCAAGTAGAAGGCAAATGACAGTGATGACTTTTGAGGAAATAAGCAAAACTAAACCGGAAAAAAGTCTTACCGTGCCCTTGAAAAAAACTGGGGGACGCAACACCAAGGGACACCTCACGGTCAGACACATTGGGGGACGGCACAAGCGCCGGTATAGGATTATAGATTTCAAAAGAATAAGAGATTCCGTACCAGCCAAAGTCGCTGCTATCGAGTATGATCCTAACCGATCAGCTAATATAGCGCTCTTGCACTATGCTGACGGCACGAAAACATATATCCTGGCACCCCATGGATTGAAAGTGGGAGATACTGTGGTTTCCGGCTCCAAAGCCGATATAAAAGTTGGCAATACACTGCTGCTGAAAGACATCCCAGTGGGATCCCACATTCACAATGTGGAACTGAGGCCAGGAAAGGGCGGTCAGTTGGCCAGGTCGGCCGGGACAGTTGCTCAATTGATGGCTAGAGAAGGGAATTATGCACACGTGAGACTCCCTTCGGGTGAGGTGAGATTGGTACACGTTACCTGCCGGGCTACCATAGGGCAGGTTGGCAACCTGGATTATGAAAATCAAACCATTGGGAAAGCCGGCAGATCAAGGTGGTTAGGTATAAGGCCAACTGTAAGGGGTTCAGTTATGAATCCAACCGATCATCCCCATGGTGGTGGTGAGGGACGTGCTCCTATAGGCAGAAAGTATCCTGTGTCCCCCTGGGGCAAAATTGCTATCGGAGGCAAAACGCGGAAAAAGAAGGCTTCTGACCAGATGATAGTCAGGAAAAGGAAATAAAGGGGGTCTATATCGATGTCAAGGTCATTGAAAAAAGGACCTTATTGTGAAGAAAAGCTGCTAGGTAAAGTAGATGCTATGAGTCAATCGGGTCAGAGAAGCGTAATCAAGACATGGTCGAGACGTTCTACCATAATGCCGCAAATGATCGGATTTACTTTTGCAGTACATGATGGCAGAAGACATATACCTGTTTATATAACCGAGGATATGGTGGGCATGAAGTTGGGTGAATTTGCGCCCACTAGGACCTACCGGGGGCATGCAGGAAAGTCTGAAAAATCCAGCAGATCAAGATAGGAAGGAGGAGCGATAGTTAAGATGGAAGCTAAATCAATAGGGCGTTATCTTAGAGTATCTCCTTTTAAAGCTCGTCAGGTGGCGAATTTGGTTCGGGGTAAGGATGCTAATGAGGCAGTTGCCATGCTAAAATACACCAATAAAAAGTCAGCTCCCTTAATCGGCAAAATTGTTAAATCTGCTATTGCCAATGCTGAACACAACTATGATATGGATGTAGATGAATTGTTCATCGCCGCAATATCTGTTGATGAAGGGCCAACTTTGAAGAGAATGAAGCCTAGGGCATATGGCAGAGCAGACGTAAGAAGGCATAGAACTAGCCATATTACGGTGGTAGTGAAGGAAAGGGAGGTTAAATAGTGGGGCAGAAGGTTCATCCTAAGGGCTTTAGAATAGGAATTATCAGAGACTGGGATTCTAACTGGTATGCAGATCGCGATTATACCGAACTGCTGCATGAAGACTACAAGATCAGAGCCCATATCAAAGAGCGGTTTTTCATGGCTGGGGTATCGAGGATTCAGATACAAAGAACCGGCAACAAGGTTAGAATTACTATTCATACTGCCAAGCCAGGGATAATTATCGGCCGGGGAGGTACTGAAGTAGAACAATTGAAGGTTACCCTGACCAAAATGACTGGCAAGAACATTAATATAAATATACAGGAGATAAAAAGACCAGAATTGGATGCTCAGATCGTGGCTGAAAATATAGCTCAGCAGTTAGAAAAAAGGATTGCCTTTCGCAGAGCTATGAAGCAGACGGTTGGAAGAACTATGAGGGCTAATAGCGTAGGTATAAAGGTGGCGATCTCAGGCAGGTTAGGCGGAGCCGAGATAGCCAGGACCGAATGGTACGCTGAAGGCAAAGTGCCTCTTCATACTCTTCGGGCTGATGTAGATTATGGTTTTGCTGAAGCTAATACTACCTACGGAAAGATAGGCATAAAAGTCTGGATTAACCGGGGGGAGATAATGCCTGAAGCAAAACAAAGACCAGTCGATCATAAAAAGGAGGAGGCAGATAAGTAATGCTTACCCCTAAAAGAGTTAAATACAGAAAACAACATCGTCCCAGAAATATGGCAGGCAAGGCTAATAAAGGCAACGAGGTCACTTATGGTGATTTTGGACTGCAAGCCTTAGAACCAGCTTGGGTAACTAATAGACAGATAGAGGCAGCACGTATTGCCATTAACCGCTATATAAAAAGAGGCGGGAAATTATGGATAAAGATATTTCCCGATCGGCCCATCACAGTTAAGCCAGCTGAAACTCGTATGGGGAAAGGAAAAGGATCCCCCGAGTATTGGATAGCGGTTGTAAAACCAGGACGGATTATGTTTGAATTATCGGGGGTTACCGAAGAAGTTGCCCGGGAAGCCATGAGATTAGCAGCTCACAAGCTGCCCATAAAGTGCAAATTCGTAAAAAGAGAAGAAATAGGTGGTGAGGTTAGTGAAGGCTAGCAACATAAGGGAACTAACCGATGAGGAATTAAAACA
>CAZHHJ010000166.1:0-4805 GCA_964531295.1 uncultured Syntrophomonas sp.
ATTCGGAGAAAAAGATAAAAACCAAATAGAACACTCTAATGTTTTTGTGGTTAACCAACCGGAAGATATTGCCGTGCTTTTTCGGAGATATTCCCCACCGGAAAAACCGCCAGCACCGGCAAGAAAATTAAAATCATCAAAAGCAGACATTAACTATGCGGAGGCCCAAGGCCGAGTGCTATTGATAACCACCGACAAAGCGATCGTAGAAGAATTAAATTGTTTTGATATACGGGTGGCCACAAACCTGTACTCGGCCAAACGGCTAATAAATAGCGAAGAATTCGATCTCGTGGTCGTGGGTATGAAGGTGACTTTTAAAAGCAAATTACCCACTTATAAATGGGACATAGACATTTTGACTAAAAAAGATGTTTATCTGCTATTAACCACCGGTCGGCTTTCGCTGGAAACCGTTAAACAATAGGAGGCATTTATGTCAATTACCCTCGACTAAAGTCGGGGGCTTGCAAAAGCCTGGTTGACTAGCCTAAGTGCTTTGAGCACTACGTTACCCGCAAATATATAGGCACTTTGGAATGCGAGTCCAAGTTTCAAACACTGCGATCAGTGATTAAACAGTTCTGAGGGTAGGAACAGTGTTGCTGATAAAAACTGCGGGATAACTTTGGCGATGGACAAATAACTCCGAAAGGAGACGAAACTTGAGAGTATTCGTACTAAATCAAAGACAGGAACCATTAATGCCATGCAGTCCGAGAAAAGCCCGAATATTACTAAAAGAAGGCAGGGCAAAGGTAATAAGAAAAACACCGTTCACTATTCAGTTGACAATTGCTACCGGTGAGACAAAACAAGAGATTTCTTTAGGAGTAGATGCTGGAAGTAAACACATCGGCTTATCTGCAAACACAGAGACTAAAGTCTTATTGGAGGCTGAGGTTGGATTAAGAACCGATATTGTAGACCTCTTATCGACTAGAAGAGCTATGCGGAGTTCAAGGCGTAATCGCAAGACCAGATACCGTAAGGCAAGATTTGACAACAGGAAGAAATCTAAAGGGTGGTTAGCCCCATCAATCGAGAACAAGATAGAAAACCATCTAAAGGTAATCGCTATGGTACATAAGCTGTTACCGATTAGCAAAACAATTATCGAAGTAGCCAGTTTTGATATTCAGAAGATCAAGAATCCAGAGATAAGCGGGACTGAATATCAGGAAGGAGACCAACTAGGCTTTTGGAATATCAGAGAATACGTTCTCTTCAGAGATGGGCACCAGTGCCAGGGCAGAAAAGGTTGTAAGAATAAAATCTTAAATGTCCACCACAAAGAAAGTCGCAAGACAGGTGGAGATGCACCAAATAATCTGATAACCCTATGTAAGGAGTGCCACCATGACTACCACATAGGAAAATTAAAGCTAAATCTCAAAAGAGCGAAGTCTTTCAGAGATGCAGCCTTCATGGGAATAATGCGTTGGACCGTCTATAACAGGCTAAAAGCAACATATCCCAATGTAAGTCTTACTTATGGGTATCTCACCAAAAACACCAGAATAAGTAATGGATTGGGAAAATTACATCGGGTTGATGCTAGGTGTATCAGTGGTTATCCTTTGGCTAAACCGGAAGACACCTGGTATTACTTTAAGCAGGTGCGGGGTCAAAACCGGCAGCTGCACAAAGCTAATACGCTTAAAGGTGGTATCCGTAAGGCAAATAAAGCACCACGCTATGTTAAAGGCTTTCAGTTGTTTGATAAGGTACTGTACGAAAACAAGGAATGCTTTATTTTTGGCAGGAGATCCAGTGGATACTTTGACCTCCGTACATTGGATGGTGCCAAAGTTCATGCTTCGGCTAATTACAAGAAATTGAAACTACTAGAAAGAGCAAAATCAGTATTATGTGAAAGGAGGGCAACCTCTCCTCCCACGACTAAAGTCACGGGTGTCCGAGGTTGACGTTTATGAATGAAATTCTATTGATAGTAGGGGTCATGACGGCTACGATACCAGTTTTTTATTGGTTCTTAAACACTACAATAAGTTTTGCCGCCGATAAGTACGCCGACTATGCACTTTACAGGTCTTTTGGCCGAAGGAGTGTCCAACTACCATTAAGCCGTTCGACAATAGACAATACGGTAATAATCTGGACGGCAATAGGAGTCTTATTCGGGATTGTCCTAACATGGGGTTTAAATAATGTGGTGTTGGGTGCAATGATATGCGGCTTCTGGGCAGGCGTTAGCGTCATCGTGTTCAGAGAGTATCACCGAAGGAAAACCAAGAGTGCACGATATCAAGAATGCCTTGAACTATTCAGGCTGGTTGAAACCTATATGCAGTTGGGTATGCCTTTACAACTCGCTTTAGGCGAAGCAAAAGAAATACTGGTTATGTTAAAGCCAGCCGTAAACAAAGCATTAGCATATTGGGGTATGGGGTCTGAAAGTGCATTAAAGGTACTTCAGGTAGAAATCGATCTGCCCGAAGCTGAATCTCTTGTCATGCTGCTAAGCCAAATTAATAATAGCGGGATAAAGAACTTCGATAACATCATCAAGATGGAAGCAGATAGGCTTGAGGATATTCGCGAAGCCGCAGAGCAAATGCAAATATCCATAAAGCCTTTAATTCTTGTCTTGTATCGTGTTCTTCCGCTTTTAGCAATATTAGGGATGGTCGCTGGTGTAATGTTTACCAGAACCATGCTGGTAGTCAAAGATGCTGGACTCATGTAAGAGAAAGGAGAGAGGCCATACAAAATAAACTAAAGACCGAAGGGTCAAACAGCAAGCGGGATAATCCCGAATTAATGGTAATCATATTAGGCGAGACCATAGTGGTTATTAAAAAAATGAAAATGGAGGAAACAAAATGAATTTTATTCACCAAGCAAAAAGGATTTTTAACAACGAAAAGGGAGCCTATGGAGCAGTAGAGTTGATGGCAATCGTAGCCGTGGTAATTGTCGTGTCACTGGCCGTAACCGGCAAGCTATCTGATGGTGATAGCGGACTACCGAACGCAGCCGATACAGCAGTATCCACTATTAATGAACAAATTCTTGATGCCACCGGCGCAGGCGACTAAAATAATCCTATTAAAAAGCCAGGTCATTATAAATGGCCTGGCTTTTTTAATGGGAGGTGTATCGGATGTTGTGTTTACTAAAAAACGAAAAAGGAGCAGCTATGAGCGTAGAATTACTGGTGGTAGTAGCTTGTGTTGTAACACTTGGAATCGTTATTACCGGCAAATTAAACGGTGTTTTACAAGGCTTTCACGGCAACATAAAAGACAATATAACAAAAGTGACGGGAAGTGGTTATTAAATGCGTAGATTACAAGCACAAACCGGTGCGGCTATGAGTGTTGAGTTATTGATAGTTATGGCCATAATTTGTTTCTTGATATTTGGTGGACAGGATTATTGGCTGGCACAAATCAAGATACAGCAGACAGAGCATATCAAGAATTATTATCTGGATCGTATGCGATTAGAAGGATGTTTGACCGAAGACGATGCCCAAAGCCTAGTAGATGCCTTGTATAATAACAACTTGTCTTTAACCAAACTGGACGCACCCCTGGGAAACTCATTTTCAATCAGCGATGTTGATATGTCAGGCTGTTTGATTGGCAGGGTGGTCAGAAACACGAATATACCGGAAATGGAGGATATTACTCAATCAGAAGTCTACCTGCGTATTGAGGTAGAAACAGAAGGGTACGGTTTCCCTTTTATCGCCTTGCTCGGGTATGACAATTCAGAAAAACTAACAATACAATCATCGGGGAGGGCTTTAAGTGAAAAGGTGTAGGGATGAAAAAGGCTCGGTGGTATCCGTCTTGATATTACTCGCAATCCCGGTATTTGTGTGGGCGATACTTGTTAACCTCGATCATTCTAGTGCCGTAGGTAGCTCAGATATAAATATACAGCAAGCGGTAACCCAGGGTGTACGAGCAGGAACTATGTGTGTTAACAAAGCATCACAGGCGTATGATGAGCCATTAGTAGAAGGGGATACTGCCCATATGGTATTTAGGCAGATATTAGCCCGAAATCTAGGGTTAGACTTACTTACCCTGGAACCGTTAACGGGCACGGGCATAAAAGACATACCTGAATATACCTTTATCGTTTACAACGGGTCAGACAATCCTTATGGAGTAGCACCTGCACTAAAATACAGCACCTATGATCAGGAAGGCACTGCTATAGAGCATGATGGGTTTCCGCAGAGTTTTGCTATTTATCCCGATGACATAATTCTAGGTTCGGGTGATTTGAGTACCACCCTGGATAGCCCGGGATGTGTTGCGGTAGTAAAAACAAAAGTAGCGAATATTGGTCCCGGAGAAAGTGAAACGGTAAGGTGGGCAGCCGCCAGGATATACAAAAAATAAAGAGGGGGTGATTCATATCAACTTTAAAAAACTTTCAATTATATTTATCGTACTCATGATTGGAGTTTTATTTTATCTGGGAACTGGTTTTACTTATGATAAAAACGGCATCCAGGATTGTACTAATAAATACTTCAAGGCATTATGTGCCAATGACATTGAACAAGCCAAGAAACAGACCACCGGGCAAGCACTCTGGTCACTTAGCAACGTACATGAACTGCCTGAAGCAAATATTGAAAAAACCGACACCGATATTTTAGCCGGCAGCAAGAGTTGGGCCAGGGTAAATACTGCAGTCGAAATAAGGTTAAGCGATGGGACTATTGATGTTGGCTGGTACGATATCGATTTGATTAAAACCAAACAAGGCTGGAAAATATTCGATATCAAAACTCAAGTACCCGAAACCAAGCTTGGCTT
>CAZHHJ010000167.1:0-4708 GCA_964531295.1 uncultured Syntrophomonas sp.
GCCGTTGTATATTTATAAATGGTATTGATTAATCGGCTTGTAAACAAAAGCTTCATAAATTAAAATAATACAGGGGAAGGAGAAGAAATAGAGTTTATGGATAATGATAGCGAAGAAGGTAAAATGGGTAAGCTTGATCTTATAGCCACCAAGAGTTTTGCTACTAATTCCGATCTGGTCTATGTCATCGATTTCTTGAATCGCAGTCTCAAAGATAAACAGGTGATGTTCGGGCTTAAGAAGAATAAAGAAACTGACGAAATGATTATTAATATTTATGAATTTTAGGAGTAACGATTTATGAGTGAAGATATAAAAGACTTTTTAAAGGAAGTAATCAGCATTATAGTCATAGCTTTTGTTCTGGCCATGATATTAAGAACTTATGTAGTCGAAGGCAGAATAATACCTAGCGGATCTATGTTGCCTACCATTCAACTTCAGGACCGGGTTATGGTTAATAAGTTTGTATACTTTTTTAAGGAACCGACCCGGGGTGATGTAGTAGTTTTTGATCCCCCGGATATATTGAATAGTAAAGAAGATTACATAAAAAGGGTGATAGGCCTGCCCGGGGATACGGTGGTGGTCAAAAATTCCCAAGTATACTTGAATGGCAAAGCTCTTTCTGAGCCTTATATATATGAACCATTGGATTACGAATTTGGCCCGGTTACGGTTCCAGATGACGCCCTGTTCGTGATGGGAGATAACCGCAACGCCAGTTTTGACAGCCACAAGTGGAATGCCTGGTTAACCCAGGATCATCTTAAAGGGAAAGCTTTCCTCATATACTGGCCGATAAACCATATAACGCTCATGGAGCGAGGAGTTGTTAGCGATTAGACAACTGCCTGAAAAGCATTGAAATTGAAGCATTTAAAGGCAGCCATAAGAGTACGGTTGCCCTTCCAAACAGCGAAAATATGAAATGGGAGGTTCATGGGATGAAAATCCTTTTGACCAATGATGATGGAATTAATGCCGGGGGGATAAGAGCTCTGGTCGAAGAACTCAAGACCCTCGGCGATTTATATCTGATAGCCCCTGATCAGGAAAGAAGCGGTACGGGTCATTCTATAACGGTTTTTGAACCTATCGTTACCCAGAAAATAGAAATAGATGGAGTTAAAGCGGCCTGGATTGTTAGGGGAACCCCGGTAGATTGCGTGAAACTAGGGCTGGGGAAACTGCTTACCCAGAGAATGGATCTGGTAGTATCGGGGATAAATCATGGACCCAATCTGGGTACTGACGTACTCTATTCAGGCACAGTATCTGCTGCGGCCGAGGGCGTGATTATGGGAGTGCCTTCTATCGCCATATCTTTAAACTCATATCAGAACGACATGGATTTTACGTTCCCGGCGCGTTTCACCCGCAATTTTATCAGAACGGTCTTGAGGCATGGCATAGATCAAAGGACAGTGGTCAATATCAATATCCCCCCCCTGCCTCCTAAAGAGATTCAGGGCCTGCGTATAACCAAGCTGGGGGTAAGAAATTATGACAATCTTTTTGAAGAACGTCAGGATCCCCGGGGTAATACTTATTATTGGATGGGAGGCGGTGTAAGGAAAGAAGAACAGGAAAAGGACAGTGATGTACTGGCCGTAGAGGAAAATTACATCAGCATTACTCCCATACATTTAGATCTTACTGATTATGTATTGATTGAAGAGTATAAGCAGATTTTTCGGCGTTATTTAGATTTTTTCGATGGGGATAAGGCATGATAGCAATAAGTCTGATAATAAATACCGTAATATTCTTTCTAATAACTAACTGGTCCTATCTGCAAAAAAAGAAAGCTGATCCAGATTATCCTACCCGCTCCTTGACCAAGGTTATACTATTTCCCCTGGCTTTGGGGATAGTATTCACCCTGATAGTAGATGCCTTCAAAGGGGTTATGATATACCAGTTAATACTGTTTCTGCTTGCAGCAGTCCTTTTATATTGGATATTTTTTGTTATGAACAACCGGAACAGATAATATTATAAAAAACATTTTGCTACTTGGATGAATATATAGTACCATTTTTAACAGTTACAGTATATTGTGAGGAGGTCGTTTGATGAAAGTTTACCCTACAAATAAAATTCGCAACATAGCTCTGGTTGGTCACGGAGGAACAGGGAAGACTTCACTGGCAGAAGCTATGCTCTTCAATACCGGGGCTAATACGAGATTGGGGAAGGTAGATGATGGAAATACCGTAGCAGATTTTTTGCCAGAAGAAGTGAAAAAGAAAATTACTATCAGCACCTCACTGGTACCCTGTGAATACCGGGACCATAAAATAAATGTTCTGGATACCCCTGGTTTTGCGGATTTCTATTTTGAAGTTATTGGAGCAACTAGAGTGGCGGATACTTTGGTAATGATTCTATCGGCTAATGCCGGTGTAGAAGTTCAGACTGAGGTTATTTGGGAAGATTTCCCGGATATGCCCAAACTGATATTTGTGAATAAAGTGGATCGGGAGAATGCGGATTTTTACAAGGTCTTGGATCAGCTGAAAGATACTTTTTCAGATGTGGTAGTTCCTGTCCAGATTCCTATAGGATCGGAAAGCACCTTTAAAGGGGTGGTAGACTTGATCAAAATGAAAGCCTACACCTTTGAAGAAGGCAGCGGAAAAATGAGTGAGGGTGAAATACCTGCTGATATGATGGATGATGTAGAACTATATAAAGAGCAGCTTATTGAAGCAGCAGCAGAAGCAGATGACGACCTCCTGGCCAAATATTTGGAAGGGGAAGAATTAAGTGATGTGGAAATACTAGCCGGGATTAAAAAAGCCGCTACTTCTGGCTCAGCAGTATTTGTATTCTGTGGTTCGGCGGTCAAAAATATCGGCATTCAGCCCTTCATGGATTTTATAGTTAATTGTGCTGCTACCCCGGATGACAACCCCTTATATAAGGAAATGGATCATACCCGTCTGGCTATACAGGTTTTCAAAACTATTGCTGATCCATATATAGGCCGGCTTAATATGTTCCGGGTGTTTACTGGTACCATGAAAGCGGATAATTCGTATTATAACACCAATAAAGAGAAAGATGAGAGAGTAGCACAGCTGTTGGTAATGACCGGTAAAGAACAATCTTCCGTACCCGAGCTTAACACCGGGGATATTGGTGCCGTAGCTAAATTGAGCCTTACCGCCACGGGGGACACGCTTTGCCAGAAGTCCAATCCGGTGTCCATGCCCCCGATCGAATTCCCCAAGCCTACGCTCAACATGGCGATTGAGCCCAAGAGCAAAGGTGATGAAGATAAACTGAGCGGTGCTCTGCAGAAAATAAAAGAAGAGGACCCCACCATAGAGATTGAGAAAAACGCTGAAACTAAACAAACTCTCTTAAAATCCATGGGGGATACCCATGTGGATATTTTGATAGAAAAACTCAAAAGCAAATTCGGGGTAGACGTAATCAGCAAAGATATGAAGATACCCTATCGCGAAACGATAAAAGCGACCGTCGAAGCCGAAGGCAAACACAAAAAACAGAGCGGTGGGCACGGCCAATATGGGCACGTTAAAATCCGCTTTGAACCTTTGGCTGAAGGCGATTTTGAATTTGGTGAACAAGTTTTTGGCGGATCAGTACCACGTCAGTATTTTCCGGCAGTAGAAAAAGGACTGCAGGAGGCACTGGACGAAGGAGTACTGGCTGGATATCCGGTAACCAGTTTGAAGGCTACTTTATTTGACGGGTCCTACCATTCGGTAGACTCCTCCGAAATGGCCTTCAAGATGGCAGCTAAACTGGCTTTCCGGAAGGGCCTGGAAGGTGCCAAACCAGTTTTACTGGAACCAGTTATGAATGTAGAAATAATTATTCCGGAATCGTCCATGGGTGATATTATTGGCGACTTGAACAGTAAGCGGGGCCGGGTTCAAGGTATGGAACCGGCGGGGAAAAAGCAGTTAGTCAAAGCCCAGGTTCCACTGGCTGAGATGGCCAGATACACCATAGACTTGAAATCCATGACCCAGGGCCGGGGTAAATTTACCATGGAATATTCCCACTATGAGGAAGTGCCAGCTCAGAATGCCGACAAAATCATTGAAAAGGCCCGGCAGGAGAAAGAAGAAAAAGAAAAATAAAATTTGTTTAATATAGCTTATAAAGGAGAACCTATCTGGGTTCCCCTTTGTTTTTTATAATAAGTTTCATAGGAACTATAAAAATATATTGGGGTTTATATTTTGTGAAGCATCTTTCAAAAAAAGGATCCATATTTATGTTATATGTGATTGAGTTGTTAGTAGGCTTTGTTATTATAGGTAGGATATAAGAAATGACAGTTGTCAGTTGTCAGTTGTGCGAAAATAAACCCTATAGAAAGCTAGTATTTAGGGAGAGGGGAAGCAATTATGTCAAAATATTTATTCAAGCGCTTGGCCTGGAAAAATAATAACTGGCAAAAAAGCCAGGCTAAACGGAGAAAATTAACCATGGCCTTCACATTAAGCGCTGTGCTTGCTTTAAACTCGTTTAATCCAAGTTCTGCCTGTGCAGCAACAAGTAGCGAAATGATGCAAATGCCAGTAATAGAAGCACCGAGCCAGGCCGATATTATGCAGCAATTTAAGGATAGCCTACCAGCTGGTTTTGAAGAAATATGCGATAATTGTAATATGGATTGGGATTGTGACTGCGACTGCGACTGCGACTGCGATGCTGACGCTGA
>CAZHHJ010000168.1:0-4605 GCA_964531295.1 uncultured Syntrophomonas sp.
GGGATGTTTGCCCAGGTATTTATCAACACCGGTAAAAGTGAAAAGATACTGCTTATACCCCAGAAAGCACTTAGCAGCCGTGAGGGTGAATACTACGTCTTTATCCCCGAGAGTGGTAAGGCCAAGCTTCAAGCGGTTCAAATCGGAGAAGTGATAAAGGAACAGGTGGAAATCAAGCAGGGACTGAAGGCCGGTCAGCAAGTGGTGGTCAGCAACGTAAACAAACTGAAGGACCAGGACCTTATTATTATAGATGGGCAGCAGGAGGAATAGGCCATGTTTTTGAGCAATCTCAGTTTAAAAAGACCGGTACTGGCCACAGTCGCGATCCTGGCCCTGCTGGTACTCGGAGTGAACAGTTTTTTCAATCTCAATATAAATGACTGGCCGGAACTGGAGTTTCCCTTTGTAGCCGTGACTATCGTGCAGCCCGGGGCCACCCCCGAGCAGCTGGAAAGCAAAGTGGCCCGGAAAGTGGAAGAAGCCATGGGGCAGATTTCTGGTGTAAAGCACATATACAGCGAGGTGCACGAGGGAGCAGCAGTAACTATCGCCGAGTTTACCCTGGAAACTAAAGCACAGACCGCCGCCCAGGATGTACGGGATAAATTGGGAGCTATCCGCGGCAATTTGCCAGCCGACATCCAAGAACCAGTAATCGCCCGCTTTGATCCCTCCTCAGCGCCTATCGTATCCCTGGCCGTTACCGGGGAAGCATCTACCCGGGAATTGAGTACCCTGGCCGATAATGTCATAAAGACCCAATTAGAGACCATATCCGGAGTGGGAGCAGTAGACGTTATAGGCAGTGAGGAAAGGGAGATACACATCAATCTGGATCTGGATAGAATGAACGCCTATGGTCTGACTACCACAGAAGTGATAGAAAGCCTCAGCCAGGAGAACATGGATGTTCCGGCCGGAAGCATGAAGAGTGAAGAACGCGAATTAACCCTGCGCACTAGCGGACAGCTGCAGGAGCTGGAAGATTTTGGCCGACTGCCGGCCGGCAGCAGGAATGGAGTAACAATATATATCCAGGACATTGCGGAAGTTGAGGATGGTATCAAAGCCAAAGAGAACATAGCGCGTTATCAGGGGCAGCAGGTGGTTGCTTTAGATATTGTCAAGCAATCTGGCAGTAACACGGTGGTGGTAGCCGACCAGATCAAAGCAGCAGTAGAAAGCATAAATGCCCAGCTTCCCAGCGGAGTGAGCGTGGAGGTGGTACGGGATAATTCCCTTTACATTCGCAGTTCAGTAAACCATGTTATTTACACCCTCTTGGAAGGCAGCATACTGGCTATCCTGACCGTGTTCCTATTCCTGCGCAACTGGCGCAGTACTCTGATTGCGGCCCTGGCTATCCCTACTTCCATAATAGCCACCTTTTTTGGCCTGCAGATGATGAACTTTACCTTAAACACCATGTCCCTAATAGCCCTGTCATTATCGGTAGGCCTTTTGATCGACGATGCCATCGTGGTGATTGAAAATATTATTCGCCATTTAAACATGGGCAAAACACCCTTCGAAGCAGCCCGGGACGGAACCTCTGAAATAGGTTTGGCAGTTACTGCCACCACTTTTACCGTTATTGCAGTTTTTCTGCCGGTGGGCATGATGACCGGGCAGGTGGGGCAATTTTTCAAACAATTCGGGCTGACCGTGGTTTTCGCGGTATCAGTATCCCTGCTGGTCGCCTTTACCCTGGTGCCCTTGTTGAGCGCCCGCTACCTGGAGCGCGAAAAGGCAGTTACAACCGGCCCCATAGGGAAATTCCTGGCCTGGTTCAACCGCGGTTTTGAGTGGTTTACAGAACAATACCGCCGGCTTTTGAAGTCTGCACTGGGTCATCCCTGGATAACAATTGTTGTAGCACTGCTGCTCTTCGTGGGCAGCCTGAGTATAATTCCCTCTATGGGATCCTCTTTTGTTCCCAGCGCCGACCTGGGTGAGTTCAGTATGATTGCCGAGTTTGATGCCGGACTGAACCTGGAGGCGGCGAGTAAAGTAAGCTTGCAGGTGGAAGAGGTACTGCAGACTTATCCGGAGATAAGAAAAACCTACGCCAGTATAAACTCAGAAGAGGCCGTATTTTTTATTAAGACGGTGGATAAAAACGGGCGCCAGGCCAAGATAGAGCAGGTGGCAGAAGATATACGCCAGCAACTGAAGAAGATACCCGGGGTAAGAATATCTATGCTTTTCAATACCGGGATAATGGAAGAAAAGGCCTGGCAATTCCGGATTCAGGGTCCAGATTTGAATCAAATGATTGCCTATGCGGAGCAAGCCCAGGGCATACTGGAGACTATTCCAGGAACGAACGACATAAGCTCCAGTTATAAACCGGGCAATCCGGAAGTCAAGCTGGAGGTCAAACAGGATCAGGCAGCCGACCTGGGAATCAGCACTGCCTATATTGCTACAACCATGCGCACTTTGCTGACTGGAACAGTAGTCGGACAATTTGAGCAGGGTGCGGAACGCTATGATATAAGGCTGCGTTTGCAGGATGCTCAGCGTCAGGATGTTCAGGATTTGGACCGGGTATATCTGCCAGCGGGATGGGGACCTACCGGAGCGCCCTCTGCCCTCGTGCCCCTGGACCAGGTTAGCGAAACAGTCTTTTCGACTTCAGCTAGCGTGATAGACCGCTATGATCGAGCCCGGGAGCTGGTGATATCGGGGAACCTGGACGGCCTTTCCCTGGGTGAATTTAACAGCATATTTGCAAAGCGGGTACAAGAAGAAATGAATCTGGCCGATGGCTACCAGATAGCCGTAGGAGGGAATGCGGAACGCATGGATGAAGTATTCGGATCCATGGGGATGGCATTTGTGATGGGGATACTTTTCATATTCCTGATCCTGGCCGCTCAATTTGAGAGCTATATCGATCCCCTGGCCATCATGTTTGCACTGCCCCTGGCCATCATAGGAGCCATTCTGGCCCTGAAAGTTATGGACAGCGACTTGAGTCTGGTTTCCCTGATAGGTATTATTATGCTAATGGGATTGGTCACCAAAAATGCGATATTATTGATCGATTTTACCAAACAAGCCCGAGCCCAGGGCCTGGAACGCAGCGCAGCCCTGCAGCAGGCGGCAGTTACCCGGCTCAGGCCCATAATGATGACATCCACTGCCATGATTTTAGGTATGGTACCGGTGGCCCTGGCCCTGGGTACCGGAGCTGAACAGCGCGCTCCCATGGCCCACGCCACCATAGGCGGGTTGATTACCTCCACCCTCTTAACCCTGGTAGTAGTCCCGGTAATCTATACCCTCCTGGACGACCTGGTCAACCGCCTGAAAACTCACCGGGACGGCTCCAGAAATTGACACCGAGGCCGGTTCTTCCTGTCAACTTTTTAAAGGCAACAAAAGGGATGAAGGTAAGGACGCCCTCTAATTGGGGATACTGAGATAGTTGATCCTAATAAGTAACAGCGGTAACTTGAGTCAGGGGTGACTCATTCCCTCGCCGACAAACGAGTCATTGGGGCCGTTCCCTGGGCTCACTTGAAAAGGAGGAACATGGAGAAAATAATAATTGCCCTGATGGTATTCCTCTTAGCTATAATATTGTTGTGGCTACTCCTGGAAGGCTCATTTTGGCCCCGGAAGTCAACCACAGATTTTTGGCACTTATCAGAGCTGCCCTGGGGGAAAAAGATTGAAGGTTATTTTTATGCCACTCGCACGGTCTGGTATTTAAAACCGGCAGCCTGGCCCTGGTTCATGCCGTATTTTGCCAAAAATGAATCAGGGGATACTTATCACGCCAAAGTGCTGACCCGGCAGGATGCCAGCCGACTGCTGAGTCTTAAGCAGCCCATATCATTGACCGAATTGGAACATATAATTCCCTACACTATTGCCTGTGACATTATTCTGCAGGAGCCGCTGCCCAGCATCGCGGTTATGGATTGTCCCTGCCGCCTGCAGCAGAAGAACCCCTGTACCCCTGTCGATGTATGTTTGGTAGTAGGCGAGCCTTTTGCTTCATTTATAGTGGAACACCAATCTACTCGGGCCAGAAGAATAGGAGTGCAAGAAGCCTTGGATATAATTGCAGCCGAGGAGAAGCGAGGCCATATTCACACCGCCTGGTTCAAAGATGTTATGCACAACCGTTTTTATGCCATATGTAACTGCTGTTCCTGCTGCTGTCTGGGTATGAAGTCATTTTTTAGAGGCGTCAATCGCATGGCTCATTCTGGTTACAGTCCACTTATTGACTACGAAGATTGTACCGGCTGCGGTAACTGTGCATCCATATGCCCCTTTGGAGCTATCCGCTTAAATGATGACCTGCCTGAGCTTGACGGCGCCCAATGTATGGGCTGCGGTCTTTGCGTAAGCCACTGTCCAGGCGAAGCGATTACCCTCTCCCTGGCCCCCCAGCGCGGAACACCGTTGAACATTGAGAAAATGCTTCATTAAGAGCACGTAATATTATACGTAAGATATTACAAGGTGATGAGAAGCCAGGGGACAGTGCCCTTGCTTCCCCTGGCCTAATAACCCTTATTAGCTTTTATTCATATAATAAATAAATATATGCGTCATTTGGTAACGACTTTAGATTATCTGGGA
>CAZHHJ010000169.1:0-4603 GCA_964531295.1 uncultured Syntrophomonas sp.
CCGCTTATTCCCGCTGCCCACAAACGCTATGTTACCATATTGCTTGCGTCTGCTCCTCCATGTATACAATGTGGTCGGTGGTATCCCTAGTTGGGTAGCAGCTTCTTTGGGGCTTACTTCGTAGGATAACTTAATAGCTTCTTCTATAAATTCTTTGTCATAAACTCGCATCTGGACTACCTTCCTTTCTTTATCATGATTATTTCCAGTTTTACGAGTTTTCTGACTATACTAAAATGATACTACTCCATCATAATATCTTTGAAAATAGTTATGGCAAAGATAAGGCTGAATCAATGTGTAGATCAATGATAGAAGGAACACTTGGTGATATTGTCTCGGCCTTTCAAAAATATGCAGAAGAGCTCTATAAGCATACAAACCCTGATAACAAGGTTCGGGTTAATGATTTTCAAATCATTGAAAAAGGCAGCAACTTATTTTAAGTGGCTACCGGGATGGGATATGACTCCTGGCTATCCCCAAATGAAATTGATGACATAAATATATTGTTTCAGCAAAGGCATTTAATTGAACATAATAATGGTTTGATTGATGAAATATACATAAAAAAATCCGGAGATTCATCTTATAGGGTAGGTCAACGAGTAATTATAAAAAATCAAGATGCTATCAGATTATTAAGACACGTTAGGAAACTGTCAGATGGACTGACCAAGTTAAGGAGAATGGAGAATTAATAAGGTAAGACTGGAAAAGCTTCTAGACGCAAGGCGCTGGTTCATTTTTACCCTGCATTTGGGTATAATTATATTGGGGGTGCAAGTTATGAAAAAGAAGCATGGGCCAATAGAACGTGTGATTGCTAATGTACATGCATCTATGGCCGTTGAAGGTATGGAACCCAGCGCGAAAGCTCGGGTTATTGGGAAACAGTACTTAGAAGGAAAGATAAGCGGTAAAGAAGCGGTTACCAAGATTAAGATGCAGCACTCTGCAAAATTTGGCAAGTAAATGAGTGGGGGAATTTCGAGGTACGACCGGAAAGAAACGACTCAATCAATATATTGTTATGAAGGCACAGAGGTGCTGATTAACAAGGAAAAAATTAAGAATGCTGAAAACCTAGCCAAATACGAATCGGATATTACGATGTTGCGGCAATATGAGCTTGAACATGAGAACCCTATCAGAGGCAGATTCGGTGCTGCTCACTTGAAGAAAATACACGAATATATTTTTCAGGATATCTATCCCTTTGCGGGCAAATATAGGGTTGAGGATATGTGGAAGGATCAAACATTCTTTTGCAAGACAGAGTATATTGAAGAAAACCTGACGAAACTTTTAGAAGCTCTAAAACAAGAGAACTACTTAAGGGAATTGGATATTGAGGTATTTTCGGCGCGGATTGCGTATTATATGTCGGAAATGAATATGATACATCCATTTAGGGAAGGAAACGGAAGAACGATCCGTGAGTTTATACGACAACTGGCCTTCCGGGCGGGGTATGAAATAGACTGGTCTTTGGTTAAACCAGAAACTTTATTAACAGCGTCAATTCTGTCCGCCGATAAGGTTCTTGAGCCACTTATAAAATGTATAAGCCGGGTAATTGTTAAACAACACGAGGGGATCTAACCCCTCTTTTTCATGTATACTAACTTTTACTGGAAGCAAGCGAGAAAAATATAATTGGACAGGCAGAATATTTATCCTCCTGGCACGGGTGATATACAGTTAAAGCTAAAGCGATTACGGTGACAGCGAAATCGCCATACCCCGGGACCGTAATGGTGAATTTGAACCAAGAATCCTTGGAAAGCGGCAAACGCGAACCGATGAAATTGAGCAGAAGATGATGGCGATGTACGCGATAGTTTACTTTGACGGCATTATGTTTAAAAGCCGTAAAGACAGCCAAATTATCAACAAGTGTGTCTATTCGGTTTTGGGCATTGATATGAACGGCCAGAAGGACATTTTAGGGATTTGGATAAGCGAGAACGAAGGAGCTTCATTTTACGCAAATATTTGTTCAGACCTTAAGAAACGTGGCGTTACGGACATTTTTATTGCTTGCCACGATAACCTAAAAGGGCTTGGAGAAGCCATAAACGCAGTATTTCCAAAGACTAAGCAACAGTTATGCATAGTACACCAAATCCGCAATTCTACTAAGTTTGTGCAATACAAGGACAGAACGGAAATCTGTGCCGATCTCAAGATAATTTACGGCGAGGTAAATCTTGACGATGCGGAGTATGCAAAAGAAGTATTTCGGGAAAAATGGGACAAAAAGTATCCATCGATTATGAGGTTTTGGGATGTGGAATCGTTAACAGAGAAGTTTTATGACGCCAACGATGTAATCGACGATGACCCAAAAATTAAAAATGATAAAGATAAATCACCTGACATAGAAGAAGATAACCTGTTTATAACCATGCAAATTAATGATTATATAAGAAATGTTCGGCCAGCGCTATCATGGGATAAACCATCCAATCAATGGCTAATAGGTTGGAAATTTGCATCTCTGTTAGATTCAATATATATGCGCTTGTTTCTTGACCTACAGGGGGGTCGCCATTGGCGGCGTTGTAAGCGTGATGGATGCCATAAGGTTTTCTTGGCTATAAATCCAGTAGCCGAATACTGTTCTAATGTTTGCTCTAACACGCAGAACAAAATCAATTCGCGAAATAGGCAATGGACAGAAGAACTTATTCAATCTTATCCTGGTATTGACTCTGAGTGGCTAAAAGGGGAGGCAGAAGCATTGTTAAGTAAACCTGGTGTTGGAAAGAAGAAATTGCTGGCCCTGATGGACGAAAAAATAAAGCAGGTAGCCCGAACAAGTTGCCCGAATATTGGGGATTAAGCGGCATTAACTTACGGCCGTTTGTTAAAAATAGACTATAATGATAATAGTAAGCAATATGCTAAAACTCTATTGTATTGGGATTTGCAAAACGATAGTAACAAATAAAAACACTTAAAAACACCTTCTGAGGGACTTAAAATCCCGCGACCTTTATCGGTCGTGCCGGTTCGATTCCGGCCTCGGGCACCAATATCAAGCCAGGATTTACCAAAAGTTTAACGACTTCCGGTATTTTTCTTTTTCTGCTTAAATTTTAGCATGGATTGCCATGCTTATAGTGGAGTGGCCCATTCTACTCTGAGCGTGTTTTAGAGATACTCCAGCTTCCAGCATTAAAGCAGCGTGGAAATGTCTTTCACAGGGCTCCGGGCTACCCGATCGGCGCACTCCTGCGAGCGCTACGCGATTATAAGCCGCAGATGAGCGCGGCCTTAAAAGCAGTAAGGCTCGAATGCGGGATGCCCTGATTAAAAGTCAAGTACCCAAACATTGTATAAGATCAAGAATCATCTTGGCGAGACTCTGGTTCATTTTTACCCTGCATTTGGGAATAATTATATAGGGGGTGCAAGTTATGAAAAAGAAACTAACTTTTGCTGGAGCAAGCGAGAAAAATATAAATGAACAGGTAGAATATTTGTCCTACATAAATCCTCGGTGGAAAATTATAAAAGTTTCACACGTTTGTGATTGTATAGTAGCGGGGATCATGCTCATAATTCTGATTCTTATATTCCGTATTGAAGTTTCATTTTTTCCACATGTTTATAATGATCAGAATGCGTCAATTTAGAAGCTGCCGCTGCATCAAGCACAACCGAGATGCCTCCGCTGTGCAGTTGTATGGCCGATGCTGTAACTTGTGATGTAAGCGGTCCTTCCAGACATTTGGCAACGATGTCGGCTTTCTTGTAGCCATTTACAATCATTAGAACATTCTTTGCATCCAGTATGGTACCAACTCCCATTGTAATGGCGAAGTGTGGCATCTGGCTGCGTTCGATATTTGCATTTTTATAGAAAGACTTATAGTTGTCATCAAGGGTTTGTTTTGTCAATGCCACGACTCTCGTTCTTGATCCAAAAGATGAACCAGGCTCATTAAAGCCCCAATGCCCATCGCCGCCAAGTCCTAAAAGCTGCAAATCAATGCCGCCCGCCCTCTTGATTTCTTCTTCATACCACATGCAAAAGTTTTTCAGATCTTTTGTTTGCGCATCGGGTAAATGGATATTCTCCTTTTTGATATTGATATGCTTAAATAGCTCCTCGTGCATGAACCTAGCATAGCTTTGGTCCATATGATATGGTTTCTCCCAATCAATTGCGACTCCAAGGTATTCATCCAAATTGAATGTTTTGACCCCTGAAAAATCAAGGCCTTCTTCCCTATGCATTCTCGCCAGTTCCTGGTATGTGCCGATGGGGGTACAGCCTGTTGCAAGTCCAAGCACAAAGTCCGGCTTGGATTTGACATAACCTGCAATAATATTAGCAGCGTATTTGCTCATTTGTTCGTAATTTTCTCGGATTACAATGTTCAAATTTACTCCTCCTGATTTTCTGAAATTTGACTGAAAACATCCAAACGTTTATTGGTAAATATCGATTTTTATTATACTATATGTGTTTTCAATGGTAAATGAGTTACTCAAATTTCGTAAACCTAATTTGGCATCAAAGCCCTGACGTAAGCGGGCTGAGTGGTAATCCAATACCTTACTTGACATAGAATTTCGTTAGAGATCACTT
>CAZHHJ010000170.1:0-4442 GCA_964531295.1 uncultured Syntrophomonas sp.
ATTAAGAAAAGCCGCTTAGCAAATTGTCCGGAAAAGTGTTGACGATCCTTAAAGTATTTCATAAACGATATTGCCACCCCCATAGATGTAGCTCCAATAATAAAAGATTCCCGGACCCTGCTGCCCATTCGTTATGTGGCAACACCCTTAGGTGCCGAAGTGGAATGTGACCCGAATACCCGCAAGGTAACCATAAGTAATAATAAGACCCGAATTGAAATGTGGATTGGTACTAATACTGCTTTAGTTAACGGAGTGGAAAAAATGATTGACCCGAATAATTCGCAGGTCACTCCAATCATAGTACCCCCGGGACGCACCATGCTGCCCTTGCGTTTCATCAGTGAAAATCTGGGATGCCTGGTAGATTGGCGGGGTGATTTAAGAGAAGCCAAGATTACTTATCCCCAACCCTAAGGAAGTGTGTTACACCTGTTACACCTGTTACACCGGGACGTTCTTTCTGTAACAGGGCTTATGCCAAGAGCCACGGGGGACGTCTCTGGAAGGTGGCAATCGGAAGTTTTGCGCATGAGAAAGGGCTCAAACATCGCTTTTAAGAAACAATTGAGCCCTTTTTGCTAGCCTAGGCAAAATTTTTGAGTGCCTAGAAAATGAAGCCAGGTCCAGGATAAACTATGGATTTCGTTTTATTATTTCCGGCAACCCTATTGATAAAAGTCAAAAAGTCTTGCTGTGTTACAGAAAGAACGTCAGTCTGTGTGAAAAGGCCTCTTCAGAGCAGGAAAACTCATAAAGTGGGGCGATAGCGCCAAAGTGATAAGTTGGTGTTAAGTTGGTGTCAGGCACCGGAGTCTCGTGGCAGGCACCGGGGTCTTTTGACAACGTATCAATATTTCGATAGAATATGAGTATGAGAGAGATGGAGGTGTTATTTGTGGCGACTATCAGACCAAGTTCAGACCTACGCAATAAATACAATGAAATTTCTGAGTTTTGTAACAAATATAATGAGCCGGTGTTTATTACCAAAAACGGAACAGGTGATTTGGTTGTCTTGTCAAATGCTGAGTATGAGCGTTTGAGCGGAAAATATGAACTGCACCGCCTGCTTGACGAAGGTCTGGCATCCATGAAAAAGGGAACAGGTCGTTCGGCAGAGGAAGTGTTTACTGAGATTGAAAGGGAATTCGGCTTTGAGAGAGTATAAAGTTATCATTGAACTCCCTGCTCAGAGAGATTTGCAAGGCCTTCTCCGTTATATAACGGACTCGCTGAAAGAACCTGTAATTGCTAAACGAATTTATACATCGATCAAGGAACAGATTCTAACGCTGAATCAAATGCCGTTGCGGCACAGCGTTGTTCAGCAGCAACCGTATGCTGCAATGGGAGTTCGCAAGCTGTTGGTTGAAAATTATATCGCGTTCTATATTCTGGATGAAGAAAAGTGTGAAGTCCATATCCTTCGTATCCTTTATAATCGCAGAGAGTGGCAGAGTATTTTGTAAAACGAAGATATTTGAGAGCTCTTTGTCTTCAATTACCGAATTATTTATAATATCCAAAATGATACTATTACTGTTTTTACCATTGTACATTCGGCACGAGATCTAAAGAGTTTATAAGCTCCAGGGTTTGACTTCCTGAATTGCCAGGCTAATGCATTGAAAACATAATCGACTGCCATTAATTGTCAATAACTTGATAAGTTGGTGTCAGGCACCGGGGTTCTACATCAGTTTTTCTGCCAGGTACATTTCTCATATGGTGGGCATTAACGAGTAATAACCGGATATCTCCTTCAAAAGCATCTTCTAACATAGTAAATACTGGCTTCCAATAAACACCTGTACTTTCCATAGCTACGTTATGACAATCTTCTTGTTCGAGCCAATTTTTGAGTTTTTCTAATCCATGCTGCAAGGCTGAAAAACTTCTAACCTCTGATATCGCGTCACAATTAAGCGGTCCTTTTAGTATACATGCAACAATTTCATCCCGGTGTACATCAAGTCCACAGCAACATTCCAGAACAGCATCCATGGCATTTCCTCCCTGATATTTCTTAGTAGCAATGATAAGTTGGTGGCAGGCACCGCTATCCCAAAGGGTAATTAATGACAATTCCTAAAATCTATTCCTCGGTTCTATCTTTCAGGGTAGAATAAAACCACTACTTAAATTACCAATGAATGAGGAGGCTTGGCAATTGAGCAATTTATACAGAAGCAAGCAAAATAGAATGATTGCCGGTGTAGCCGGAGGGATGGCCGAATATGCAAATCTTGATGTGGCCCTGATGCGTTTGGTCTGGGTTTTGGCCTTCTTTGCGGGAGGAGTCGGTTTTCTGGCATATATTATTTGTTGGATTATCGTTCCCGAAAGTACCGGTGAAAACAGGGAAAACACTGAAAACGACTATAACGATGTTGGTCAACTAACGGTTAATCTAAGCCAGAGAATAGCTCGACGCCGAAATGCCGGATTAATATTGATTGTCTTGGGAATTATGTTTCTCATTAAAAACTTTCTGCCCTGGTACTATTGGAATAAAGGATGGCCACTGATACTGGTTGCGGTAGGTTTATACATCCTGCTGGCTAACAAGAAGGGAGACCCTGCATGAGAATAGGCACCTTGATAAGTAGCCTGCTACTGATTCTGACTGGTACCGTCTTCTTTTTGATCAATATGGGTTATGGCTCCTGGGTGAGCATTTATGAGATCGGTAAATTCTGGCCGATACTTTTGATTATTTTTGGCCTGGGCTTTTTGGCGCAGGGCAGAATACCCCACTGGATCGCATATCTCATCATTATTCTATCATTTGCAGCTGTAGGGGCATATATGCTTAAGGTAGAGCAGCCGCAAAACAATGCAACAATCACGAACTCTACACTCATTATAGACCGGCAACAGTATCCCCAGGTCCAGGAAGGCGATTTGAGTATACATTATGGAGGAGGCCAACTTTTAGTCAATCCTGGTAATCAGGGCTTGTTAAAAGCTGTTTTTAGCAGCAAGCAGATAAAACAGGACATTGATGCCACAGCCCAAAAGTTACAGGTTGATTTGAGCCAAACTCAATATACCATCAGTCCTCAAATCAATACCCTAAACCACTGGAAAATAGCATTATCACCAGAGCTAAGCTGGAAAGTGAACATTGATACCGGTGCAATTGATGGGAATATCAATTTAATTGGAATCCCTTTACGTGAACTTGATTGTAATCTAGGCGCCGGTAATATGGTTTTTGTCCTGGGTAATAATGGGGTCCAGAGCAACCTTAAGATTGACGCCGGAGCCAGTAACTTGAAACTGCTGATCGCAAAAGACACTGGTGTCAGGATCAGACTCGACGGAAGTTTGCACAGCAATAACCTTGATTCATTGGAATGGAACAAGTCGGACGGCTATTACAGCTCTCCAAATTATCAGCAAGCCACATCGAAAATTGATTGTGATATTGATCTTTCGGTAGGTAATTTGGACGTTATAATGCAATAAGTTGGTGTCAGGCACCGCCATTTCGAAATCTCCCTCCGGGGCATGTCTGAATCAAGCCATCGAGTTCCATCAATGACAATAGCTCGATTAATTGCAGTTGATCTAACTGTGTATCGGCGCTGATTTCTTCAATAGTTTTGGAGGTAATGGAGAGGCTGGAGATAATTTGCTGTTCTATGGGGCTAAGCGTTCTTCTAAGTGGGCTGTGCTTCTCGTTAGTGAGCTTGTTTTCATCTGAGCACTGTTCATTATTAAATGGACGAGATTTGTGATCTAGCACATCCCTATTACCTTCGGGCAGTAATTGTGCCCAATGCAAATAGATATGAGCACCTTGGGCAATCAGCCGATTATTGCCTTTTCCGCTTGGATTAAGTATCTCATGGGGTAAAACGTGGACTTCTTTTCCCTGAGCTCTAGCAAAACCTGCCGTAATTAATGCTCCGCCCTTTTCTCCCGCCTCAACCACAAAAACTTTGTGGCTCCAACTGCTGATTAGTGCGTTTCTCTCCGGGAAGTATTCAGGACGGGGTCTAGTCCCAGGCGGGTATGCAGAAATAACAGCGCCATTTTCGATTATACCAGCCAATAACCCATCATGTTCCTTGGGATAACAAATATCAACCCCATTTCCTAGAAAGGCAATGGTGTATCCTCCGGCTTTTAAACAGGCAGTATGGGCATAGCCATCAATGCCCTTGGCCAACCCGCTGATTACCGGAATATCATGTTGGGCCAGAAAATAGGCTGCTTCCACGGCCGCCTGTTTCCCATAATCTGTACATCGGCGGGAACCCACAATAGCCACACCTAGGCTGTATTTTCTAAGCGATCCTCGGTAATACAGCAGTATGGGTGCCTCAGGATATCTTTTAGCAATAATCGGATACAATGAATCATGGTAAGTTAACATTTTTATGTCATGGTTCATTGCCTCATCCAATATCCTCTTGGCCCCATCCAAAGAA
>CAZHHJ010000171.1:0-4320 GCA_964531295.1 uncultured Syntrophomonas sp.
GTAGGTATTCAAGCAATTTCCTACTCCCTCCTCCCTGTCAGTCAGGAGTACACCCTATCTATTTTAAAATAGCAGATATAAGCTTAAATTCAGGCGTATCCGAACGCTGCAACATATCAAAAGCAATGCTTTCGGTATTATTAATTACTGCACCCATATTTTCCATCAATTGCAATCCACTTAAATAATTTAATTTAAACCGGGAACATACTCCGTCCTTGGCTACATGAACATTATAGCCGGCTTCTAGTAAATCCCGAGCGGTCTGCAACACGCAAACATGAGTTTCCGTACCTGTTATCAATAAGGTCTGCCGGTTAATCTGCTGTAAAATGTCCTGGAGATCCTTTCCATAGGCCGAGAACGTGACTTTTTCCACCGTAAAATGTTTTTCCGGCAAAAGCTGGGCGATTTCACTTACCGTACTGCCCAGACCCTGGGGATACTGTTCACACTTGATTACCGGAATGTTAAACTGCCGGGCTAACGCCATCAATATCTGGTGGTTTCTATATACCTGCTCTTTATATTCCATTGTCACCATAAGTTTTTCCTGGATGTCAACCACTACAAAAGCAGTTTCCTGAGGGTATAATCTAAATTTGTTGGCCATTCTCGTTTCCTCCTCCCCTTCTATTATTTTTAATATGGGTGAATTATTCTCCAACACTAAAAATCCCAGGTTAAGGCCAGAAGTATGCTCCCGTCCAATATGCTTGGAAGGACTTCAATCCTGGCAGCCGGTCTTGCCTTTTATTTAATCTAAAACTGTAATTATCTCATAATATTTACCGCATTATACTATGAGCTATCGTATTTACTGCGAAGAGAGGCCGTTGCTTAGTCCAAAAGGCCCGGGTTGGCGCGTTTTTAAGAATGTTTGGCTTTGGTGGTAGTATTATTATCACATTACTGTTAAACTAAAAACGTATTCGGTCTGTTATCTTGAATAGGAGTAACGCTATGAAAAAGAAGCGGCTTGCTATCTTAATATCTCTATTCGTCTGCTTTTTTCTGTCTGCCATCATAATGCAGTTGGCTGTCAGTGCTGAACGCACCATTCTCAATCCGGATTTTTATTGTTCTTTTGTTAAAGAGCATCGGCTGGACAGTATTCCCCAGGATTTTGTTTTGCTGACCATCAAAAATAATACCCGGGAACTGGATAATGAAATATATCAATCTCTGATTAAAGCCAGTAGCGCCACATTTCCCCAGCATTGGGCCCAGGAACAGTTTGATGGAGTAATAAATAATTTTTTGGCTTATTTAAAAAATGACATTGATCAATTAGATTTGAAAATTGATTGCAAAGAACAGAAAAAACTTTTCATTACTCAGATACTAGCCTTTCTACCCCAGACTGCCGAGGATGGCGTAATTGACCATCTTATTAAAGCTAATATGGCCGAACATTTGGGCAAATCGATAGGAATTCCTGATTACCTTGATTTGCAGTCCATCGCCATGATACAGGATAGTATTCTGCCCTATATTGATATCGGACGTACTTATTATCCTTACAGCAAGTATATTCCTTTCCTGCTGTTAGCTTTTTTCTTTCTCTGCATGCGATTCCTTTTTCACCCGTCAGATACTATAAAATATAGTGGCTATATACTGTTTGCCTCTGGACTCCTGCTTATAGTATTCATATCTTGTATAAGTGGGGTACTCGATAAGAGCATCACCGCCAAGCTCTCCTCCTATGATGCCCTGCTGGCTTTAACCGGCAATAATCCTAAGATTTTGGCTGTGATATTTAAAAATTCGGTTTTAAATTCCATCAAGCAAATAGCCATTATATTTTGCTTGGGAGGAATAGTTTCCTCTATCGTCGGCACCATCGCAGGCAAAACGAAGCGATCATGGGGAAGAATATCGCCGGGCAGTTAACACTATGAGATCCTCTATCATTCTCCCGCTTCAAATTCAGCCTGCACCACAGGACTAAAAACCATCTGCGCTACTTTTTGGCCGGGGAATAAACGAACCGCTTTATCGCCTACGTTTAAAAGCAGCAGGTGCAACTCCGCAGTATGGTCTGAATCAACTGTACCAGGGGCATTGGCAACAACTATCCCTTTTCGGGCCATACCCGCTCTGCTTCTAATCTGTGCCTCATAGCCATCGGGGATTTTAACTGCGAAGCCCACCGGTATATTTTTAACCTCGTGGGGATAGAGTACGATGTCCCCCCGCAGGGGAAGCGCTATATCACATCCGGCAGCAGAAGCCGTTTCATACTCGGGTATTTGTGCACCTGCTTCCAACTGTCTGAATAAGACATGGATCTTATCCATAACACACCTCCAAACCATAATTTCACTTTCTTATATTATATCAGTTATTATATGTTTTTAGGCTTAATCATCTGTTTCTCTGCTTGGACAGTCCTGCTTCTGGCTATACTATATGGTTCTTTCCTCCAATTCATCTTCTAGGACGCTTAGAAAAGAAGCCATCAGTTCGGGATCAAACAGGGAGCCAGTATAATATTTTAATTCTGTCAGGGCTTCATCTGATGATAGATTCCTCCAATACGGGCGGTTAGAAGTCATGGCATCGTAGCTATCTACTATTCTGATGATTCTGGAGATCAATGGTATAGCTTCCCCGGCTATACTATCCGGGTAACCTGAACCATCGTAATTTTCATGATGGTGCCTTATTATGGTCACTATCGGTCTGAGTTTAGCCAGCGGCTTGACCATATCGCTTCCCCATATGGGATGCTGTTTTATAACCAACCACTCTTCTTCAGTCAGACTGGATGGTTTATTTAAAATATCCCGGTCTATCTCTATCTTGCCTATATCATGCAGGAAGGATGCATATTCAAGCCACCTGAGCTCTTCTCCGCTTAAACCAATCTTCTGTGCCAATTTATGTCCATAATGAGTAACCCTTTCCGAATGTCCGTAAGTATACCTATCTTTGGCATTAATTACTGACACCAGGGTGCGAATAGAATTTAATATCTCCAGTTCATCATCAGGCATATCAATATTATCAAAAACGGAAAAATATAATTCCACATTGTGCCGGCTCAGGCTCCTTGATTTATAGAGGGCTTGTTCAGCATAGCCCTGCAGTTCTTTGCTGCTGCTGGCATGCTGGGGATATAAAGCAACCCCACAGGATACCGTGATTTTACCTTCCGGCTGGTAATTTTCACCGTAGAAGTGATAATTATTAATTTTGCCCACAACCTCTTCGGCAATCTTCAGTACATCATTTTGCCCATATCCCTGCAAGACCACGGCAAACTGCCCTCCTGCATACCGGGCAGCAAAACCATCCTTCAGATTTAATTCCTGCAGAAAACCAGCAATAATCTGCAAGAGTTTATCTCCCATCATATGTCCGAAACTGTCATTGTAATACTTAAAATAGTCAATATCCAGTAATATCAAGGCCAGGGGATGCTGGGGACCCGGATAACGGAAATATTCCTGCAGTTTATCTTGCAGATATCTATGACTGAATAATCCGGTTAAGAGATCGGTGCTGGCAATCTTCTCCAAGTATTGGCGCTGTTCTTTTTCATGATCAGTTTGGGAACCCATAAACCAGCCAACTACCAGGAGAATGCTCACTAACACCAGGTGAGATTCAACAATTCCAGAAATCAAATTCTGCTGGGTAAAATACGCAAGAGCAAACATTATTACCGAACATAGACTGGCTACCAGCAGACCTAAAACCTGTCCGCCAATAGAGGCAGCAATAATAACTGGCAGCAAGAACATGATTTCAGGATAGGCTAGATGGCTGTTCTGGCTCAAGTAATAGGTGATTATGGCGATGATCAGGGGGTACGCAATATAGGATATTTCTACCAGACTAATTCTACTTTCTTCCACCCGGTAGTAATAGTTGCGGTTGTACAAATATACTAGGGCAAAAGAACCCAGACATCCGGCCAGAAATAAGATAGCTTCCCAATTTATTAAAGGAAATACATTTTTCACAAAAAGGTTGCGGCTGAGCTCCAGGGCAAAGAGCATTATAAATAGGCACAGCATATGCATAGTAGTAATGTTTTCAAATGTATCGCGTTTTCTTTGTTCTTCATGTTCTGTAATGCACAAAAGCCTTCACCTCTGATTAATATTAATATTTATTGGCATCAATAAGGGGGGATAATCCCCCCTTATTGGCGGTCATTACTTGCGCAGCGATTCCGGAACTTCTGGTTGATAATGTCCAAAGTAACAAGCTGATACTGAAGCTACGTTAGCAACGAATATAAGAACTACAACCGCTATTCCCAGGATGGAATAAAAAGTTTTTTTCATCTTTTTCACCTCCTGTTTA
>CAZHHJ010000172.1:0-4291 GCA_964531295.1 uncultured Syntrophomonas sp.
CTTTCAGGGTGCCCCCAAATGTTCCTATCGGTGTACGGCACGCACCTACTACTACTACTTCTCTTGACATTTATAATTCACTCCCTCTAAAAATTAATTATTATTTGTAAGCAAAGAACCCTTCGCCAGTCTTGCGTCCGAGTTTATTAGCTCTAACCATTTTTACCAGCAGTGGGCAGGGCCGATACTTGGGATCGCCAAATTCTTTGTATAGAGTTTCCATAATCTTAAGGCAAATATCTAATCCGATCATATCTGCCAGGGCCAGGGGGCCCATAGGATGCCCGGCTCCAAATTTCATGGAAGTATCGATATCTGCAGCACTGGCTACGCCTTCCATCAGAGTATACATGCCTTCATTCAGCATAGGAATCAAAAGACGGTTAACAACAAAGCCGGGAGCTTCGTTGATTTCTACCGGAGCCTTGCCCATCTTTTCGGACAGGTCTTTAATGGCATCGAAAGTTTCCTGGCTGGTGTTAGCACCCCGGATAATTTCTACCAGTTTCATGGCCGGTACCGGGTTAAAGAAGTGCATGCCGATTACCTTGTCAGCTCTGCCAGTGGCCGCCGCAATTTCGGTGACGCTTAAGGCAGAAGTGTTGCTGGCCAAAATACAGCCGGGCTTACAAATAGCATCCAGTTCCTTGAAGATAGTTTTCTTAATTTCCATGACTTCCAGCGCAGCTTCGATAACCAGGTCGCAGTCAGCTGCTGCTGCCATATCGACCGTACCGGAAATTCTGCCCATAACTGCAGCTTTGTCTTCAGCAGTCATTCTGCCTTTGTCAACGTTCTTGCCCAAAATCTTGTCGATATTAGCAATACCATTATCAACAAATTGTTGTTTGATATCACGCACGATTACTTCGAAGCCAGCCTGCGCAGCTGTTTGCACAATGCCTGCTCCCATAGTACCTGCTCCAAGTACCATTATCTTCATTTAATTACCCCCTCCAGTTTTTGTTTAATTTTTTATTCCTTTTTTACTTACCAGTAAATCCAACCGGCCGTTTTTCGATAAAAGCGGTCATTCCTTCCCTTTGATCAGCTGTAGCAAAACAAAGTCCAAATGCATCTGCCTCTATAGTCATGCCCCGATTGATATCGGTTTGCAAGCCTTCATTGGCTGCGGCTTTGCAGAGTCTAATGGCTACTTGACCTTTGGCTATAATTCTACCGGCCGTCGACTTCACCACATTCATTAACTCCTCGGGTGTTTGTACTGAATTAACCAGGCCTACACGAAGAGCCTCTTCAGCACCTATGACGTCAGCAGTATAAAGCAGCTGCTTGGCCATGCCGGCTCCAATCAGACGCGTGAGACGTTGGGTACCACCAAAACCGGGTATTATTCCCAGTCCCACTTCAGGTTGTCCAAATTTAGCCTTCGACGAAGCGATTCGGAAATCACAGCACATAGCCAATTCACATCCGCCACCCAGGGCAAAGCCGTTGACCGCTGCAATAACAGGTTTTTCCATAGTCTCAATCATCATGAATACCTGCTGGCCAAGAGCGGCAAAACTGCGAGCATCCATAGCAGACAGATTCTGCATGTATGCTATATCTGCGCCAGCTACGAAAGCCTTATCACCTGCACCAGTTATGATCAGCAGATCTATATCATTATCTTGAGCAATACTGTCTATAGCATCTTTTAACTCCAACAGGGTTTCCCTATTTAGAGCATTAAGCGCTTTGGGTCTATTGATGTACAATGTTGCTATTCTGTCTTCTTTTTCCAGCAACAAATTTCCGTAGGTCATGAACCATCCCCCTCAATCAAAAATGTATAAAAATCTTAGTCGGCTTAAAAACAGAATTAACCGATACCAGCTATTCCTCGGTCCCCCTTTCATAAATAATTTATAATGAATTTTAGTGATAGGCGATTTGTCAAGTTCAAATATATAAAGGCTTGGTCCATCTTTTTTTAGCCAGGTACTTAAGTACCTGCCTAAAAAAAGAGGGGGTCTACTGTTGTATAGCGAATAAAAAGGTTGTGAGTGGTAAAGGGGCACTATCGCTATATAACAGTAGATTGATAATATGAGAATACTGTTAATGGGATTATAATATAGTCATACTGCGTATCTGCTAGATTAAATAGCAATAAACGTGCCAACCATAAATTCTTTTTCTGTTTCCAAAATGTTCATTGATATAATGGTACTTACAAGCATTTATTACAAAGCCGCAGCTAAGATAAAACAAATATTAAATCGTTTTTGCATCGTTTGTTGATTCATTAATGAATCATGGTTATCCTTTACTCCCCCCTTAATCATCAAGATTACCTGCACCTGAACATTAGGCAACCATAATTAAAATGTCATAAAATGATGCAATATTGTATCAAGCACGTTTTTTCTGAATTTTCCTGTCTATATTTCTTCTATAATCGCTAATTATGCAAATACTATTCATTGCTTAGTGTAAAATTATTGTAAGGAATAAAATGAGCCAAAGGAACTGTCCCGGCACTTGCAGCTTTACGAATTATTAACTACGGGTTAAAATATTGTGGCGAAAACAATAAAATTTCAAAATCGCCCTGCCAGCGGTTTTGTTTTTTAGGACGGGAGTGATCTGATATGCGAACACTGGTAGCTACCATGATGTCAAATTCCAAAGGAAAGAATATATTTTGCTCGGCTAGTAAAGTTAGCGAACAGCAAATGAGGATTATTCGCAACACCGACTGGTCTGAACTTGAAGAATTGGGGTTCACTTTTCTCAATCTGGCCTCACCAGAGTATCCCAACATAAAAGGAAAAGCCATATTTTTTGAAGGTCATCTGGATGAAATGAGACGTGCCCTTAAAAATATTGATAACAATATCTGAAGATATTTTTGCTGTTCCTGTCTGAGGGCATCAAAAGCGAGCCAATGGCTCGCTTTTTAAATCATATAGACTAGCAACACAAGCACTGACCCGGCCTCAGGCCAGAGACGAGTCAATACCTAGTCCACGAAATTAGTATTGCTTGAATGTTAGTTCATTTAATAAATTATAATCCCTACAAGGTGATTAGCTAAAAACTCTACTCCGTCTTAATCCTTATAAATTTACGTTTTCCAACCTGTACCACCATTCCATTTGCAACCAATAGATTTTCATCTTCATATTTTTCGCCATTGACTCTTATGGCGCCTTGTTTTAGCATACGCCGACCTTCACTGCTGGAACTGACCATGGCATGATCCTGCAGGAATTTGGGCAGCCACACTTCAGCCTCCAGAAGTTGAGTTTCGGGTATATCATTGGGAATGTCTCCTCGGGTATATACCAGTTTAAACCTAGCTTCGGCCTTTTTAGCTTCTTCAGCATTATGGTAAATAGTGATTAGCTCTTTGGCGAGATTAATTTTAGCATCCCGGGGATTTAGTTTGCCGCTATCCATTAGGGTTTGCATATTTTTAATCTCTTCCATCGACACCCGGGTGAGCAGTTCAAAATACCTGCTAATGAGTTCATCACTTATGGACATGGTTTTGCCAAAAATTTCATAGGCTTCCTCATTGACTCCTATATAATTACCCAGACTCTTGCTCATCTTTTGTACCCCGTCCAGGCCTTCCAGTATAGGCATCATCAAGGCTATTTGTGGCTCATGTCCGTATTCCCTCAGCAGATGTCTTCCGACCAGAAGGTTAAATTTCTGATCTGTACCTCCCAGTTCCACATCCGCTTCCAGTACCACTGAATCATAACCCTGCATAAGAGGATACAGGAATTCGTGAACTCCGATCGGCAAACCTTCCTTATATCTTTTGTCAAAATCATCTCTTTCCAGCATGCGAGCTACGGTGTATTTTCCAGCCAGGCGAAGTACCGCCTCCAAATTCATGCTCATAAGCCACTCACTATTGAAATGCACAATAGTTTTTTCTTGATCAAGCACCTTGAAAATTTGTTCCTGGTATGTTGCCGCATTCAACTTAATTTCTTCTTCAGTAAGCTGCTTACGGGTTTCAGATTTCCCGCTGGGGTCACCTATACGCCCGGTGGCATCACCTATAATCAAATGTACCTCGTGTCCCAGATCCTGGAACTGCCGCAGTTTGTTTAACACCACCGTATGTCCCAGGTGAATATCTGGTGCAGTGGGATCAAGTCCTAATTTGGCCCGCAGAGGCCGCTTCTCTTTTATAGATTTATAAAGCTTCTGCCGCAGCTCTTCTTCAGGTATAATCTCTGCCACACCGCGGCGGATAATTTCGAGCTGTGCATCAACCTGCTTCATTATTTTATCTTCCACAAAATAACCTCCTTACCAGAAAAAA
>CAZHHJ010000173.1:0-4204 GCA_964531295.1 uncultured Syntrophomonas sp.
TGATCACTTTTCTTCTGACCCTGAAAGCGGGCAGCAGCAATAGAATCAATGCATTCATAACCATTCTTTTAGTTTCCCTTCTGGTCTGGGTGATGCTCAGAGCCACGCCTTCTATCACGATAGAGAATTATCAGTTTTTTGAACCTTCCAGGATACTTGATGCTTGGGGCATTGTCGTTTTTGCTTTTGCAGGCCACTTGGTCATTCCCAGTGTCATCTATGCTATAAAAGCGAAACCAAGACAAGGTGCGCTGGTAATTAAATTAGGTTTCTGGGTAGTTGCAATCTTATATTTTTTCTTTTTTGTTGTGTCCCTTGGTATTATGGGCAAAGAAGTAACCTCTGTTGCTACTCTTGGTCTAAGTAAGTATCTGAGTCCTGCATTGAACATCGTGGGCCAGTTATTTGCAATGTTAGCCATAATTACTTCTTCATATGGGATTGGTATTTCTCTGAAGTTGACTTTTGAAGACAAATTCAAATTAAAACCTTCCTATGCTATACCAATCATTATTGTTCCGGTAATTCTATTCAATCTATATTTAAGTGCCCAAGGCGGTGAAGCTTTTAGTAAAGTACTGAACTTTGCCGGAGGTATCGGTTCCGCTTTATATGTAGGTTTGATTCCCGCCGTCATCGTTCTTAAATTATCAAAAATCCATCGTTTTCCCCTTGGACAAAAAGGCGCTATCGCAACTTTCCTGTTCTTCGGTCTTGCTATTGCTTACACGATCTTTTCCTAGGACACAAGGGAGGCACCCCGGTGCCCAGGGACACTTGGTGCCTGACACCAACTTATCCTGACAACATTATCGATTATAAAAGCAAAATCAATTATACGCAATCCGGATAGCACTACTGCAAGAAGCTGAATTTCAGATCGTAATAATATCTAGGAGGTATTTATTTACATAATGAAACGAATTATATCGGCCTTATTCCTGGCACTAATCCTGATTGCCAGCCAACCCTTAATTGCTCCGGCGCAGGGGCCGGAACCTGTTGCAGTGTTAATCGACGGCTTAACCTTAAACTCTGATGTTTCACCGGTTATTCAGAGTGGTCGTACCCTAGTGCCATTCCGGGCTATAGCTGAAAGCATGAATATAGCTGTAAGCTGGGATGATCAAACCCGCACCGTAAATGCAACGGATGGCAATACAACGGTACGATTGCAGATTGATAATCGTACTGCCTATCGTAATAACACTCCTATGACCCTGGATGTCGCACCACAAATAGTAGGCGACCGTACCCTGATTCCATTGCGCTTTTTTAGTGAAGCCTACAATTGCCAGGTGGATTGGAATAGCACCATATATCAGGTAAGCATCATCACTCCCCCTAAAGCCATGACGGTCATAGGCTTTTATGCCCTGGGGGATAGCCAAACCAGCAGTTGGACCAACCTTTTTGGTCAGACATATCCTACCACAGCTGCAGGTAACACAGATATATTATCTGAACTGGCCTTGGGCTGGTACAGTATTGATAAACAGGGTAACCTGCTGGATAAAAGCCGCACCGGGTGGCAGCGTCCTGAGGGGTGGGAGACGGTATTAAATAATGCTAAACAGTATAGGCTGTCATGCGAAATGGTAATCCATGTGACCGATGGCGATGGTACGATTACCGCTTTTTTAAATGACCCAATTGCCATGGCCCGGGCGGTAAAAGCCATTGGCACAGAAGCCCGGCAATACAGTGGTGTCAACCTGGACTTCGAGGGTCTGGGCTATAACGACAGTGGGGTACAGCTCCAACAGGTACAGCAGAGATTTACCAACTTTATCAAGCTGCTTGATCTGGAACTGAAGACAAACAATAGCGGACTTACCCTTACCCTGCACGCCCCCAACAGTGCTTATCCCGGTTATGATTACCAGGCCCTGGGGCAAATTGCTGATCGTATCATTATCATGGCCTATGACTACGGTGCCAAACCTGAGCCAGTAAGCCAGGTAAAACAGGCGGTAGAAATGGCTTGCAAATCAGTCCCTGCCAATAAGCTGATCCTGGGCATTTCCGCCCCCAGCGAAACTGCCGCAAGCATTGCCACCAAAGTGGGGATTGCAAAACGCTATAATCTGGGCGGGGTAGCCTTGTGGAGATTAGGGGTAATAAATGATGGGATGTGGCAGACCTTAAGAGACAGTCTAATCGCCAATCGGCAACAGTAGCCATCTCAGATATCTATTATCTATTACAAATATAGAGCACTAAGAGTATAAACTGAAAGGTGGATAAAGATGAAGCGATCAGCAATACTTTTACTGTTAATGTGTTTAATTGTAGCATTATTCAGTAGCCCTGTTTTGGCTGCTCCTCCATTGATGGTGCAAATAAATGGTTCGGTGGTGAATGCTCCGGCTGATATGAATGTAATAGAAGGCCAGGTGATGGTCCCCCTGCGATGGGCGGCCGAGCAATTGGGAGCCGATTCCGTACAATGGGAATCCGCTACCCGTACGGTAACCATTAAAACTCCGCAGGATTTTTATAATATGGAGAAATTGTCTTCCTATGCTAATGGTTTAGATACTGACTTTGATCAATATAGGCCGCAAATCTGGCCGCTCCCAGATAGGGCCAAAAACTTGCATCTATCCGATCTTGTGCCCAACCGGGAATGGGTTTTAAATCTGGAACAATTTAAGCCGGAAAGAGTGGGCCTGACTCTGCCCATCGAACGCGATTATATTAACATACGTATTACCAGCGATGATGGGACCTTTGAACACAGTTCGGCAGTACACAGCATCGAAAACCACCAGGACCATTATTACCTGCCCATGGACTGGCTGGAGTATCTATTCCATGCCAAGGTTAATTATGAGCAGGCAACCAATGTACTATCAATTCAGACCCCTGATCTGGACAAAATTAAATCCGAAATTGCCCTGATAGAAAACATCTTTATTCCAGCCAGTGCGGATGAAGCCGTAAAATTATGGGGCCGGGGCGAACAACTCCGCAATGGAGCTCTGCAATATGCAGCCTTATCGCCCCAACTGCGCCAGGAAGCAGATAAAAGTTACTATGTCCGAGGATCATACTGGGTTACCGGTGGTTCAAGCCCTTCGGTAGGACCGATAACCATAATCAATCGGGATAAACTCAGTGATACCAAGATCGAGTATACCATCTCTTTCCCGGAAATAACTTCTAATCCGCCTAATACCACCGCCATGGAAAAAATGGTGGTAGAAAAGCTTATTCATAATGGCGGGGAAGGATGGTATATTACTCAAATACTTCAATCCAGTGGTTATGGAATTATTGAAAATATTAGCACTGATACCAAGAACCCAGTCAATGCAGCGGATATTAATTGGCAGCTACTGGCGGCTGATTACCTTCCCCCCGGTATAGGCGGTTTGTTGGCAGCGATTAAAGACAGCAATATTACCAAGGATGGAAGTATAGACATAACCTCTAATATTAAGCGGGGATTTAATCAGATGGGCGAGGATTACCGCTTTTTCTTTATGCCTCAGGTAGACTGGTATGATTTTGAGTCTATAGGTGCAGCGATGTCATATATGCTTTTTACATGGACAGGTGAATTCGGCACTTTCCCGGAGAAAGCACCCCAATATCAGGCTGAAGCCCGGCTGCGCAAAATTTTTGCCGCGCCTGATAATGTCTATCCTCAGATTGAGCATCAGCCTTATAGGAAATATGTAATGTATGACGGTGCAGCCTATACCCCCTGGCCCGAAAGCTATAATAGCGATACTATGATTTATGATTTAATCGAATTAAAAGAAAGGCATGCAGGAGATTGTACCTATTACACCGCTACTGCTAATGAATATGGGTTTGATGTAAATGGTTACTATGAGGCGGGGGAAAATGAGAAATCCCTTTTCGCTAATTCTAAGGCGTGGGGGCTGGACTATAAAGTTACTTTAGAAAAGTTGCTGGAAAATGGGGAAATCATCCACGCCGAAAAAAGCCAAACTTATATAATAGAATTCCGTATCGAGGATAATAACACGATCCCCATGATTGTTTCTGTTGATAAGCTTATTTAGCGTATTTAGAAAAAGACTACGAGACTCCGGTGCCTGACAGCGAGACTCTAATTGGGATAAATATGTTGAACTTCCCGATAAATTTGAAATTAACGAATATAAAATCATGGAGAATTTCTGTTCTTCTCAAGATAATGAACAAATTATTAACGGTCTTTATTCTGCAA
>CAZHHJ010000174.1:0-4202 GCA_964531295.1 uncultured Syntrophomonas sp.
CAGCAACATTTTCAGCCGTCAATCCCATGTGGCCGGGAACCAGTGCATCAAATAATCCATCATGTATCATATGGTCTTCAATAGTCCCGGCATTCATCCGGTAACCCATCCTGGCTTTAGGAAGCAGGTAAGGTGTCCCGGTCATGTTTTCCACTCCTATTACCAGAGCAATCTCAGTCTGACCCAGCATGATATTATGGGCGGCTATTTCCAGCGCCCGCATACCTGATGTACAGTTCTGGTTGACGCTAACTGCACCACTCCGGTGAGGCAGCCCCAATCTCATGCTTACTTGCCGGGCCGGTAAGGAACCTTGCATGGCGGTATAAAGCTGGCCCATGGTAATTTCATCGATGATATCAGCAGGAATCCCTGCTCTTTCGATTGCACCTTTACCAACAGTTACAGCCAGATCTCTGGCAGGCACATCCTTTAAACTGCCCATGAATTTCCCGATAGCAGTCCTACATGCACTAACCATTACTACTTCTTTAATCTCCATTTAATCTCTTCTCCTTTATATTATTATTTATTTTTATCATCTTGACCTTTTGAGGGTTTACTTTTTTGACACCATTACTTATACCCTGCTATCTCCCCCTTTTTGGGGAAATTATTTTGGAAGCAAGCGGCATTCTATTTTGAATACCATACGATAAAGACTGCCTGCCCATTTTCAATTTGCAAATACTATGCCAATATCATATAAATTTTGGAAATAATACAAAAAAGGCTAGTTCTTCGTATTTACAAAGAATTAACCTTTAAGTGTTGATATACAAAAAATCTTACCTGGGGTTGCCAAGAGCTACTGTTCTATCAGACCCACCAGCCTATCTGCATTATCCCGGGTTGCAAATAGGTGCCCCTGGGGTATCTATTTGCTACTATAGTTTCTATATTTCGTAAGAGGCTAGGCTACTTTTTATAGCATATCTTCCTTTAGTAATAAATTTTATTTCTTTTAGTTAATCAGTTTTAATCTCCATCAAACCATACTTCTTTAATTTTCGATAGAAAACGGATTTGTTTAAGCCCATGAGCTGTGCTGCCTGAGCTTTGTTATTATTTGTAAGCATCAAGGTGTTAGTAATCATGCCCTTTTCCAGGTCTTCGATGGCCTTGTTTAAATTATGGTCGGATGTCTTTTGCCGAGAAGGCAGATTATCGATATGGTTCAATGATGGGAAGTGTTCCAGCTCCAAAATTTTTTCACTATTAAAACAGGCCATATTTACTGCCCTTTCCAACAGATTTTCCAATTCCCGTACATTGCCGGGCCAGGCATAACTTTTCAGCAGATCCAGGGCCGCATCAGATATGCCTTCGGTATCAGCCTTTAATTTATTATTGATTTTTTTCATTAATACCTCGATGAGTAGCGGTATGTCTTCCATACGTTTGCGCAGAGGCGGAATGGATAACCTGACCACGTTAAGGCGGTAATAGAGATCTTCCCTGAAAAGCTGATTTTTGACCAGTTCTTCCAGATCCCGATTGGTGGCTGCTATTACCCGAACATCGATGGGGATGGGGCGGGTTCCTCCGACTCTTTCAATAACTCGCTCCTGCATTACGGTCAGCAGCTTGGTCTGCATATCTAATGGCATATCCCCAATTTCATCCAGGAATATAGTGCCCCCTTTGGCCAGTTCGAATTTTCCGGGTTTACCACCCTTCCTGGCTCCAGAAAAGGCTCCTTCTTCATAGCCAAACAGCTCCGATTCCAGGAGGCTTTCAGGCAAAGCGGCGCAGTTTATTCTTACGAACGGGTGGTGTTCCCGGTTGCTGGCATTATGGATGGCCTGGGCAAAGAGCTCTTTTCCGGTACCGCTCTCACCGGTTATTAATAGGGTGGAAGGGGTTATGGAGAGTTGATGAGCAATGGACTTGAGCAGAGAAAAATCCAAACTTCGCCCCACCAGATCATTAAAATACCAGTTGGCTTTATATATCTGCCTCACTTCTTCTTTATAAAGGTATAATTCTTTTTTCATTTCCTGCAGCCTATTAACCAATAATTTGGCTCCCGACATATCCAAAAATAGACTCTGGCCTATCGCTCCCACGATTTCTCCGTCTCTAATAATTGGAGCCCGGGTGATTATGGTATCCTGTCCATTCACTTCCCACAGGTCCACTTCGTGAATCTGCCCGGTTTCAATTACTTCTGGCAGCCTGGATTTCAGGGTGATCTCATGAATATGCTTACCAATAACATCTTCTATTCTTTTGTCCAGCATATCCAGGTAGGTTTGATTCATGAAGGTTATATAGCCAGCTTTGTTTACTATCACATATATCATATGGGGACTTTGTACCAAGGCATCTGACATAGTGTTGAAGGTTTCCTGCAGTTTTTTCAGCAGTATCTGCACACTGGACATTTCTAAAAACAGGCTTTGCCCTATAGCCCCTATTATTTCATCATTCTTCACGATCGGCAGCCTGGTAACAATGGTGTCCCGGCCCTTGATGGGCCAGATATCTGCTCTATCAATTTTACCGGTCCTCAATACATCAGGCAGTTTGGATTGGGGGGTTACCTTCAGGATATGCTTACCGACAACTTCTTCTTTCTTGAGTTCCAGAATATCCAGGTAGGTCTGGTTCATCTTGGTTATATTGCCGTCTTTATTGACAATAACATAAGCCATATAGGGGCTTTCTATTAAGGCGTCAAACATCAAGTTTAGTTCCAAACTGTTCTCCACTTGCTTCTTCCCCTCTATCCGAGAATTAATAGCCAGCGTTAAAGCAGGGCTAATTATTATTAATATAACATGTTTAGTGTGCAGGGGTTGCATTTTGATGCTGATTCCAAGAATAAGATGGTAGCGATAAGGGACTGGCTGCTTGTAACTCATTTGTCATTAGGCTGCTGTATACTATAAAAAAGCAGCAATAATGCCAGTCATTGCTTAAGCTAAAAGATGATGGAACTGGATATCGATTTCGGGATAATAGAAAGAGAGGTAATTTTCAGATGACTATACTAGCAGTAAATGGATTATGCCTGGTATCAATAGGGGTTGCATTGATCTCTAAAAGATCTAAGAAATCCAGTTTTGACAAAGAAGTAGTGTTTGCTACCCGGCGTCGCCTGCAGAGACTGTGAGACCAGGGGGACGGTTCTTGTGGTCGCTTTAGTGAGCTCAGGAGATCGGTTCCTTTGAGATGTTTTTCAGCATAAATAATTGTTAGGGTTGACAGGGGTGGAATGATTTGAAAGACAACCGTCTTGTTTATACAGTTGATCCTGAGGATAATTTTTTTTACCTGCGGGACGTTATAAAATCTCATTTCCAGATATCCCATTCCCTGCTGACCAAGCTGAAGTTGCAGAATAAGATCCGGGTTAACGCTCAGATTGCCTTAACTAATTACCGCTTGCAGGCAGGTGATCAGGTTACGGTCGATATAGAGTTGGCAGAAGAAAATAACCTTGAACCTGAATACATTCCGCTGGATATTGTTTATGAAGACCGGGATTTGTTGGTGATCAATAAACCACCCGGTCTGGCGGTTCACCCGGTCAAAGGCATATCCGGGGGAACCCTAGCCAATGCCGTTGCCTACTACTGGGCCCAGCAGGGCAAATCCCCGCTGTTTAGGCCCATCAATCGCCTGGACAAGAATACTTCCGGTCTTATTCTCATAGGCCAGAGTCAATATGCTCACCAGGCCATCTTTCGCCAGCAGAAGCAAGGGACCATCCACCGAGAATATCAAGCCCTGGTGGAAGGCAGGGTGCAGGAAGATCGGGGCTGTATAAACCTGCCCATTGCCCATCTCGACCCGCGTTTCTGCGCCCGAAGCATTGATCCATCCGGCAAGCCAGCCATAAGCTATTACGTAGTTTTAAAGCGGTATGAGGAATTCACCCTGCTCGCACTGACTTTGGGCAGCGGCCGTACCCATCAAATCAGGGTACACCTGAGTCAAGCAGGCCATCCTATTTGCGGAGACACCCTGTATGGCAGCCCCTCTCCTCTCATCAGCCGCCAGGCTTTGCATGCCCTTCAGCTGACTTTGAAGCAGCCTCGCACCGATGCTGTGCTGCATTTCAAAGCCCCACTGCCGCCAGATATGCTACAATTATTGTGAGCCATGGGAGATAGACAGGGGAACCGTCCCCGTGTCTATCTTTCAAAGCCCCACTGCCGCCAGATATGCTACAATTATTGTGAGCCATGGGAGAT
>CAZHHJ010000175.1:0-4156 GCA_964531295.1 uncultured Syntrophomonas sp.
CTTTAATTTTATTGACCTTATTTTACATTCCCCAAAAAAACGGCAATTCCTGCTAGTAATCCAAATTTTTTTAAAAGATATCGAAATAAGTTTGTGTCATCCTACTATTTACATTCTGGCAAATATATTTTGTTTTTATGCATGTAAACCCTATCTTTAGGGGGTTGTGATTATTTACCATTTTAGCCTGCCTTTACATGGCAACAAACAATAGTGTCAGACACTACATACAGCAAAATAAGTAGGATGAATGTCCTGGGATAAAGGTTATATCAATACTTCTCCGGATGCTAGCTTGGGCCAGCAAGTTGGATAGATGAAAGCTTACCAATCGCTCTGTCCCCTGGTGCCCAGCATCTATAACAGCCAGGCCTCTAGAGACCGCATCTTGGGCCTCATGATATTTGACATCCCCGGTTACCAGAACATCTATATTCTGCTGAATGGCATTGCCTATAAGACCAGCCCCAGCCCCACTAACTACCGCCATGCTCTTTATTATTTTCCCCATATCTCCAGCGACTCTGATGTCATTCAACTGCAGGGCTTGTTTGACCAATTCTGCACATTGCTTAAGAGTTAAGGGGGCTTTCAATAATCCTCGTCTGCCCATACTAAAAACTGTCGATTCATTTTCGAGATGATATATATCATAGGCTATTTCTTCATAAGGATGGGCCTTTTCCATGGCTGTAAGAACATTCTGTAAGTCTTTTCTGTAGACTGCCGTTTCCAGACGATATTCATCTACTTCTTCCAATACCCCGGTCCGGCCTATAAATGGTTTAGTATCTTCCCCGGGGCGAAAAGTACCGGTACCTGCTGATCTAAAACTGCAATCACTATAATTGCCAATGTTACCTGCCCCTGCGCAGTTCATGGCTGTTCTGACTGCCTCGACATGGGCGGCCGGAACGAAGACTGCTATTTTTAGCAGTTCCTCCCTCTTATAGTGATCCAAGGGCATTATGTCCTGTAGTCCGAATCTTTCAGCCAGGACCTGGCTCAACCCCAATTCGCCGGCATCCAGATTGGTATGGGCAGAATATACGCTTATGTCTGACTTTATTAAGCCTTTAACAAGAGCTCCCGCGGGCAGATCAAAATTGATATTTTTAAACGGCTTGAAAAATAATGGGTGATGCGTGATGATCATATCCGCCTGCTCCTGAATAGCTTGTTCTAGAATCTCTGCATCCATATCCAGGCTTATTATCACCCGATCTACCGGTTTATCCAGCGACCCTATCTGCAGACCCGGATTATCCCAACTTTCTGCCAGATGCAGAGGAAAATAGCTTTCAATCATGTTAATTATGTCTTTTACTTTTGCTTTCATTCATTATTACCTTCAATCCTTCTATTCTATGTTCATAATGGAGTATTAAATTCCTTGTTCACACTGGTGGAAATAGCTTTCCACCAGATTATCACATCTTTAACTCCTGCTGGCATCCAATATTAACCCCAGACTCTCTATTCTCTGTCCATAATCGAGTAATATTTCTTCATTCTCACTGCTGTTAGACTGCAACAGGCTATCGTGTACCGCTCTATATTTGGCCATCCACTGCTGCAAATACAGCTTGACCAGTTCACTCCCCCTATTTTTCGCTATTATCGGTCCGATATCCATTTCAATTTGAGAAAGTTTATAAGGTTTGTTCCCCGGCCTGCTGCTGATGATTATAAATATTCGCTTATTCTCCCTTACCAGCATTTCGTCCAATATGGGCCAGCCTCGCTCAGCCAGAGCAGCCCGCAGCATATAGGCCCGGCTCATGGGCTGAAAAACCAAGCGCTGGAAGCTAGCGGCCTTATCCCAATCATAGGATAGTATACTGCATATTGTTTCTCCTCCCATACCGGCAATAATTACTGTGCCCACTTCGCCAGCTTCAAGAGCCTGCAGTCCATCACCTTTCCTTAACTCAATTAAATCCCGAAAAGAACTGTTTTTAGTGGCCTCCTGGGCCCTGGAAAAAGGTCCCTCCCTTAATTCAGTAGCTATGGCTTTCGGCACTATTCTGTGTTCCATTAAATAAATAGGCAGGAAAACATGATCAGAACCAATATCAGCTATGGCCTTTCCAGCAATTATCATATTGCTGACCGCCAATAATCTATCGTTCAGCATGAACACCATCCTCTAGCGTGTCGTGGGGACGCTTTCATTAACAATACGACCCCCTTGACTGAGTTCTTAGGTGCGGTTGGTGGTCGGCTCTATTTCAATATGAGCCCACACAAATAATATGACAGTTACATATAAAATAACCTCACATACATTTCACATTATCCCCCCCCCTCATGCCGCTAACAATCGGGGGCTTCCACCGTAACTCTAATATCTATTATAACCAACGCTTGTTCTCAACACCATATAGCAGCAAAGCTTACATTGTTTGTGAAGATATGTGGGGGATAAGGACAGTGCTCCTTTAATTCTGTTTCGAGCCGGTCCTTGTATAGGATAAATTGCAAGGCTGGTTTATCGCTCGCTGCTACTTTCTTTAATATACCCATATGGGCTGATGTTGGCAGGCCTGGAAATATGATGGTATCAACTTGAGCATAGAATATTACTGCGGTAGTTTTTCAAGTTAGTATCCACTTGATATACGAGTATATAATTGGTATGCTGGGTATCTGCAGGCAATTAAAAAATCCCGGTGCTAAACACACCGGGATTTGATTACGCTAATTTCGTGTTAAAAGGACCGTCCCCACAACACGGTTTTAAACCTGGGGTAATGTTTTGAGGCTCTTTTGCAGAGCTTCTTCTGAAAACTCAACATCTTCAGTATGACCAGACAGATAGTTGTCATAAGCTCCCAGGTCCAGATGACCGTGGCCGCTGAGATTAAAGACTATGGAACGAGCAACCCCTTCTTCTTTTCCCTTAAGAGCCTCATTGATAGCTGCTCTAATAGCATGAGCGGATTCGGGGGCCGGGATAATCCCTTCACTCTGAGCAAAAATCTGAGCAGCAGAGAATATATCGTTTTGCATAACTGATGTAGCTTCTATCAATCCATCGTGATACAACTGGGAAAGCAAGGGAGATTCCCCATGATATCTCAGACCACCGGCATGAATGCCTGGCGGTACAAAATCATGTCCCAGGGTATACATTTTTAGTAAGGGAGTAAAGCCGGCTACATCGGCTAAATCATAGGCAAAAACGCCTCTGGTCAAGGAAGGGCAGGCGGCTGGTTCTACCCCCAGTAAACGCACTTTTTGCCCGGCCAGTTTATCTGGAATAAAGGGAAAGACAATTCCCGCGAAATTACTGCCGCCACCGCAGCAGCCGATTACCACATCAGGATATTCATCTATCATTTCCATCTGCATTTTAACTTCCTGACCTATTATTGATTGGTGCAGACATACATGGTTTAACACACTGCCCAACGAGTATTTGGTATCATCTCTGCTGATAGCGTCTTCCACTGCTTCACTGATAGCCAGACCCAAGGTGCCTGGAGTATCTGGATTCTCAGCTAATGCTTTCCGACCGCTTGCGGTCAGCGGACTGGGACTGGGTACACAGGTAGCGCCGTACATTTCCATAAATATGCGGCGATAGGGTTTTTGATTATAACTGACCCTGACCATGTATACCATGGCTTCTATATCATACATTTTGCAGGCCAGCGATAAGGCTGTTCCCCACTGGCCAGCTCCGGTTTCAGTGCTGATCCTCTTTATGCCCTGTATCTTATTGAAGAAAACCTGTGGAATAGCGGTATTCAGTTTATGACTTCCCACTGGACTGAACCCTTCATATTTATAATAAATCTTACAGGGCGTATCCAGGGCCTTTTCCAGACCATGCGCTCTAAACAGCGGAGATGGCCTCCATTTTTTATATTCTTCATGTACTTCTTTAGGAATTTCAATATATCGCTCAGTAGACACTTCCTGCATTATCAATTCATCAGCAAATATAGGCTGCAAATCTGCTGGAGTCAAAGGCTGTTTAGTTACAGGATTTAGGCCGGGTGCTAAAGGTGTGGGCATATCTGCCTGGACATTGTACCAGAATTTCGGTAGTTTATCCTCCGGCAGTATGATTTTGGTAAGCTCATCTTTACTCATCTCATCTATCTCCTCTCGTCTTATTAAATTTAAAAAGTTCGCATTTATTCTAGCA
>CAZHHJ010000176.1:0-4154 GCA_964531295.1 uncultured Syntrophomonas sp.
TTTCCTCCTTATTTTTACATTATTTGCATTAGAGAGTATGCGGCCGGATAGCCGATAACCATCAAAATTGGAACCAATATAAACAACAGAACGACTAGAATTAATTTAATCTGTACTTTCCCGGCTTGATCCATAATGTCAAACCTTTTACCTTCCCGGATTTTATCGGAAAACTCCTGCATCTTGTCCGATGCCTTGGCGCCATGCACATATATCTGGCTTATAGAGGATATTAGAGAATTAAGTTCATCGATATCGGTTCTTACAGACATATCCACCAGGGCGTCCATAAGGTTTTTCCCTGAAGAGTTTTCCTTTAGAACCGTATTGATCTCTTCCTCATATACCCCCCCGGTAGCTTTACCGGCTTCATTAAGGGCATCAACTAAATCTGGTACTGAATTTAAGGCGGTCGATAGATACATGGCAAAATCATCAAGACGTTTCCTCAATTCTGTTTTTCGTGCTCCCACCTTGCTTTTCAGCCAAACCCCTGGCAAGAAATACACGATTGGGGTAAATACAGCCAGACCTAAAACCCAGGATGATATAAGTGATAGTGCTACTACCACCACCAGATACAAGCTGGTTAATCCTGCTTTTAAACCCATGAAGTATTCCGGTTGAATATCTAACCCTGCCCGACTCATCTGCAAGCTCAACAGACTCTTATCTTCTTCACTCAGAAGTCGAACCCCAGTCCTGGTAAAAACTTCTTCTTTATCTAACTCAGGAATTTTCCGCGCCATTACAGGCAAGGCAATTGCTACTCCGATTAATCCGGATGCTATTGCTAACGTATTCACAGAAACTGTCTCCTTTCTTATGAATTTTTAGATATTACACCACCTTTCTTTGTTATCATGAGAGTGCCACCTACTTTCGGGACTACTTCAGGTGGTAAGCCCTTTTGGGCTAACAAGCCGTCAAATGCGCATCGGGCTTATCTGCGATTAATTTGTGTAGGGCCAGGCTACCTTTAGATAAAAATGCCCACAAAAAAAGACCCTCTTGTGAGGGCCTCTCTTAAGACTATTTAATTTTGTTGAAATATTCTTGAGTCACCTTAAGTTGTTTGGTTCTGATTTCTCTCCAAAGTGGTTTAGGAATGTCGCCGGTACTGTTCGATACTTTGGTACGTTTTAATGTTCCATCAGGCATGCTTTTTCGAAAATAGTAGTGGTCTGTTTTCTTATATAACTCCCAGCCATCACGTTCACAAAATCTCTTAAGTTCGGACCACTTTGGCATCAATGAAACCTATTATTTCTTCTATTGTGGATGCTAAAAGCACTTTCAAAACATAGGGATGATGGCTTTTTCTATTGGGTGCGTTGTAATACAGCTTAAAATCGTTCATATAGTCCTGAGCATAATCAAGAAGTTCTTCAGCCAACTTTTGTATAACCTCTTGCTCCGATTCTGCTTCAACTACTAAATCAAAACCGATCATAGTACCCACATTAATCCCATCTTCGTTAGTTATCTCTGCCTGGAACCTTAAATCCTTAACCAAGTCCTTTACCATTTGTTCTGATAAAAACAGCAATACGTCTCGATTCCTTTTTATAGCAATAGGTTTTTCTCGTACAACAGTGTCTATATAATAGCTAAAATTGTTTCTCACATCAGTGGCATTGATCGTTTGCATAAATATCACCCACCTTCACCCCTATCGTACATTATGTACATAATGTATGCAATAGGCATTATTTTTATTACGGTGTTTTTGCCGCTTAATCCTACCAGTCCACCCAGCAGCCATCTTCGGGAACTCTATACCATTTACCGCCGGTTAAAGCGTCATAGAATTTATTACCGTTCTTTTTTTGGTCGTTTGCATCCCTGAACGATGTTGCTCCCGATGCACAGACGGTTGTCTGCAGATCATCAGGGAATAGTGACGGAAACATCGTCTTGATCTTGGCGGTTGCATAAACTACTACCGAAGGATAATAGGGACTATTTCTTTGTTCATATCCATATACGGTTATTTTCTGTATTCCCGCATCACTAGCGTTTTTAGGCAGGTTCGCTTCAAAAAACCTTCCCGCTGCCTCGGTGTATTTTGCATCAAGTTTATTTATTGGACGACTGTTGGCTGTACGCATATTTGACATAGTTTGAATACACTGATCTACAAATTTCCTTCTGTCTGATACTTTTATATATGCCTTATCTCCTTCTGACATCCATTCTTCGCATGGATAACATGCCCCTGTATCGCCAGCGCATTCACTTCCACAGTTATAGGTATACCCCTCAATATTCATCCATGCTTGCATGAACCTGTTTTTGGATCCCAGGAGTGTAGATATTTGTTCGAGAGTTAGGTTATTGAGCATTTTATTAAGTGTGCTTGTATATCCATACCCATATTCAGCAATAGCTGTTTTAGCTGCCTCGGTTAATTCTTTTTCTGTGTCATCAATAGTAGTTTTAGATACACCCCAACCCATACTATGGGTGTCGTACATCATATTTCGTTCTACTAATTCATACCAGCAATCGCCACCACCACAATCACACTCTGGCACACAGTAGTTTTTCCAAGCGCCCTCATCCAATAGTGTTTTTTCATCACCAGGGATATTCTTTATGGTTACCCTGCTACATCCTGAACACCAGCAATCATCATCATCACATACTATCCGTTCCCCTCTGTCGGTAATTACATTGATTTTTACATACCTATGTGTACCGTTACTTGCCCCGGCCAGGGCCGCTGCATCTGTGGCTGTTTGCAGCTGATCTCTAGCTAATAGATACATTCCTAACTGCACCATACCGGCAAACAGGATTGCGAACAACATTACCAGAAATACTGCAATAATCAGCACTGTACCGTCTTCATTTCTAAGTTTGATCTTCCCACGGGTATATCGCTGTTGCATTGATCTTCTTCCCCCCTATCCCGTCTTTTCTGAAATACTGTACGAATTTATAGTCCAGTGATACGCTGCATACTACATTGGCATCCTCCCCGTTGACCTTATTGATATATACGTCAATATCAGGATTCGTCTGGGGAAGATACTGGTCAGCAATGTCCTTTGCTTTTGCCTTGGCTAGATCAAGCCCTTCTCCGTTATAATTTATGGCCGCTTCCCGAGCACCCTCTCTGGCGATTCTCTGAACTTTCAACTTGCTATTAATTAAGCTGAAGGTTTCAAAACAACCCAGCATTATAATCGTCAATATTAAACAGGTGGCCACAGTTTCGACCATTATGGAGCCTTTTTCTGATCGCAATAACTTGCTAAATTCCAACACCCCCTACATACTCATTGGGATTTCTAATGTAATGTTCAAATGTTGCCTCTGAAGTCTTGTTGATCTCTGGCATTGTAAATACAAATAATTTCTGCATGGATTTTTTAGGCTTCACAGTAACACTTGATACCGCTTTAGTGCCTTGAGCTTTTACGGTTACGTCAACTTGCGAAGTGTCAATAAAAATATAACCCCAACGCTTTAAATAGATTTCGCCTAACTTCTCCGCTTCCGACTTATTGTAAGTGACCGCATACTTTCTGGCTGATTCATGTGCTACCTCTTGAGCAAAATGACTGGCAACTCCCCAGGTCGTGACTCCGATTATTCCAAAAATGAATGATGCTAGAATAATCAAGCACAAAACAAATTCGATCAATACCTGGCCTTTTTCGTTATTCAATAAAATCACCTCACAAAAATAGCCCCTTTGTAGGGGCTATTAGTTTACGGCTAGGTATGGTTGTATGCGATTTCGGATATCCAGCAGGGTGAAATTTTCTTCTACCCTGAATCTGATCAAAGGTATGCCTGCTTGTTCCAACACTTTCGTCTTAAATAAGTCCCTCTCCATCTGCTTTACTGTGGAATGATGAGGGCTATCCAACTCAATTGCCAAACATACTTTGTATTCGGGGCAACTGCACACAACATAATCTACGTGATAGGGCAAAGATTTGATGTATGCTTGATCATGCCCTTGCGGGGTACGAACCAAATCTGCCAAACGCACCTGTGGAAATACCGCATATTTCTCTTGATCTATGGCTTTCTTCAGTTTATTGAAAAGTGCTTTTTCTCGGGCACTCCTAAAAAAGTAGTCTCTTTTTTGAAATATAGCCGGTATTTCTTTAATTGCTAACGGGGCTGTTTGTTGTGGT
>CAZHHJ010000177.1:0-4145 GCA_964531295.1 uncultured Syntrophomonas sp.
CCCCTATCCATAAAGATAATATGTTACCCTTAAACATAATATATTACCTTTTTATAAATTGTTCAATCCTTTTTTTGACATTTTATGTGCACGGGTATATATGAGAGTAGATGCGTAAAATCCAAAATATATGGTATTATTACTTTTAACAAGGAGGTGTTGCCTGTGGAACAAACCATATTTACCAATGAAGTTATTTTATCCTGGCTCCAGTATTTTTCCCAGAATGCCCCGATCAATCTAGCCAAACTCAAAATGCTGGACATTACCGGGAAAAACAAGAACCTGATTCCCACCGTTATGAGCAACCGGGCAGTGCTGGTCTTTACGGACGCCGGACATCCGGAGATCTTCTACGAGATGTGGAATGCGGAACTGGGGGACTGCATAATCTGGTACAATGAGGGCTCAGATCCATCTGGAGAGATTAAGCACGACAAGGTCTCGGACATGATCAATCGCGGGATCAATGCCTCTGCAGCTATGTTGATTCTGAACCCTGATGCTGCCACCAATTATCACATAGGTATGGAGAACAGCCGTTTCGCCTCCGGCTCTGTTCATTATGTGTGTCGGGAAGTTCGGGCTGTTATAATGAATAAGCTCAATCTGGGGGATCAGGATAATGTATGTATAATTTCAGGTGAGAGCATCGCGGTGGAGGCGGCCATTATTGCTGCTGAGGGCAGTGTTATTGCAGTGGAATATAACCCTCGGGATCAGATTACCATGAAATGTAATGTCGATAAATTTGGTTTAAATAATGTAATAATCGTTGAGAATCTGGAAAAAGGTATTCTGGATGAACTGCCGATGCCGGATATAGCGTTTATAGTGGGTTCTCCCAGGATCGGCAGTGAAATAAAGAGTCTCCTGGCCATCAATCCGCTCATGGATTTTGTAATCTACACCTTGGACTTCGAAGTTCTAACCGCTCTTCCCGCTCTGTTGCGGGAAAACGGCCTGGAGCGCACGGAAGCCATCCATATTGAGGTGTCGCGAGTCAACAGTAAAAACCTGAGCGAGCCATTTCCAGCTCCCTGGCTGATCTCTGCTCGAAGCATTAAAGAATAGTAACCAGTTGAATTAGGGGACTGCGATGGAATACTAATAATTATAGTGCTTGTTAGCACCAGAGAAAACTTTTATGATGAACTTGAAATATATTAAAAAGAGAAAAAGCCTCGGCTGAACCTAATAATTATGGCAAGAGCTTACTCATAAAGAAATCATATGAGGAGGATACAGCATGGATGAGAAAAAACAACTTGATACTAATAAAGATGATCTGGTGCGTATGAATCGTGCGAAACCGGAGGAGAAATTAGCTTTAGGTATAGGCGCTTTGATCTTTGCGGGCGTATCTGCCGGCTTTCTGTTTCTTTCCACGACTGGGAAATCTATGCGGCAGATGCTTAAAAAGCCCCGCAAATAAATTCAGGTGAAACCAAGGGGACGGTTCTTGTGGTCACCAGACCACAAGAACCGTCCCCTTGGTTTCTCGGTTTTTACAGAAAGTGGACGAGACAAAAAATAATAGGCGGGCAAAATAATAGGAGAACTTATCAGGAGGTGATATTTCAGTGAAAGACTCAAAAAAAACCGGGGGCAGTTACCAAAAGACTAATGATAGAAGCTCGATTAATCCTATTGATGATCCCCGCGAGGCCATTGACTTCTATATGCCCCTACCTGATGACGTTTATCTAAAGTGGAAGAAACACTAATAGGGTCATCAAGAAGGAGGGTGAATTGCCTTCCTTTCAGCCTGTCGATAAAGTAAGCCGGCAGGCTGTTTTTTTGTTAAGATATAGGATAGAATTGACATTAACATCTTAGGTACAGATAATAATATTGTATAAAACATTATCCAGGACTAACGCACGGAAAAATAATCGCTGCAACACCTGCTATAATCATGAGGACCCTGATCAAGGGATGCCTTTCTTATTTTTTAGTTAAGCCTGCTAAATAAACATTTCTTAATTTCTTAGGTTGGGGGCATAGGTATTACCCCATGCCTTCAGCATCAATTTATTAGCATCATTTTTTAATAATTTTCAATTATACTCATATTCATAAGTATAGCATCTATGAATAAGGGAGACTTAATAACGGCAGCTAAAGGGAGCAAGATATAATGTCTTTTCCGAGAAGCCTCTAGACGTCCCGGAATATTTGGCTGCTTAATAAGGATTTTCTTATCCCTATTCCACAAGGGATGTATACCTGGAAGGCTATAGCGAAAGGCCTGGCGGGTGCACTGAATCTCTTGGGGGGGGAAAGAACAGGTAATTATAATAAAGGAGGAGTTAAGTTATGAGTAATGGTAAAGTGGTTGCAGGTGCCAAGATCCCCTGTAGAGTTAATCGGACATTGGATGTAGGTGACTTTTCTATCTTGCATCAGCTGACTTGGTTCAATATGGCGGTTCACAGTAATTCCGAGTATGCCAAAGGAACCTGGTTTAAAGAGCGTTCTCTGGCCGCGCCGGTCATATTTGTGGTGGCAGACGGTCTGGTTCACAACGCCGACACGGTAGCTGAGTTTTTGTCCCAAGATGGATATGAAATCTATGCTTATGTGGGCATAGATAACGTAAAAATCACCAACCCGGTGCTTTTCGGTGACACCCTCAGAGCAGACCCAGAAGTAGTCGATTTTCGTCCTACTAAAAACCCCAAGATGAACTTATTTGTGTACAAGAATAAAGCGTATAATCAGCGTGATGAGCAGGTAATTGAGTACACCACCACCATGATGGCTATGAAAATGGATTAATAAAAGGGGAATTGGATCCCCCGCCTCACCGACTTTTATGGTGGCAAATATTGTTGAGGATTCAAGATGAAAGAGGTGTATTTATGAATTTTAAGCTTTCAGAAGAACAAGAATTGATCAGGTCAAATATTCGCGAGTTCGTTTTGAAGTATCTCGAACCTGTGGCTGCGGAAATCGATGCCAACAGTCGCCAACCGGTTGAAATATTTGAGAAACTGGCGGAATTAGGTATGATGGGTATTTCTTATCCGACCGAATACGGTGGGGGTGGAACAGAATTCCTTACTACCATGATAGTCACCGAAGAGTTGGCCCGCGCCTGTGCTAGCACTGGTTTCCTACATGGGTACAGCTATGGTCTGGTTGGACACCCCATACTTACTTTCGGCAATGAAGAACAAAAGCAAAAGTGGATGCCTGGCCTGGCCGCCGGCAAGCTGATAGGAGCATTTGCCCTGACTGAACCCGGAGCAGGGACTGATGTCAGTGCAGCCACCACTTCAGCGGTAAAAAGAGGTAATGAATATATCTTGAATGGAACCAAGACTTTCATCACCAATGCTATTATCGCCGATGTCTTCGTGGCTTTTGCTTACAACGACCGCTCAGCAGGTACGAAAGGAATGAGCTGTTTCCTGATTCCCCAAGGGACCCCAGGGCTTCTTTTAGGCCAGCATTTTGAAAAGATGGGGGTGCGAGGCTCCCAGACTTCTGAAGTGATATTCAAAGACTGTATCGTACCGGCTGACTGCTTGCTGGGCAAAGAGGGCGACGGCTTCAAGATCGCCATGAGCGCATTGGATGTTGGCCGTATAGGTATCGCGGCCATGTCTACCGGCATCGCCCAGGGCTGCCTGGATGAATCAATTAAGTATTCCAAGGAACGGGTGCAGTTTAAGAAGCCTATCGCCAGTCAACAAGCTATTCAGTGGTTTATTGCTGACATGGCCCTGGATATTGACGCAGCTCGTTTCTTTTATATGAACGCCGCCTGGACCAAAGACCAGGGCAGACCATTCAGCCTGGCTGCCTCCAAGGCCAAGCTGTTCTGTTCAGAATGCGCTGCCCGGCACAGCACCAAAGCAGTGCAAATTCATGGTGGCTATGGCTTCGTGAAAGGGGCCAAGGTGGAACGCTTTTACCGCGACGTCAAGTTAAGCGAAATCGGTGAAGGTACCTCCGAAGCTCAACGCATGATTATTGCAGGCTCGGTTCTTCGTTAAATTTCATTGGCATCTGGGTGCGGTTCGTATCAACTCGAACCGCACCCTTATTTTATGTATACTTGATTCCCCTGCGAAAAGTATTTGGATCGTCAACACTTTTCCGGACAATTTGCTAAGCGGCTTTTCTTAATTGGTCCT
>CAZHHJ010000178.1:0-4107 GCA_964531295.1 uncultured Syntrophomonas sp.
AAAATATATAAAACTTTCCCCTGGTAAGCGTTCCAGCAAAGACTTTACTACGGTCAGTCCTCCCACCACGGAATCAACAATTCCAATGGGACTCTCTTTTCCCAATACCAACACCTCTTTTTATATTCAGGGTTTATTAATCTCAGTTATAAAAAAATCAATTGCTGAGAGTAAATAGACCCAATAAATAATTTAACACGTTTGTTAGATATATTCTATATTAACTTGCACCTGGCTATGCTTCCACAAAAAAAAAGTTGACAGCGGGGACGGTTCTTGCTGTCAACTTTTCTGAGACTGTAGAAGTTTACCACAAGAACCATCCCTGTCAAGCAAATACAGTTCAGGCTACATTTATTGGGCGTAATCTGGTTCTATGGGGTTAGCCAGATCCATATAACCAGCTATTTGATCACTGGGCTCTCCATCAACCATAAAAGTAACGCTGCGAATCGAGGGAAACTTACCGAGAGTGTTAACTATGCCATAAACCAGAAACTTCTCCTGCTGCTCATCTTTTACCTGTCGCACCTCAGAGCTGAGGTTGACAACACAAAGCCCGTCTTCTTTAATATTAATGTCCAAGAGTTTGGTCCCCTCTGGAAACACACTTGAGTACTCATCTTTTTGGGGACCCTTTAATAGTTCCTGCAAGGTTTGACGGGCAATGCCTTCCGTCTTAACAATCTTCCTATCCTCAGCTCTCAGACTGCTGCCAGCGGCATCCACATAATACAGCGAGACCACTACATATTCAGCTATGTCCTCCTGCTCGGCCTCTTTATTCAGCAGTAAATCTTCCAGACTTGTACCATCTTTATCGCTGACTGTATCCGGTTCTGGTGACAAACTCAGTAATTCCTTCCAGGCTTTTAAACTGTTATCACTGGCAAAGTTAGAACAACCTCCGCTGATCAAGCAGATTGCGATTACTATAACAGCAAGCACAATCAAGAACCTCTTATCCATATATTACCACCCTCCTTTCTCAGTTTCTTTATAAGATACTAAGCTAGTCTCAATTTTATGACTGATAAGTAAATAAAAAGAAAGTGAGCACCTGTTAAGGTGCTCAATATGAAGGAGGAGTTATTAAAATAAAAATGTTGCTGCGAAAATTGTTACGAATATTATAACCGCTCTAACTCTACTAGAATTTTAGCAGAAAACCACGAATATTGTCAAATGAAATTAATCGACATTATGCTAATTTATTATCTGTTGAGTTTCTTTTCTCAATTCTAACTATGTTAATAAGATTATCTTTATTTAAATCGTCCACCAGGTAAACAGCTCCTTCTGCTTGAAGTGCAAGTTTCTCCAGGTAGAAGCGATGTGCTTCAACTCCAATACATATAAAGCGGATTTTCTCCTTGGCTATAAGGGCAGCAGCATCTAGCGCATCGGCTTTAGCATCCAATGTCCAGAGCGGAATATTAGGAATCCCATCTGTAATCAAAACCAGCATGGGGTTCCGCACTTTATTATTCTTAATAAGGTTAACTGCACTCACAATCCCATCCGCCATAGGAGTAAGCCCGGCAGGATTTATGGTAGCCAGACCCTGTTTTAGTACCAACTGCTTGCGAGTAAAAGGTACTACTACGTTACTTCCTCTTTCCTGAAAAGTGACTACCGCCACTTTTTCTTTGCCGGTCAATAAAAGATGTTCTGCTAAAAAACAAGCCGCCTGCCTTTTATCTCCGGCCATACTGCCGCTGGCATCAATCAAGAGACAAATATCTACCGGCACATAACTCTTTTTCTCATAATAATGAAGATCCTGCTTCTTTATAGTTAAATGATCGTCGCCTCTCAGGTAACTATTCTTCAAGGCTTGTATAACGGTTTCCGGAACTGCCAGGTCACCTGACCAGTTTTGATCTGGATCATTCAAGGTCTTATTGCGGTTAACATACTCAACTTTTGAGGTTTTGCGGTCTGCCTGACCGAGTTTTTTAAATCGCCCCCCTCCACCTGAGGGCAGTCTCCTGGTGTTGCGACGAATCTCGGTTTCCAACTCACACTTATGATTTATTACGAATTCTTTGAGCTTAACCCCTTTTCCGGTCATAATCTTACCAAAAGGTGTATCCTTTAGTATTCCCAGCTCTTCAAGCTGTTCAACATCATGTTCTATATCTCCCCATTTTTTCTTTTGCTGGTCTATCCCCTTGCGTTTGAATATATTGGTCGAGTAGCTTTCCATGAACTCCTGTATTTCTTCTACCCCACCGAATTTTTCTGCCAACTTAACAATCAGTTGGTTGACATTCTCTTTTTCCGGCAGTTGCCGGGCTTGCTGCCCCTTTAAATGCTTCCAGGGCAGTCTAAGGTAACCCGCATAACTATCCTGGGCTTGTTTTGCATTGCCATGAATAATGTTGCGCACTTTGGAAAGCTTAATATCATTAAGTAATATAACCTCTTCCACTATCTCCGCCATAATATAAACCAGATAGTAATCCTCACGATCCAGCTGCGCTAGAATGTGCACATGATCCCATCCTTCAGTATATGGGGTAAAGGATTCAACTTCATCCTGCAACAGATGATAAAGAGTACCTTTGCCTTGATTGGTAGTAATATATATTTTGTTGGCATAAGCAATAACCAGGTTGAATCTTTCATCTTCCGCATATTGGAGTTGGGGATCCTTTTCCAAAAAGTGTTCATCTATGGCGGTAAATATTGCTTTGGCAATTATTCTTGGGTCAACCTTGCCTGGTCGATGATAAACATCTAAATGGACCACTCGACCCTCTTCTATAAAATCAAGGAAAACCTTACCTGCATCACGATTAACAAGTATCTTTAATTGCCCTTTAACCCGCTTTTCAGGCATACGGGCATGAACCTTGAGGCTAGCTACCGTGCTCTCGCCCAGCCTCACACCTTGCTCCTGTCCAAAATACAAGTTAAGATAATTGCCAACTGAAGCTGCTTTATCCACATTAGTCCGTTCACTTAGCATTCAGTCCACCACCTCTATTTTTGAGTTGGGTTTAAATCTTTTTCCGTACTAACCAACTCGCTCCGGCTCATATCCTTTAATGCACGTGCATTATGCTGAAAATATTCTTCCTCTTCTTCTTCTCTCTTGTCCTTTTTGCTCTTGAAACTCAGTATTCCTTCCCTTGATCCTCTGCTTTCCACATCATTAATCAATTTAACCAGTGTGTCTCCATCCACCCGATGCTTGAGCGCCAGGGGGATTATCCTGTTTACATCGGCAATCATTACTTTATCCCGGTCTCTAATCAAACTGTACAATATCGCTCCCTGCTGCATAGCTTCTATGGCCCTGATACTCTCCAGATTATGTTTGATGTACAGCCGGGCTATAAAATTCCTTAAGAAATCCGGCAACTCAGTTCCGCCATACTGTTTAGACCATTTTACTATCTCATCACGATATTTATCATTTTTACTTTCATCATATACATCACTGTCTCTTTGCATGGCATTACGAATTTTATTCTGATGGGAGTTTTCTTCCAGCATACGGGATATCACATCCACCGAATCCGGTCTGCCCATATAACATACCAGATCAAAACGGTCTGATAGCTGTCTCCTTATTTCCTCCAGAGGGCCTGGATCCTCATCAGGGTTTGAAGCCGCCCAAACGGAAACACTGACCCTGAGATCAACTGTTGGCAATCCTGCCTCTTCTATTTGCAGATGTCCGGGCTTGCTGCCCATAACATCCAATAGTATGTCCGTGATTTCCGGGGAAGTATCTGCCAAGCGGTTTATTTCGTCAATAAATAAAATTCCCCGATGGGCCTGAGGTATTAACCCTGGCAACAGTTTAGCAGCTGGATTTGTGGCATCGGTCAAGCTACTCAGGTCAATACTCCCTGCCACCGTACCCACCTTGGCTGAATGAGATATTTCTAAGAAAGGCATCGGAATATCTTCTTTTCCCAGAGCAACGATCTCTTCTGGGCTCATATCCCTATGCTTGGGACAATGCGGATTTTCTGGATCGCAATTATAAATACAGCCCTTAATTCGTGTGATATTGGGCAAAATACCCTGGCAACTCCTCATTATGGTGGTCTTCCCCGTTCCCCTTAATCCTTCTGCATGGACATGTAACGG
>CAZHHJ010000179.1:0-4092 GCA_964531295.1 uncultured Syntrophomonas sp.
CCAATGTGATGAATGTGGTGGTGAATTGTATCAGCGCAGTGATGATAATGAGGACGCTGTAGCTAGTCGTCTGGAGGTTTATTCCCAAGAGAATGGGCCACTAGTAGAATATTATACCCATCAGGGAGTGCTTATAAGCATCAATGGCAATCAAGAAGTGGATAAAGTTTCTAGGGAAATATACCAGAAGATGGAGAAATGAGCAGGAAGCTGCTTATGAGTCCAGAGCGTAAGCTTAACCTCAATTTTCACCCCTCAGCCCTAAGCTAATCCTGCCAATATTCCCCGATTAGCATAAACAAGAACTGGGCGCTTCCGTTGATTTGTTGCCTTCAAGCACATTTAAAGGAAGCGTCTTTCCTTTCCCCAAACATATGATCATTATATCCATATTTTATGGTCAGGGATTACCATCGCCTTTTACAATTTTAAAGGCGGCCTCAACACCGCGTAAATAGATTTAAAAGCGCTTAAAGTCTGCGGCTTTATAAATACATTTCCCTATTCGGGGCAGCTATTGCAACTATATGTGAGAGGTTAATAGAATCGTGATGACCGGCAGGGGTCTTTTTTTTTGTGCCTTGTATTATGTACTTTGAGGCTGCCATATACAGCTCTGAGCTTTGTGCATAACATTTGGGCCTACGAATCATAATACCTATATGGTATGTGCCCATAGGCAAAGGTGATATCCAATAGTTGAAAATAGGGAGATAAGCAAATGGCAAGACCAGGAACAGTTAGGTTTTATCCTGATCGACTTAACGCAAGGGACGCAGGGGAAAGAAAGGAATATAAGGATGGCCCGCTATACTGACAATCAAATTATTGTATTAGGGGGATTTAAAAATGATTAGAGATAAATATTTAGCAACAGCAAAAATTTGGACATTAATTGTCAAAGCAGATATTTATAAAAGTTTGCTTAGAAACCGTGAAACTAATAATACTAATGCATTTATAATTGCGAAATAAGAAAAAACTATGGACGAACTAAGGATTGTCGTTAATAATTACAATATGTCGAAAAAGAGCTAAGAGGCACGTCTACTAACTAAGACACCGACAATCAAATTATTATATTAGGGGGATTTGAAAATGATTAGAGATAAATATTTCGCTGTGTAGTTGAGAGGCAAGCAGATATTAGGCCTAATGAAACTACCTATGTTTTTTCAGATCAAGAAAGAGCTTGGAAGGGGTTTGGCGAGGATATTAATTGTGGCGCTAATTCATCTTGGGGATTTTAGGATAAACTTATCAAAATATTAGTTTATTGCATTATGTTGCCAATTAATGAGGAATGGACTTTTGCCAGAAAAACACTTTATTCACACTAAACTGAAATTGACAACGTCACTCCAATGACGGAGACACCCTATAATTTTACTTAACTGTTGTTAGTGCTTTGGATATGGAATATAAAGGGGAAAGCCCGGATCCAATATGTTTTGTTGCATTTTTGGACTTGGAGCTAAGCGAAAGGAATGGATATAGATATGCGCCGTATACCGTTAAATAACCATTCAAGGATTTTACGTCGGGAACGTATTGAGCTTATGATGGAGCGTTTGCTTAATAAAACATTGTTGTTGGTATGTGGAGCTCCAGGCCAAGGGAAAACTACTTTGGTAGCGGGGTTCCTGGAACCACTAGCAGATAAGACTTTTTGGTATTCATGTAAACAAGGCAGTCTTGATCCTGATGAATTTGCACTTAGTATCATTAACTTTATTAATTCACATTCAACTAAGGCATCCGCAGCAGAAGACCAAATCGATACTAGCTTTATCGATCCAATGGGAGCTAGTTTTATTGACCTTATTGATTCGTTTGATGTGGATACGGATCTATTCGTTGTACTTGATGATTATCACATTGTCCGATCCCAAAATAGCTTCGATAATTTCATACAGTTCTTTATTAGTCATGCTCCCGCCAATATACACTTTATTATTATATCCAGGGAAAACCTTTCATACATAACTAATAAACTGCCAGGTGGACAAATAATAGACATCCAAGATAATCAACTTAAATTCACATTAAATGAGAGCGAATATATTCTAGGAGAAATATATAATTTAGGCTTAACTAAAAAGCAACTTCTCTGTATTCATGAGTTGGCAGAAGGTTGGATAACAGGCCTAGTTATGATTGGTGAATGCTTTTTGAGCGAATGCTATGTAAATGAGATTTCGAACCTAGATAGCAAGAAAGTGCTTAGCAGCATTCCCAGCATAAGTTCCTATTTTGAAAACGAATTATTCCGTAATTTGGCTAATGAAGAAAGGGAATTTCTTCTTGCTAATTCAATATCAGATGAAATAAATGAAAAAATGATAAGAACCTTGGGTGGCAAGGAAGCGGCCATGTTGTTTGAGAAAGTTACTTCAGGTAAGTTGCTATTGAGTCGCGTTGATGTTTCGGGAACATATAAGTATAATCCGCTATGGCGTGAATTTCTGTTTAATAAGGCTGTTGACATTTTGGGTATGGAAAAGGTATATCAATTGCATAATTTGAGAGGAGATTATTATTATGAGCAGAAGAATTGGAAAGACGCTTTTATCAATTATACTTCGGGGTGCGACTATGAAAAAGGACTAATTGTTTTAAAAAAGATCGGACTAGGAATACTTGATAGTGATTTAATTGAGGAACTTGAATTATTGGTTTCTCAGATCCCGATTGGAAGAATAGAGCGTGATCCCTGGAGTCAGTTTGCGTACGCCTGTGTGTATAGATTTCGAGATCATGCAATTTGTCATTATTATTTAGAGCGAGCAATTAAGGGGTTCCGAGAAATTAAAGATAAGCAGGGAGAAATACAAGCTTTAAATCTTAAAAATGAGACCCTTATGTTCTACCCAGGTAATCTCCATCAAATGAAGGATGTATTTAATGATACGATCGAAGATGATATTGACCCCGAAACGAGTGGTGATTTACAGCTTTTAGGTTATAAACAAATATCTAAAGCATGGTCTCAGTGCTATCTAACAGGTCAACTTGATGATGCTATTACATCGATAGAGGAGGCAAGAAGAATAGCCTTTCGATTAAACGATAGCAATCTTCATCTATGGTCATGTTATCTTATGGTTTTAGCCTCAATTTTTAAAGGCGATTTCGAAGTAGCCCAGGGTGTAGTAAGAGAGGCTTTAGAAATTAGAAATATCGATGCCAGAGACCATATTGTAATAACTTTAATTCCATATATTGCGGGTATGACTGATGTTTTTGCCGGCGATTTTGAGAAAGGGGAAATGTTTCTCGAGTTGGCAGGCAATGAATTGATAAATTATAAACTGAATGCATTAGATTTTTATATTAAGAATTATACAGCTTATGCAAAAATATATTTGGGAGAATGGACTGAGGCCACACAGTTAATTGAAGAAATGGGCGAAACTGTGGGAAAGTATTTCAATAACAAAAACTATCACCTTCGTTCCTATTATTTGCTGTGGAAAGCGGTCTATGCTTATGTCGGGCACCAATCTAATAAAGCCGTTATCTTAGCACGCCAAGCTCTAGAATTAAGGCATATGGCAGGTGGCGAAGTATATTTTCTACAAAGTCATTTTATTCTGGGGACGGTGTTAAGAGATTCTGGAGATTTTAAAGAATCAGAACAACATTTATTGGAAGCCCTAAATCGGAGCATCGCTATGGCAAGTAAAATTTTTGAGGCCTCCGCATATATTCAACTAGCTCTTCTCTATGAAGCATCTGGAAAACCCGCTCTTTTTCGTGAATATGCCCAAAAAGCGTTGGAATTAGCTTCCGAAAACTCATATTATCATTTCCATGTGTGGAGGGATGATGATATGCAAAGGTTGATTGAATATTGTTATCGAGATATGCTTCCATTTAAAGGTTACCTCGAAACACTGAGCAGTCGTCGAAATATCCCGACTAATTTTATGGAAAACAGAGCTAATAGTATCAGCATTAATGACAACAAAAAAGAAGTAAATCCATTTAAGGTTTTTATGCTGGGAATTTTTCATATAGAAAGAAACGGAGAAGCATGTGATAATATTGGCGTAAACAAAATCCATTATTTACTAAAGGTTCTCTGTTTAA
>CAZHHJ010000180.1:0-4058 GCA_964531295.1 uncultured Syntrophomonas sp.
CAAGGTCTAAACTACTTGAAAAACAGTTTTTGAGTTCTAGGTCGCTGCTGTAGCAGCAATCCAGCCAACCGTGGAAATCCAAAACAATGTCTGGGTTTTCCTTTAAGACGATATCTCTTAAGGCCTGTGCTTCTGGTGAAGTAAACGGTTGATTACCGGTTTTATTGCGTGAGTTATTGATCTTGCCCCAGTTATAGTCAAAGTCTCTGTTAATATCTATACCTTGAGCATTACACCTGCCAAAACCGTTATTGCTGCTCCCTGCGTTTACTCCGTCCGGATTAACGCAAGGAATAATGATTAACCTTGTGAACTTCAATAGCTCCGGCTGATCGGAGTAGTATTTAATCACCTGTTCGGCTATCTGCGTCAATATAACTCCATCCCGGTAATACTGATCTTCAAAGCCGTGTACGGCAAAGGTGGCCAGTATAGTTTGAGTATAACTAGGTGGAGTCAAACAAACTGCTTCTATCGGCCGGTTTTGAAAACTACTGCTGATTGTTTGCCTGAATATTAAAGGCTCGCTATCATCCAGATAAACATTTTCTTCATCCCAACGAATGAAATACCCCTGCTCTTCAGCTATGGATCTGATCGGGATATATTCATCAACATAATTTATTGTTTCAGGTGGTAAATATCCAAGAGAGTTCACTGCATCTTCCAGGGTGATATAATTGCAATAATTGATGTTTATATGCTCGATATCTACGCATTCCTGATTGATGAATATTGCCGCTGATGCTATTGTTTGGTTACTTAAAATAAATATTATAAACATAATCATAGTTATCAGTTTTTTCATAACTTCACTTCCTTTCCCTCTAAAAAGAGGATTTTTACATAGCAAAAGTGCCCCCAATAATGGAGGCACCGTTACTATTTTTTAATTGGTCAGGTTTACAACTTGATTTAATTGTTTTAAAACACCTTTGAATTGCAGGTTTTGTCTGCTATTTAGTTCCTGTAGTTTGGCATTTTCTTTTCTCAATTTCCTGATTGTTTCCTGCTGTTCTTGCATTTTGCTATGAAGAGACTGAATTGTTTCTTCATGGCTTTCTTTGAAGTTTTCCAAGCGTTTGTATTCGGTAAGCATTTTTAGTATTCCTAATGCTGTTTCCTCTAATTGCTCGTTAACGGACAACATTTTTGGTGCCGTTTCTTTAACTTCCTGTTCTTCTTTAGGCTCATCTACCGGGTTGGTGAGCGTTTGCAAATATTTTGTGGGATTATCGGTGAATATTGCTTCCTTGATTGCGGTGATATTCGGTGCTTTATGCAAAACGTCCAATGGAATATTCCCGGCCTGAACCAAACGGCTCGCGGTGCTCATACTGATATTCATTATATCTGCGATTTCTTTAACGGGCTTTCCCGCCTTTTTAAATTCGGAGGCTTTTTGCACCTTTTCGATGTACCGAGTCAACCTTTGTTTTGGATAACCAGATTGTTTCTTCTTTTGCCTGGCCAGCCTACGCTTAATACTTTCAAACGGGTCTTTGGTGTAAATTGCGTCCAGGTAAGCTGAAAATGGCAACTCCGGATTGATCTGATTAGGCCGAAATGTATTAACTACCTTAATTGCCTTGTGAATCGTATCTGGGCAGTAACCAGCCGAATTTGCTATTTTCTTTTGCGTGACACCTTGATCGTACAATGCTTTGTAACGGCAAGCATATATATATGCTGTTCTAACATCGTGCACCGAAGGAATGAAATCCATAAAATAACAATAAATTTGATCTCGGCCGCATCCTAACATTTTTGCCGCAGCTTCCAGACCACTATTAATCGATGGACACCTGAAAAATGCATCCCTAAACTTTGCTTCTTTTTGACCTTTAATAATTGACATATAAATTCTCCTTCCTACCCCTGGAAACCAGGGGCGTTTGATTTCCCCCGGCTACCCGGAATAAAAAAGATGTTCTATAAGGTACGCGCGTACCTTACCCTCTTATTTTCCTTGCGGATATAAAGGCATTCGTTTTGCGTTCAGGTTCTTCATTCACTGATGAAGCGGGTCTTGCCCTTTCATTACCCCACTGCCGCATTGCACTTATGGTCTCAGCCATAGTTACAGACAGGGGTGGGGTCTCCTGAGTTACATCAATCAATAAATCGGTGGATATGTCTTTTCCCTGAGCAAACGCCCGATAAAGGCCCGCTATAACGATTTGCTCCAACTCGGAGCCGGTATAGCCTGCGGTTGCTACAGCAAGTTGATTGAGATCAAATTCTTCGGGATTCCTGTTTTTCCGAGTTAAATGGATTTTGAATATTTCCTGTCTATCTGATCCACCCGGTAAATCCACGAAGAACGATTCATCGAACCGCCCTTTACGCAGTAGTTCTGGTGGGAGAGCCGCTATATTATTAGCGGTGGCTACCACAAAAACCGGTTTCTGGCATTCCTGCATCCAGGTTAAAAATTGGCCGAAAATTCGAGATGAAACGCCTGAGTCTCCGCTGCCTCCCACGCCTGCAAAAAATTTTTCAATTTCATCAATGAAAAGTACACAGGGGGCCATTGCTTCGGCTTGGGATAAAGCCTCTTTCATTCGCTTTTCGCTTTCACCCACATACTTATCAAGCACGTTTTGCATAACCAGCAGTTGCATATCCCACTGTTTTGCGATGGTTTTGGCGATAAGAGACTTCCCGGTTCCCGGTATGCCGAATACCAATATCCCTTTAGGGAAGGGCAGTCCAAATTCTCTGGCTTCTGGTGAAAATGCTTTTCCCCGTTCCCATAACCAAAGTTTTAAGACGTCAAGGCCGCCAACTTTGGGCAGGTTTTCGGGTTCGTATAGTTCCAGGACACCTGATTTTTTAAGTGCCTGGGCTTTTTGCTTTTTCACCTCTTGAATGGTCTGGTCGGTTATGGCGATATTGTTCTTTGCTAGGGCCAACGATAATAAGTTTTCCGCTTCATTCTGGGTCAACCCTACTGCTGCATCCACCAGTTTATCCAATGGCTCCTTCGGGAAATCTCCCCAAGTTGATACGATTGAAACAATATCTTCCCTTTTGGGGAGTTGATAATCAATCGTAATAATTTCTTTGTCGAGCTCCCTGGGGATCTCGCCTGAGCAGGATACAAATATCATCATGCTGCCTTGGGCTTTAATTCTACCGGCTACTTCACGGATCTTCTGGATTACTGCCGGGGTCTTTAAAACGGCATTGAAGTTAAAAAACACAATGACTGTATCTTCAGTTTCCATGACAACATCCAGCATGCCCACACTGTTTGCTGGATTACCCAGGCATTCACCAACTTGATTCCTCAATCCGTATACCGGGTCCCAAGTCATAATTGATGAGTTCTCGTTCCGAGCTACATGCTCAATATCTTTGATAATACGTTCCCATTCGGATGTCGTTATAGCTACAGCTGGTACACCAGCCTTTATAGCCGACTGCAGATTCTTTTTAAACATTACAATCGCTCCTTCCCCGCGTACTTCGCGGTATCTTTTAAATTATTTTTTTGCATAAAAAAAGCCCCTCGATTGAGGGGCTACCTGAATACATAAAAATATTGCCAGCGGATTTGGGACAAATCTGTTGTCTTTTTTGGGTTATTTTATTAGAAGTTGTTAATATTTTAAGCTAAATTCATGACTAAAGCAAGAGTTAATTTTAATATTGCATATTTAAGCTCATCTTTGAGCCTTATGGCACATTAACGTGGTGGCGCTACAAATATTTCGTATTCTTGCTCAGTCGGTTTTTTCATTTTACGCCGATTTGGATAGAATTTATTATTCAGGATTTGATCACATACACCTGAGTCTTTCAATAGTAACCCTTCTGCATTGCTTATTTTACCTGCTGTCTCTTTTTCTTTTAATACCCTGCCGATGGTTCTCAATTGTTCAGGGGTGTATTTCTTTAGCTTTTCCAGGCAGGTTTGAACTCCCGGGTTTTTGAAACTGAATTGGATATCATATTCGGCAAGTACCTTAGCTGGATCATGGTCAGGTATTAAGCACATATAATTTTCGCCATCATTTTTCTTCGCACCGTCTGGTGCGTTTTTATTGCTTGCA
>CAZHHJ010000181.1:0-4051 GCA_964531295.1 uncultured Syntrophomonas sp.
CGCAGGGTGTAAGTGGAGTGGTTGTGATTTCAGAGTCCCACCTGGCGATTCATACATGGCCTGAACTGGGGTATGCTGCTGTAGATGTCTTCACATGTGGGGATTCAGTTAATCCATGGGATGCATGTAAATATCTCCAGGAAAAATTCGGAGCCGATTACGTGGATGCTTCCGAAATTAAGCGTGGATTAATTGCAACATCGGAAGAGCGCCTGGCGGTAAATATTTAGGAGGGATACTATTTTAGTAGACCGATGTAGGTTTAGACATAGTGGTAACCATTTCTAATGAGCCTTACTTGAATTTAAACTGCAAGTAAGGCTTGTTTTTATCCTAATTCTTTTATCCGGCAGGTCCTTGAAAAAAAAATGCAAGAAGGTAGGAAATATCCTATATAATATAGATGAATCAAAAGAAAGGCAAACTGCTTAGTGATAATGAATATCATGCGCATTTAACTTTTATTATAAGGAAGAAAATACATGGGGAATATTTAGGCGGTCAGCCTTAAAATAGGTGTAGAGGGTAGGCAGGAGAGAAACAATCGGAGGGTCTGGGGGGGATATTCATGGTTTTTAAATTTACCAGAGATTTGAGTTCTGAACTAGTGGATGTGGAAGGCTTGTTTAAAAACAGCATATTGCCTTGGTGGCAGGAAATACAGCCTTATATGGAATCAATAAAATCAGATCATACCTGGAAAACATTGCCGTCAATTGTTTTTACGATTTATCGGAGCGCAGGCTTGAATCGAGATTTTTGTATCTCGATGGCCAATATTTTTAAGATTCTTTATTTATCTGTTTTTATCCACGAAGCGATTAAGGATGACCAGGAAGGACAGGAATATAATCAGGATATGCAGTTTTCGATTTTGATAGGTGATTATATGTTTGGACGTATGTTAGCCTTGCTTATTGAGGTGGAAGCGGACATGCTCCTGGCTGCATTTGCGGATATGATTTGTGAAATCAATGAAGGAATGGTGAAGGGGTGCAAGCTTGGTTCAAGCCGGGATGAATTTGTAGAGAATACCAGAGTTCCTTTTTACAAAACAGCATTTTTGACAGCGGCCCATTGCGCAGGTAAAAATATGGAAGAACAAGAATTTTATAAAGAGGCTGGTTACAAGCTGGGAATGGCCATAGAATTTTTAAAGGAAGAAGTATTTCGGGAAGAGTCCTTATCCTACCTGGTAGAGAGTGAAAAATTATTGAAGCCCGAACAGGGAAGAGTTCCCGCTTTAATGGCAGCGGTTTATGAAGAAATGCGCGGGATTATTTCAGATAATCATAAACTTGCGGCAGTGCAGGTTTGTTAATTGTTAGGCAACTGGAGGGAAGCGAGAGAGGGCTGAATTAATATTTGTCGTTAAATGGCAGGCTTTTTAATGAGCATGCCGTTTGTTATGAAAAGCGATTAAAGGGGGGATAGCTGTGGCATACCAAGATTTACAGGAATTCATTCAGGTATTGGAAAAAAATGGTGAATTATTGCGGATAAAGACCGAGGTTGATCCGGAATTAGAAATTACGGAAATCACTGATAGAGTAAGCAAAATGTTCGGGCCGGCCCTGTTGTTTGAGAATGTTAAGGGATCTGATCTGCCGGTATTAATCAACGCCTATGGGAGTAAAAAACGCATGGCATTGAGCCTGGGGGTTGACAATTTAGAGGACATAGCTGACGAAATCTTGGAATTCATGCAAATTGCAGATAATGTACCTTCTTCTATGCTGGATAAGGTTAAGATACTCCCTCGTCTGGCTCAGATATCTTCTTTTATGCCTAGAATGGCCAAAAATGGGTCCTGCCAGGAGCTGGTGGATTATAATCCTTCCCTGGATATATTACCCGTTCTAAAATGCTGGCCGGAAGATGCGGGACGTTTTATAACTTTACCGCAGGTTTATACCAAAGACCTGGAAACTGGCAAGAGGAATTGCGGCATGTATCGTCTGCAGGTATTCGATGCCAGGACTACCGGCATGCATTGGCATGTCCACCATGATGGGGCCCATAATTACCGCAAGAACTCTGAGTTAGGCAAGCCTACTGAAGTTGCGGTAGCACTGGGCGGGGATCCGGCCATAACTTATGCCGCTACTGCTCCTTTGCCCAAAGACATTGATGAATTAATATTTGCCGGATTCTTAAGGAAAAAATCAGTAGAATTGATTAAATGCAAAACTGTTGATTTGGAAGTGCCGGCCCATGCGGAGATAATAATTGAAGGTCATGTTGATCCCAGTGAGCGAAGAGTTGAAGGACCATTTGGCGACCATACCGGTTATTATTCCTTGGCCAGTGAGTATCCAGTATTTCATGTCAGCTGTATCACTCGCAAGAAGAATGCCGTCTATCCCACCACCATTGTCGGTAAACCCCCCCAGGAGGATTGTTATATGGCTCTGGCCACGGAACGCATATTTTTGCCGCTGCTGAAGTTCCAACTCCCTGAGGTTATCGATATGCACTTGCCTATGGAAGGAGTTTTTCACAACTGTGTGCTGCTTTCTATCAAAAAGAGCTTTCCCGGCCATGCCAGAAAAATAATGAGTTCCCTCTGGGGGCTGGGACAGATGATGTTTGCTAAATTTATCATAGTGGTTGATGAAGACGTTAATGTTCAAAATGTTTCTGAAGTGATGTGGAAAGTATTTAATAATGTTGATCCGCGGCGAGATACGATGATAGTTGACGGCCCTCTGGAAGTTTTAGACCATTCTGCTCCTCTGCCATTACTTGGTTCTAAAATGGGTATAGATGCCACCAGGAAATTACCGGAAGAAGGACATCATCGGGAATGGCCCAAGGATATAGCCATGAGTAGTGATATTATAGAAATGGTCAATAAAAAATGGAGCGAATATGGAATTGACTAAGATAGGCAAGTTTTTTAAATTAATAGATTTCAGCCATACTCTTTTTGGACTTCCATTTGCATATTTAGGTGCTTTTTTAGCGGCCGGAGGAATACCGACTTTTCATCAGTTATTTTGGATTACAGTGGCCATGATTGCAGCTCGTACGGCTGCGCTTTGTTTGAATCGTTTGATTGACCGGCATATTGACAATGCTAATCCGCGTACTTCGGGTTGGATTTTGCCATCTGGGCAGCTACCCATACCTTTGATCTGGTTGGCAGTTTTCTTTTTCCTGTTCTGCTTATTTTATGCAGCAGCCCAATTGAACCCACTCTGCCTGAAACTCGCACCGTTGGCAGTAATAGTCTTGTGGGGCTATTCTTATACCAAACGTTTTACCTGGTGGTGTCATCTCATTTTAGGCCTCGCCATTGGAACTGGTACAATCGGGGCCTGGATTGCAGTTACGGGGGTCTGGGAATGGTATCCTATAACACTGGGCCTGGCTGTTGCATGCTGGATAGCCGGCTTTGATACCATGTACGCCTGTCAGGATATTGAGTTTGATAGGAAAAACCATCTTTATTCTATACCGGCTCGCTTTGGCGAAATAGGAGCTTTGAGATTTTCTGCTTTATTTCATTTTTTTACTATAGTTTTTTTGCTTATGAATGGTGTAATAATGAGCTTGGGGCCTTTATACTACCTGGGAGTAGTATTTGCCGCAGTGATACTCACTTATGAACATTTAATCGTTAAACCGGGGAATTTAAGCCGGGTAAATTTTGCATCTTTCAAAATAAATCATTATGTGGGTCTGATTATATTCGTAACTACGCTAATGGACATAATAATATAAACTTAATCAAGAGTGAACATGGAGGATGAAATTGGGGAAGTATATTGTAGCATTAAGCGGTGCCAGCGGAGCAACTTATGGTATCCAATTGCTGAGGGAATTACTGTTGCGGGATAATGAACTGCATGTGCTGGCGAGTGAACCGGCCATGCTGGTGATTAAATATGAGTTAGGCTGGGATCTATCCGATTCCATGGAAAAGACCTTTAGAAATCATCTGCCCCAGGGAAATATGTATTTTTATAATAATAAGGATATTGCGGCTCCTTTGGCCAGTGGTTCATTTATCACTGATGCGATGGTTATAATTCCTTGCAGTATGGCC
>CAZHHJ010000182.1:0-4043 GCA_964531295.1 uncultured Syntrophomonas sp.
AGAAAAGAATAAATGAATAATAAAATCCAATTTCCTGGTAACAATAGCGGAGAGGCCACACCCGTTCCCATCCCGAACACGGCAGTTAAGCTCTCCAGCGCCGATGGTACTGCATTAATTTGTGGGAGAGTAGGTCGTTGCCAGGATTAATTTATTTTCTGGACACAAGGGGACGTTTTTGGTGTATCATCACAGTGTATCAAGGACGACCCGTCCCCTTGATACAGGGCTAAAGGATAGCACTGGGATTCAAGCTCCCAGGATCTAGTTTAACAGGTCAAGGGCTGACCCACTCTCTTGTTTTATTAGGCAATGACCGATAATATAAGTATTGAAGGAGCTCAATTCAAGGACCGTACAGGAGGAGGACAAGCAGCTTTTGCATTCGAAAACACCGATTTACAAGGCGTTAAAAGACTACTCCCAGCAGGGAAATTTGCGTTTGCATATGCCCGGGCATGTAGGAGGTTACGGGATTGCAGACCAGGGCCTGAAACAAATCGCGGATATCGATGTTACTGAGGTGCCCGGAACGGGTGATATGCATATGTTGGAAGGGGTTATCGAACAGTCCCGGATTCTGCTGGCGAATGCTTTTGGAGCCCGGGAAAGCCTTTTTTTAGTAAATGGAGCCAGTTCAGGAATTCATACTCTATTTATGTCCTTGAATAATGAACAGAAAAAGATCTTATTGCCCAGGAATGCCCATCGTTCTTTTTATGCAGGAATGGTGTTATCCGGGGTGGAACCAGTATATGTGCCATGTCAGACTTGCAGTGAGTTTGGTTTAGCTATGTCGGTCAAGAGCAGCGATATTGCCGATTTGCTTGATGTAAATCAGGATATAGAGACAGTTTTCATAAGCAGTCCCAATTATTATGGTATAAGCTGTGATGTCACGGAAATATGTCAGGAGGCCAAAAAGAGGCCGGCAGCCGTATCGGTATTTGTAGATGAAGCCCATGGGGGGCATTTTCCTTTCCATAATAGTTACCCTCGCCCGGCACTTCAGGCCGGGGCAGATGCAGCAGTTAACGGCCTGCATAAAACCCTTCCGGTCTTAAATCAGGGTGCTTGCCTGCACGTACAGGATAAAAAGTGGTTTTGGAAGCGGGTTTTCCCAGCCTGGTCTATGCTGACCACCAGTAGTCCTTCTTACCCGATATTAGCATCTATAGATTTGGCCCGCAGTTATATGATGATTAAGGGGCAAGCTGTATTAGAGAAATCTTTAGAGCTGTCCAATAAGTATAAACATAAAATTGGTGAAATTAGAGGGTTATGCGTATTTACTGCAGAAGAATTACTTGATATTCCCGGGGCTGACCAGATGGATCCATTGAAAATACTAATAAATGTCAGGGGAATAAGCATAAATGGGGATCAATTGGCCCAAATGCTCCGCCAGGAATATGCTATTCAAGTGGAAATGGCAGCGCCTAATAACATTCTGATGATGATGTCTATGTTTCACCGAAAACAAGATTGGGAACTCTTATATAAGGCTTTAAAAGAAATTGCCAGCAAGTATCCCGGGAAGAAAAATAAAAGGGAAAACATTCCCATACCACCTGAGCCACAGGTTTGCTTGACTCCACGGAATGCCTATTTTTCCAATACTGTAGAGACAGACTTTTCCGGTTGCAAAGGGAAAATATCCGCAGAAATAATAGCCCCTTATCCGCCTGGCATACCATGTCTGCTGCCGGGTGAGTTAATCAGCGAAAACATATACGATTACCTGGAATATCTCCAAAAGGAGAAAATATCTTGTTATGGTCCTGCTGATAGCAGCTTAGGCAGGTTGAGAATCATAGATGAATAAGCACATAAACAATTGATTTCCTTAGATGGGGTGGATGGCTTCGATGTACCAGAAAGGTTGCTTCATTAGTTTTGAAGGAATTGATGGCTGTGGAAAAAGCAGCATTATAGCGCACTTAAATACTAAGCTCAATACAGATAGGACAGTTAATATCCGAGAACCCGGAGGTACCAAAATATCTGAAGATATACGGTACATGCTGTTAAATGATAAGAACAATGACATGGAGCCGGAAACGGAAGCGCTCCTATATGCTGCTGCTCGCAGCCAGGTGGTTAAACAAATCATAAAACCTGCTCTTAGTCAGGGCAAAGTGGTATTGGCAGACCGATTTATAGACTCGACTATTGCCTATCAAGGTTATGGCCGAGGCCTGGGTCTCCAATACCTTAAAGTTTTAAATGACTTTTGCACGGGAGGATTAAGGCCGGATTTAACCATTTTATTAGATTTGGAGCCGGAACAAAGCTATGGATATAAAAAAGGCTTGGCCCCGGACCGAATAGAAAGAGAAGGTCTGGGTTTTCAACGATTGGTTCGGGAGGGATATCTGCAGCTGGCTGCAGCCGAGCCCCAGCGGATAATTAAAATAGATGCTGCCCAGGATTTCTGCCGGGTAACTGCATTAGTAATGCAGCATATTCAAAGGGTTGCGGGACCGGAGTTGGGGGAGGATAAGTAATGAGAGTAGAGCGCGACAAAAGGCTGAGCAACTCCTATCAATCCAGGGGAAAACCCAATCTAAACGATGTCCGAAGGGGATCAGATTGCACTTTTGAACAGGATTTAAACCAGCAGAGCCATAAACAAATACAGCAGCGAATGAATGAAATACTTAAACAAATTGATGTGCTGAACAAACAATTACAAAACAATCTTACGATAAGTAATCTGGTACTCTATAGTAACTTGATCAAAAAACTCTTAAAAGAGGCCAGCTATAGAGCGTATAAATTAAAACAGGAAAGAGGAATGAATCGCAGGGGTAGATTAATGCTGCTTACTATTAGTAAAATAGATATGGAAGTAGAGCAAATGCTCAATGAGTTTGTGGCCAGCCAGAAGGAACCATTCGACATATTGGAAGTTATTGATAAAATAAGGGGGATGCTTGTAGATTTAATAGCATAAATCGCCGCAAGCCTAATAGTGTGATGGATTACTTTTCAAACATAAAGGGACAGGAAAGAGTGCTTGAATATTTAAAAGCGGTCATTAACAGGAAGGATTTTAACCATGCCTATCTTTTCTGGGGAGGGGCAGGAATAGGAAAAATGCAGACTGCCTTGGCATTCGCTTATACTGCCATTGGCGCATCAGATGATGAAGCCCATATATATTTGAAGCAGATGATTCATCCTGATTTGAAGATATTAGAGATACTTGCAGGTAAAACCAAGATAGCCAGGGATCAAATTGTTAAAGATGTCGAGCCGTGGTTAGAAGTAAAACCGTATCGGGCTAGACACAGGATAGTTATAATTAGAGATGCCCATTTAATGACCATAGAGGCTGCTAATGCGCTATTAAAGAACCTGGAAGAACCACCGGCCAACACCATTATTATCCTGGTAGCAGATAACAATGATATTCTGGAGACTATCGTTTCCCGGTGCAGTGTAATCAGGTTCTCTCCAGTAGCGAGCAGTCAGGTGAAACAGTTTTTATTGGACCGGGGATACCAGGAACAAGAAGCCGGACGCATTGCTTTATTGGCGCAGGGTAGTATAGCTAATGCACTCAAGCTGGCAGAAGATCAGGCATTTAAAGAACTCTGGAGCAGGGCAGTAAATATTTTACAAGCAATTCATAGCGGAGATATAGAAAAGGTGATAGAAACGGCAGAAAAACTGGAGGATGATTCAGAACTGCTGATAACTACGATTGAAACCATATTAAGGGATATATTGGTGTATGAGGAAGCTAAAGAAGAAAAATATTTATATTTTCCAGAAAGTTTGAGCCTAGCGAAAATGTTCAAGAATATTAACTATAGAAAACTGAAACAAGCTATTATAGATATTAGCTCTTTGAAAAAACATTATAATAGTAACGAAAACACCCTGGTTTTAAACATAAATATATGCTACAAAATTCGAGATGCCATAAAAACTTCATAAACAATAAAGGAGCAATCCTGTAAAACTAAACAGAGGACTTTCAAAAAAGAGACGCCGTTCAATACAATTGAATTGTGCTGATCCAGAAAAGAAAGGCA
>CAZHHJ010000183.1:0-4012 GCA_964531295.1 uncultured Syntrophomonas sp.
CACTGTGGGAATTCTTAGCTTCCGCTCTGTGGTAATTTTATTTTACCAAACATACCATATTGACATTTATTATTTACCAGCCGTGTATTATGTTTAGATTGTTGTAGTCTAGTTAATATAAATGGGATTAGTATGTCAATTAACAACGGAAAGGAGGAATGTGAGTGAGCTATAAGGGGATAATTTCCAATTATGCTGAGGTTCCGGGGGGGATCATAGAGGCATTCCATGCAGTTGAAAAGGAACTAAGTTTCCTGCCTGAAGATGCTATAGTTGAAGCGGCCCGGGTTTTTAAGGTGCCGGCTGCTGAAGCCTTTGGTGTAGCATCTTTTTATTCCATGTTTTCGACTAAAGCAAGGGGTAAAAACATCATCAGGTTATGCGAAAGTGCTCCATGTCATGTTGCTGGCGCAGCCCAAGTTGTTGCTGCTTTGGAAAAGGAATTAGGTATCAGGATGGGCGAGTCGACAAAAGATGGTCTCTTTGCTCTTGAATTTACCGAATGTGTAGGTCAATGTCAGGCTATTCCAGTATTAACTATTAACAGCAAGCCGTATTTAGATGTAACACCAGCTGTTATACCCAATATTCTTGCAGAATACAAATAGTGACAGACTTTACGGTCGGTAATAATAAAACTTTTTCTATATATGTAAGGAGAAAGGAGGTCATACAATGGCCGAAGAAATGCGCATTGTGCTGCGTAATTACGGTAAAATCGACCCGCTTAGGATAGATGATTATATCGCTACCGGCGGTTATAAAGCTCTGGAAAAAGCCAAAGCCATGGCTCAAATAGACTTGATTGAAGAAGTGAAGAAATCTAATTTGAGGGGCCGTGGAGGAGCAGGGTTCAACTGTGGTCAAAAATGGCTTTTTGCTTATCAGACCAATGCGGATCAGAAATATGTCGTATGCAACGCTGACGAAGGTGAACCTGGAACATACAAGGATCGTTTAATAATGCAGGGTGATCCTCAGAGTGTTTTGGAAGGTATGGCTGTTTGTGGCTATGCTATTGGAGCTAATAAAGGGTTCATATACTGCCGGGGTGAGTATCCGTATGTGGTTGACATACTAAACCAGGCCATCGACCAGGCTAAGGCAAAAGGAGTCTTGGGAGACTTTGATATAGAGGTGCGGATGGGTGCAGGTGCTTATGTTTGTGGAGAGGAAACAGCCCTGATCGAATCCATCGAAGGGCACCGGGGTGAACCTCGTTTTAAACCACCTTTCCCAGGTGTGGAAGGATTGTGGGGCAAACCAACCATAATCAATAACGTGGAAACCTTTGCTAATATACCCGTCATAGTTGATAAGGGTGGGGATTGGTATGCTGCCATTGGAGCTCCATCTTATCCGGGAACTAAAGTTCTAACCCTCACCGGAGATGTAAATAACAAGACTTTCTTCGAGGTTCCGACCAGTACCAGCATAAGAGAAGTTGTGTATGAATTCGGAGGGGGAGTTGCTGGAGGCAAGAAGTTCAAGGCGGTTCAGATCGGTGGAACTTCAGGCGGATTTATTCCTGAGTCTCTGCTGGATACAGCTATAAGCTTTGATGCTATGTCGGCCATAGGTGCCACACTCGGTTCAGGTGCTGTTTTTGTAATGGATGAAAGCCGGGATATGGTAGATGTGGTAGCTAAAATAACCAAGTTCTTTGAACATGAATCATGCGGTAAATGTGCGCCCTGTCGTGAAGGAACTGCACGCATGAATGAAATGCTAGGTAAAATTGAAAGCGGTAAGGGTTCCGCTGCAGATATTGCTCTGTTAAAGAAACTCGGTGGCGTAATGTCAATAGCCTGCCTATGTGGTCTTGGTCAAGCAGCTCCTGCTCCTGTTCTTACAACCTTAGGACATTTTGCTGCTGACTACGAAGACAAGCTGGTTTAGGAAGGAGGATTAATGTGATTAACGTAACGATTGATGGTATTAAAACTTCCGTTCCTGAAGGCTTAACTATCCTAAAGGCAGCTGAGAGCATAGGTGTTAAGATACCTACCCTCTGCAATCACCCCGACCAGGCCGTCAAGGGTAACTGTCGGGTATGTGTTTGTGAAGTTGAGGGCAGCAGGCTGCTGTCGGCAGCCTGTGTTATGCCGGTCTGGGAAGGAATGGTAGTAAAAACCAGAACCCCGAAAGTAATTGAGGCTAGAAAGACTATCCTGGAACTCATTCTATCAAATCATCCTCAGGATTGTTTAAATTGTATAAGAAACCAAAACTGCGAATTGCAGACCCTGGCTGAAGAATATTTCATCAGGGATAATCCTTTCAGTCAGAAAACCAGAGGAATGGCCAAAGATTATTCAACTCCGGCGATATTCAGGGACCCGGATAAGTGCATACTGTGCAAACGCTGTGTGGAAGCCTGTTCAGTGGTACAAAGCGTAAACGCTCTGGGCGTTGAACGCCGAGGCCACCATGCCATGGTAGTTCCTACCATGGGTTGGGACCTGGCAGACAGTCCCTGCGTAATGTGCGGACAATGCATCCATGCCTGCCCGGTGGGAGCTATTGGTGAAGTAGAAGAAATCGACAAGCTCCTGGCGGCTATTGCTGATCCCGATAAGATTGTGGTTACCCAGATTGCTCCGGCAGTCAGAGTAGCCATCGGTGAAGAAGTTGGTTTAGAAACCGGCGATATGCCTATGGACGTATTTGCAGCCGGACTGCGACAGATTGGCTTTGACTATGTGCTGCATACCAACTTTACTGCTGACCTGACTATCCTGGAAGAAGGAAACGAACTGCTGAAACGACTGAAAGAAGGCGGAACTCTGCCTATGTTTACTTCCTGCAGTCCGGGTTGGATTAACTTCTGCGAAATCTTCTACCCCGACCTGCTGGATAACCTGTCTACCTGCAAATCACCCCAGCAGATGTTTGGAGCTTTAGCCAAGACTTACTGGGCTGATAAGTCAAATATAGATCCGGCCAAGATATATTCGGTATCTATAATGCCTTGTACCGCCAAGAAGTATGAATGCAGCAGACCGGAAATGAACGACAGCGGATTCCGGGATGTAGACCTGGTACTGACCACTCGGGAAATCGGCAGATTGTTCCGTATGAGCGGTATTGATTTCAATAAACTTGCTGGTTCTCATTTTGATTCCTGGATGGGTGCCTACTCTGGTGCGGCAGTTATCTTCGGAGCCAGCGGTGGTGTTATGGAAGCAGCCCTGAGAACGGTATATGAAGTAGTAACCGGTCAGACTCTGGAAAACGTAAACTTTGAAGTAACCCGTGGTATTCAGGGGATCAAGGAAGCTGAAGTTGATCTGGATGGTACGGTAGTTAGAGTAGCTATTGCCAATGGCTTGGCCAACGCCAGACAGCTGATGGATGAAGTGAGGGCGGGAACATCTCCTTACCACTTCATTGAAATCATGGCCTGCCCCGGTGGATGTATAGGCGGCGGCGGACAGCCCATAACGAAGAGCAATGCCAAACGGGTTGAACGTATCAGCCAGATTTATGTAGAAGATGCAGCCTGTGAAATAAGGAAATCCCATGAAAATCCTGAAGTTAAGGCGATATATGAGGAATTCCTGCATGAGCCCCTGGGACATCAATCCCACCATCTACTGCATACTCATTATACAGCTAAGGAGAAAAAGGCTCTCTAGGAGCGTTTAGTCCATAGCCTGAAAAATCAACAATTAATTGTTCCTGATAATAAGGTTAAGTACTGAATTAGAGGGGCAAGATATAATGATGTATCTTGCACCGCTTATTCCAGGGAGAATAAGCGGTTTTCTTTTAGTGGTATGACTGTTAATGCTCTATTACAGATAATAATGGCTATAAGATAAATGTGCTCCAATAACGAGGTGGATTTTATAATATTGAAAGACAAAAATTTGGTAGGAGCCACAGAGAGTGAATACAGCTCAGCAAGGATAGCAACTACGTGGCTTGATGCAAAAGGGGGCTGGAAATGGACCAGAGAAGGCTGGGAGTTATAGGCATTGTAGTGGAGAACCGGGAATTCGTTTCTATG
>CAZHHJ010000184.1:0-3973 GCA_964531295.1 uncultured Syntrophomonas sp.
ATATCAGGGGGTTTTTTAGTTTTCAAAGTTCATTTCACGCATTACAGGAATGCTTCATATATCCGAAAACGATTGACGGTACCTATATCCGCATTAAGGAGTCATTTTATTTATTATAATCTTCTGTAGCGACATATATCTGTCATCGGGAAGCAGTGGTTGGACGGATCCATCCATGGTTTTTGCGACCTTCTCACCGAGCAGTTCCTTTTTCCATTTATAAAGGCTGCGCCTACTGGTACCGAGCCTATCGGCGACGGCGGCCGCAGATCCTTCCCAGGCACACAGTCCAATGACCGCGTCCTTTTTCTGCCCCTAGGAAAATTGTACCACAGCACCGCATCTCATACGCACTTTCCGTTCGCCGAGATCCAGTTCGTCGATCTATCCCTTAAGCATGGCTCACCAGGGTTTCTAAATCCCCGCCATTTTCATAGCCCGTCTTTCAAAATAATTCAGGTTATTGTTCATGCGTATCCCCAATTTCTGGACAGCGGCTGGCCCACTTTCAGTCCTACTATTTCTCAACCCTTGACATCAAGGCTATCGCCTCAACATGTTTTGGGGCATAAGTATGAAACTAACACGTGAAAGTATAAGTTCAATTTGTTGCTGAACCCTAAGCTTTTTTGCCCCCCCGGTTGGATTCTTTAATTTCCCCTCTATATAAATAATGGTAATTCTTATTTTGTGTCGCAAAGAAAATTATCGTAAAAACCAATGTTAAAATTTCAGCTAGTTGATCATAATCAAAAGTAGTGGTTTGTCCGTCTTCGCTTACGGATATGATGTTGCTGTTTTTATCATATTTATAATCAAATTCGGATATGGTAGTTTCATTTAGTTTGTTGTTAGTAAGCGGTTCATATTGTCATAAGTGTATTCGGCTCTTAAGCCATTGGGATAATCTACTGCTTTTATCATGCCATCGAAAATCTTTTCGTGAGTTGGAACCCTTTAAATTGCGGATTAACAACAAAGCACTGTGTTAAACTATTATAGAAAAACAATACACAGGAGGGAGAAAGAATGAGCCCAATGATTTGTACCATATCCATCTTAAATTTCGCATGCATAAACGCAAAATATCTTTCGCTATGCAATGGATAATCAAGAGCAAAAACATCAGCGCCGTCCTCGATATAAAGGCACTCACCCGAAAGCTTTTAACGAAAAATATAAGGAACTGCAACCGGAAAAATATGCTGATACAGTTGCAAAAGTGATTCAAAAGGGCAGCACTCCCGCGGGGATGCATCGTTCGATTTGCGTTCAAGAAATATTGGAATTCTTACAGATTGCTCCCGGACAAACTGGATTAGATGCAACCCTGGGTTATGGTGGACATGCTGTAGAAATGCTCAAATGCTTAAATGCACTGGGACATCTGTATGCCATGGACGTAGATCCTATTGAATTAGCGAAGACCCAGCAGCGTTTAGAAAGCTTAGGTTATGGATCTGATATCTTAACCACTAGGCATATGAATTTTTCCGAAATCGATAAAATATTTTTAGAATCGGGGCCATTGAATTTTGTCTTGGCAGACCTGGGTGTCTCTTCAATGCAAATCGACAACCCCGAGCGAGGCTTTTCATTTAAGAGTGATGGACCTTTAGACTTACGGCTGAATCCGCAAAGAGGTGTATCTGCTGCAGCTCGTTTAAAAAATATTTCCCCAGCTGAATTAGAAGGTATGCTGATAGAGAACGCGGACGAACCTAACGCCGCAGTAATCGCCCGTGCCATTATTGCAGCAAAGAATAAAGGAATAGACCTCTCCACAACCACCATGCTCCGGCAAATTATCACTGATGCACTGAAGTGTATCCCCAAAAACGCAAGAAAAGATGAGACTAAAAAATCCTGTCAACGATGCTTTCAAGCATTGCGAATTGATGTCAATCATGAATATGAAGTGTTATATGAATTCCTGGAAAAACTTCCTGCTACCCTTGCTGAAAGCGGGCGTATTGCGATACTCTCTTTCCATTCGGGGGAAGATCGTCTCGTTAAAAAATCATTTCAACGTTTTTACCGTGAAGGTGTCTATCGTGAAATTGCGCCCGGTCCTATTCGACCATCATCGGAAGAATGTAATACCAATAGTCGTGCTCGTTCTGCCAAATTGCGTTGGGCTATAAGATCATAATTATCTGACACGTCCCCTTGCGTCCCCATCTCTTCATTGCTGTTCAGGTAATCGTTAACATAAATCTGCCAGTTTGACACAAGCAGTTTAGCGATGAGCCGCCGAAACGAGGGAAAAATATGAACGATTATCTGAAAATATCATTGGGGATACGACAGCCACAAGAACAAGAAAGTCTGCAACCAATTATCACTTGATCCCATAGCATGGAAGAAGTATAATATGGTAAGAATGTTACTATGAGGAGTTGATACCATGCAGATTAAACCGTCCGCAAAAATCCGGCAGAATTACAACGAAATTGCAGATTTATGCAGATCTACTGGGGAGCCTGTGTATCTTACAAAAAACGGCGAGGGTGATCTTGTGGTTATGGATATAAATACGTTTGCTCGCCGCGAAAAAATGTTAAAGCTGCGTGAAGAACTGTTGGCTGTCGAGGAAGATCGTCTGGCAGGCCGCACCGGAACTACACCGGACGAATTGGACAGCTATTTAGAAAGCATTATCGATGAGGTGGAACATGGAAAAAAAGCCTCCATATAAAGTGATTGTTTCCGACCGTGCCCGTCAGATGCTGGCGGCCCATGTTCTATTTCTAGCACAGAAAAGCCCTGCTGCCGCCCGCAAAACTAAGAATGAATTGATGGATGCTATCCGCTCCCTTTCCACCATGCCGGAGCGTTTTCCTTTTCTGAATGCAGAATTTATGCCACTCAACAAGTATCACAAGATGTACGTCAAAAAATGGTATCTGATTCTATACCAAATAAAGGATCAAAAAGTATACGTTGATTATATTGTGGATTGCAGGCAGGATTACGGCTGGCTGGTAAAGTAGAATTTGCAGTAGTGAAATGATTGGGATGAAATACGGTATGCAAAACAGTAATCTGAGGACACACCGAAAACGTCAGACTGTGTGGAAACTTACAGTTCTTTGTTTTCTCGGGTTCGTTTGTCGACCTTATCTAGTAGATCCTGGTCGACACCCCCGTATATTGTCCTTCCTCGTTTGGCCGTAGTGCAACGCCCTCTCAATTCACATGTTTTACAGGCTTTGTAATTGTGATAATCACGTCCAATAATTTCTCTACGATAGCATGCGAATGGAAGGATTTCTCCAGCAGGACATACGTAACTATCATGTTCAGCATCATAATGAAACTTGTTGATATAAAAGTCTTCATCGCCTGTAGCGTTAGCATTTTGGGGCTTGGCAGCATAGGTCTTCATTTTAGCCTTTTCACATGCTTTGATTTCTTTGGCAACCAATGCTTGACCATATAAACCCCATTCTTTGCATAATATGTTGAATTGCTTACAAATTTGCTGATAGTTTCCACACAGCCTGACGTCCCCTTGTATCCTACGAGCCCATCATCCCGCGCGGAATTTTCGTGCAGGTGCAGGAAAAACTGATCAGGCGCCGCTGCGTCCATATCAGCAAAAGTGGGAAAAAGCGTAGTTACAGCAGTAACCATATAAGCCTAAAAACGAACAAGCACTCTACACGGTTTAAAACGTAGGGTACGGTTACTATATTTTTATTTTTGATTAACGACGCCCTTTATATCCTATCCAATATATATGCGGAAGTACCACTCTTTGCTTGACAGCCGTGCTATGCCTTAACACCTTGTTCTCCATATTTTTTAATGGTGTAAGTTGCTATTATTCCGTAGACAACAAATGCAAGCAAACTTGCTGTTATGGTAGATGAACCTTGAGTCCAGGGGGCATTAATAGTGCCCTGTGCAGAGTTGATTGAAACTAATGCTACCCAAACAATAGCCCCGTAAATACTGCCAAGCAACCAAA
>CAZHHJ010000185.1:0-3971 GCA_964531295.1 uncultured Syntrophomonas sp.
TACTGAGATTAATGGATAAATTCATTGATATATATTCAAATATTGAGATAGGAGGGGCTACATATGAATATATTAAATGTTGGTACGTACTCACCGCAGCAATGTGGAATTGCGTCCTTCTCCCAAGATCTGAGGGACAACCTGATAAAATTAGGGGAGCATATTTCCGTAGCACTAGTGTTTGATCCCCAAGATGCTTATAATTATCCCAATGAAGTTACATTCCTTATGCGGCAGAATCATAAAGAGGACTATATCCGTACGGCGCAAGCCGTGAATATGCTTAACGGAATCGATCTTGTAATTATTCAACATGAATACGGCATCTATGGTGGTGCAGACGGCAGTTATCTGTTGAATTTTACCAGTCTCCTGGAAAAGCCTTTCGTGCTTGTCACTCACACTGTGCTGCCCACTCCCACCGCTGGCCAGAGGAACGTTTTGAGAAGTCTATGCCTACAGGCGGCCGCTGTAGTGTGCATGACTAAAAATTCGGCTTTGTTAGCATCTCAGATCTATGAGGCAGCAATGGAAAAAGTGTATGTTATTCAACATGGCGTACCCACATTTCGAAAACGAAATCGGGACCTGTTAAAACAAGAATACGGTTTTGAGGGTAAAGATTTGATCACCACCTTCGGGTTGATTGGACCGGGTAAAGGGATAGAAATAGGGATACGAACATTGAAACAAGTGGTTGCACGTCATGATAATCTCATGTACTTGATCGTCGGAAGAACCCATCCCCAGTTACTCAAACATGAAGGCGAGTACTACAGGGAGATGCTAAAGGATCTGGTAATGGAATTGGGCCTGCAGGATAATGTAACGTTCATAAATCGGTTCCTGGATTCGGAAGAGCTGGGAGATTACCTGTACATGACCGACATCTACCTGAGTCCCTATCCACAGGTAGATCAGGCAGTCAGCGGGACGCTAGCTTATGCCCTGGGATGCGGAAGAGCCATTGTTTCCACCCCCTATCTCTATGCGCGGGAAATGGTAGCGCAAGGACAAAAAGGACTGGTAGCAAATGATGCAGAGCCCAACTCCCTTGCTGAACTGCTTAGTCAGATTCTATCTCAACCGGATTTCAAACTCATGCTGGAAAAGCGAGCGGCAAAGGTAGGGGAGAGAATTAAGTGGCCATATATCGCGCAAAGATATGCAATGCTGGCTGAAAATATCCTTAAATCTAAGGTGGCCGTTTTGTAAACTGCTGGCTCACGAAAATAAGTGATCTCCTGGTAATTACTGTTGTTAGGTTTTTGCTAAGAATAATTAGAAGATAAAAGACGCTACATAGGCTTGGAGGAGTCCTGTAAAATTGATGGGAGCGAAAAGTATGTTCACCAGAAGAGGTTTGATACCGTATATCTTTCTCATCCCAATTGTTGTCCTAATATTAAATTTCCATCTGGCCGGCCAAACTGCAACGGAAAGCCATTCTATTGATTATGAAGCACCTATTAAGCAGATACCTGTTTCGGAAAGTGCTTCTGCGTGTTATGAGGTGCCTACTGATCAGATACCTGATTCGGAAAGTAGTTCTAATGGTTATGAGGTGCCTATTTATAAGATGTCTATTTCAGAAAGCACACAGCGCGATATCTGGAAACTGTGTGAGGAAAACTGCTTGTCTTATGAGATGGTTTTGGCAATTTATCAAGTAGAAGGCAACACGAATCCCCAAATTGATAACATTAAAGCAGATATTGAAAATTTGGTTTATTTTCGAGACTACTGGACAGAGCAAGGATTTCCAGATGAAATTGTGTTTGAACTAATGTTATTGTCCAAACAAAGAGGAATTGAAGGTTGCAAAGTCTTTATGGAGGCTAACCACTCTTATGATCTCGATCCTTATGTCCAAAAAGTTACTGAATACAAATACTATCTTGAATAAATTTAGAGAGGATATCCAACCCTTTCCGCATTTCACAATAAACAAAAAGTCTATACACAACACATAAAGGGGAGTTTACCATTAGTAAAACTCCCCTTTTAGCTATTCTATTTCCCTCTATCGGATTTGCATAATAACAAGATTGATTCCCCTGCAAAAACCCCCTAGAATCCCCGAAATTAGCAGGATATATAGCTATGAATGTAGAAGTAATATAGAGATAAACACAGCTATATAACGGTAAATTAAAATATAGGCGGTTTTTGCATTATGTTTAGAAAGAATGATACTCACTTACAAGATGATCTCTTTAACCATTACCGAACCATGAAACCAAGTATTGCTAAAATGTTAGAAAAAAGCTGGGCACCCGTCTTCTATAAAGAAGTATTTTGCAAGATTAACGAAGAAATCTATGCGCCCCTTTACTGCTTAGACAACGGCAGGCCCAATACACCGGTAAACATCCTGCTGTCATTGGAGATTATTAAACACCAGTTTGGATTTACTGATGAAGAAATACTTGAGCAGTTCTACTTCAACTTTCAGATTCTTTATGCACTCGGCATCAGGAACCTGGGGGAAGTCTACATAGCAGAGCGTACACTATATGAATTCAGGGAGAGAATCTACTCATATATACTAGAGCATGCTGACCAGGAAGATATCCTTTTCAAGCAATTTGAAATTCTGACCAGCAACTTTATCAAAAAAGCTGGAATAAAGACCAACGAACAGCGGATGGATTCCACTTTAGTCAGTCCCAATATCAAGAAGGCCGGTAGGCTTTCCCTAGCACATGATGTTCTGCATCAGGCGGTCAGGATTATTCCGACAAAATTATTAAGCGATACCTTGAAACCGGTTCTGGAGAGTTACTTCAAAAACGATTTGCTCTACAAAACCCGTAACGATGAACTAGACAGCAGACTTCAAAAAGTACTGGATTTGATGACCGAAGTCGATAAGCTAAACCAGGGGAACCCCTTTCTCTATGCCAGAGAAGAAATGTCTATACTAAGAAGATTCCTAACAGAACAGGCCTACTATGATCAAGAGCAAGGCCGCTGGTTGGTTAAAGCCGCTAAAGAAGTTAAATCCAACTCTTTGCAATCCGCCTATGAACCGGATGCCACCTTTAGGAAGAAAGCTGGTAAGAAGAATAGCGGCTATGTTCTAAATCTATCCGAAACCTGTTCCCCGAATAATGACGTACAGTTCATAACTGATTACAAGCTCGAACCCAATAACAAAAGCGATATAGAGATTGTTCAGGATCGACTGCCTCTAATAAAACAAAAAACTGATGTTACTGAAATGTACGTTGATGGCGGTTATTACGGCATAGACATTGTGAACCAAAGCGAAGAAATAGGCGTTAATCTCCACTTTACCGATATGACCGGCAAAAAAACATCGGTTGATAAGTTACCCCTAAGCAGCTTTACTTTCAACAAAAGATATGAAATAGAAACTTGCATCAATGGCAAGAGACCCTTGAGAAGCGTAGGGGACCTAATCAAAAAAGTAAGCAGCAGTCATTTTTCAAAGGAAGACTGTCAAGGTTGTCCTCATTTCAACAATTGTCCGGTTAAGTCCCAGAAAAAAGCCGGGTGTTAAGGGTTAGCCTTAAGTCTATTATTGCCGCCCAAACCAGGGAGGAAATCAATAAAAAGGAAATTAAACGTCAAAACCACAGTCGTCGAGCAGCCATAGAAGGAACCAACTCCGCACTTAAAAGAGGTGAGGATATGAATAAACTGAATGTGCGTGGATACATCAAAAGTCATATGGTCTGTTCCTACAAAGTAATGGCTCGCAACATTAAACAATTTGTACGACTGACAAAATCTGCTCTAAGCCGACCTCCTTTGCCGTGTATAGGAGAGGTATGCCCAAAAGCAAGTTAGGGGATGAAAATCGAGTAAAAGTTTAGCCTGATCAGGCCATCTTTGGTTAAAAAAGAACATTTGAACTTAATTGTTCGCTAATTTTTTAAAGTACCTACTCCGGGTCGGTGCTATAATTTCGGATAGTTTGATAAGATAATAACAAAGCTCGAAAG
>CAZHHJ010000186.1:0-3939 GCA_964531295.1 uncultured Syntrophomonas sp.
GGCTGAGTGGTAATCCAATACCTTACTTGACATAGAATTTCGTTAGAGATCACTTCGGTGATTGTCAAGAAAGTTGCCGCAATTTTTTAAACAAAGTCCTTCAGCCTCATTAGTTGGATTCAATTGCTACTTACCGGCAAGTGTGCAGGAAATTTGCGACATGGTGTAAATTAAATTGCAATCCTAGGAATCTTGAGGACGCGAGGTTTTACACAGGTTTTTATTTACAAGTCAAGATAGATCGCGGTCTTAGTGCTGGACTCTCCAGTGGGACAGGAGTGCTTTGAGAAAAATGTTTCAGGATCCCGAATTATGCTGGGAGATGGAAGTGCCGATGGGGAAGTTAAAAGACATTAAGCGTAGTCGCCGGCCTCAGGCACCCAGATAAAAATTGTAGGTGTTATTGATTCTATAAATAAGAACGCTAGGAAGTGGAGAGGGATAACTTTGAAGTAATGGGGCTTATTTACACGCAACTATTGATATTACTTGCTGCCTGCTTTTATAAATGTAACCCGGTTATTCAGCAGTACTTTACTGGTCTCCCAGCCAGCCGCCAGCCAACTCATTATGGCTTGATTATGGGTCCGGTCATTGGCCCACCAGGCTGAGTAAGTGTAAGCTGATCTGGGTAGATCAAAACCCAATATTAGCTCTATTTCAGTGAAGGTTAGAGTTATTTCCTGCTCGGATAGGTTTTCTAAATAGCTGCGCAAGGGAAGATAGTTACTCATAATATATCACTCCTATCTCTAGTGTTTAAGCTAAGTTAAAATCAGGTCAGATGGCTCATTGAGTAAAGGTCATTCACCATATCATAGAAGCAGCTTAGTGGGAGCTTCACCCTGATTTCCCCCTGCTTAATCTCAAATTACTTTATCAGCTTTTCCGGTGATGACAAGTTCTTCTTGAAAGATCATCAGTTCGAGACTTTTCCATCCAAGCAGGTTTGGCCAGTACAGTGATCAATTTTATATTTATAGGTAACGCCATTATCAAAGGATTTTTCCTCAAGATATTCCTACCTCCATAAAATGGGCCAGGATTAGTAGTAATAATATGGATGCGGGGATAATCCATGATTTTCTGAGCGATGAAGCGAGTTTCAGCAAGATGCGCTCCCTGCACTCAAATATTCTATAGATATTGGCTTTTATCCTTCAATATTTCGTACTGAATAACATAAAGGAATTTGCAGAGAATATCTACTACAAATCTATGCAGAGAATATCTACTGCAAATCTATAATGAAGGAGTTTAAAATCATGAAAGAGGGCGTTTGTCCAAATTCAGGCAAAAAGGTAAAGTCCAAAGGTCAGGGCAAAGGAAAGGGAAAAGGTGCAGGTCAAGGCCCGGTAGACAAGCCGAAAGCATAAAAGGGGGCCCTAGGGCCCTCTTTTATGCTTTACTGTGATTGAGGCCATCCAATATGCTCAAGCTGGAGGGGATGGATAAAAAAAGGATGAATCACTGTTTTTGGTGAAATAAATTAACAGATTTATTATGACCAGCACTATAAAACCGGCTAGACCGGTTATCCCTACGGTTAAATCATTTCCCCCTTGTATTACCAGGAGGGGCAGGCCGGCACTGGCGTTCAGGGAACCATGTAAAACGGCGGCAGCAATTACTGATCTGGCTTTAAGACGCACGTAGCTGAAGATAGGCCCCAGGAGCGTACACCAGACAATCATCATGAATACCCCGGCTGCAGGGTGCTGAGGATAATTATGGCCCTGGAGAATAAGCGGGGCATGCCAGATTCCCCATATCACACCAATCAACAATGAAGCCTTCCAGAAACCCAGAGGCATGAATTCTCGCTGCAAGAAGCCTCTCCAGCCCAGTTCTTCGCCAAAGCCAGCTATGGCATTGATGGTGGGACCGGTTATAAGCCCCTGCAAGAGGGTGAGCCAGAATACGTGTACAGGCAGGGTGCTAATTTGTTCCTGCATCAACTCTATCTGCTCGGGAGGAAGTATGCTCGCATATCTGTCAAAAAAGCCAGTCATTTGCGGAGAGAAATCAACCCCGGGCAACAATAAGCTAACTCCTAGAGTAAGCAGAGCGGCTACAGGTGGTAAAAGCCAGGCCAAGAGAAACCAGCGATTTAGCGTGAAACTTATTCCCAGCGGTTTGATTACCGGTTCCTGGTGCATGAAGTTTTGCACCAGGATGGCTGATAGCATGGGGACGAACATATAGCCCACTCCCAAGATAGTCCCTTCGATCGTATTCCAGCTTCCACCAGCGAAAAAAAACAGAGCAGCTAACAACCAATCGATGGTAAAGGTAATTATCAGGAAACTGAGAACTTTCCGCTTATTCACCGCCATTATGGCCCCTCCTCGTTCCTATAAAAAATTGATAAAACAGACAGTCTAATCAATTATTGTCTGCTGTATCGATAACATTAGTACATGTAATGCGGATAGTCAATAAGATTTTATACCAATCCAGACTTTACCTCTTATCCTAAAATGTTAAAATAGCAGTATAGGAATTTAACAACTTGAGTCAAGATACTAAAACTAATATTGTAGCAGGTGATAGAAAACATGGAAAAATGCAATCATAATCATTTACAGGAAATATACTCCCACCAAGAAAATGCCCGGATGCTTACCATGCCCGAGGCTAGAAAAATTCTGGAGGGTTCCATCTGCTATGGACCTTTCCATGGTCCTGATACTACCCTCTACAATAAAGGTGAGCACTGGTACCAGGTGATTTTACCCTGCCTGGCCTGTCTGGGAATCAGTGAATATGATGATACTACCCCGGTAGTTGAAATAGTAGAAGTTGATCTGGAATCATTATTAGGGAATAACGCCTGATAAACACTCCGAAAAAGGGGATAGCGATGAGCATATTGTTCGAAGCCACTGAAATAAACGGTCTGCTGCTTAGCAATCGTTTCGTCCGTTCGGCTACCTGGGAGGGAATGGCGGCTAATGATGGCTCAGTTACTGATAAACTGATTGAAACGATGACTGATCTTGCCAAAGGTGGGGTGGGTTTAATTATCAGCGGTCATGCTTATGTCCAAACCGAAGGACAAGCAGGCAGAGGACAGCTCGGTATTTATAAAGATGAGCTTATTCCCGGTCTGAAGGCAATGGCTGCAGCGGTTCATGAATATAGAGGCAGGATAGTGCTGCAGATTGCCCATGCTGGACTATTTGCTTCAGAAAAACTGACTGGACAACAACGGTTGCTGGTTTCGAGTTATGAGAGGCAGGGGCACTCGGCAGGACGGGATATCAACCTTCAGGAAATTCAGGATTTGGTTGCTGCCTTTGGCGATGCCGCCTTCAGGGCCAAAGCTGCTGGTTTTGATGGAATTCAATTACATTCGGCTCATGGATATCTGCTCAACCAATTTCTCTCCCCGGTATTCAATCAGCGCGGGGACGAATACGGAGGAGATATAAAGAACCGCAGTCGTATTCATGTGCAAATATGCCAGGCCATCAGGAAGAGAGTGGGCGAGGACTACCCGCTTTTGATTAAATTGAACAGCAGGGATTTTATAGAGAACGGACTAGGTCTGGAAGATTCCCTCATAGCCGGCAGCTTGATGGTCGATGCAGGTGTGGATGCCATTGAATTGAGCGGAGGGATAGTAACGGGCGGTATACTATCCCCGAGTCGGCTAGGGATTGACTCAAAGGAAAAGGAGGCTTATTTTAAAGAAGAGGCTCGCGCTTTTAAAAATGCTCTGGATATTCCCTTAATACTGGTGGGTGGCATACGCTCCTTTGAGATAGCCCAGAATCTGGTGGAAGAAGGAACGGCGGATTATATATCCCTGAGCCGACCCTTAATACGCGAACCTGATCTGATTAAGCGCTGGAAATCAGGAGATCGCAGCCCGGCTAAATGCAAATCAGATAATAAGTGCTTCGGCCCGGCTAGAAAAGGAACAGGGATATTTTG
>CAZHHJ010000187.1:0-3937 GCA_964531295.1 uncultured Syntrophomonas sp.
ACAATTTCCGTTTCCGGAAGGCTATGGATCTCTCCTATCCCCCGGGCGTAAATAGCCACCCGGGATGTTTTCTCCACTATATAACATATCCTCAAGGCTTCTGCCATGGAAGATCCAACCGCCAGCAGGCCATGATTGGCAAGTAAAACCGCCTTCTTATCCTCCCCCAGAGCCCTGACTACTGTTTCTGCCAGTTCATAAGTGCCGCATAGGGCATAATCAGCTACCGGCACCTCATGCCCCAAGACCTGAGCTGTTTCCTCCAAAATGACCGGTATATTTTTACGGGCTACTGCAAAGGCAGTAGCATAAAGACTGTGTACGTGAACAATAGCACTTACATCTGGGCGCTTTTGGTATATCTCCATATGCAGCGGTGTTTCGCTGGAGGGTTTAAGGTTTCCTTCCGCAATTTTATAATTGCTGTCTACTACTACCATGTCTTCGATAGTCAGTTCATCATAGTTCACCCCACTGGGCGTAATTACCATCAAACTATGGGTACACCTGGCACTTACATTCCCCCAGGTTCCCATAACCATACCGGTCTGCGATATCTCCCGGGCAGTATTCAATACCTTACGACGTTCTTCCAGGAATAACATATTATCACCCCTTGTCTGGCATTTTGGCTTCTTTTAATCCATCAAAATAAGATGGCCTGATGATGCCTTTCTCTGTAATAATTCCTGATATCAAGTGATGGGGTGTTACATCAAAAGCGGGATTAAATACCTCTACCTCCGGCACTGTAAGATAATTACCCGCTACCTGCCTTACCTCATCCGGGTGCCTCTGCTCAATGGGAATTGATTGGCCGCTGGCAATGCTCAAATCAACCGTAGATAAAGGTGCGGCAACGTAAAAGGGTATATTATTGTAATGGGCCAGAACCGCCAGAGAATAGGTGCCGATTTTATTGGCTACATCTCCATTAGCGGCTACACGGTCAGCACCGACTATTACCAGATCGATGTATCCCAGTTTCATAGTATATCCAGCCATACTGTCGGTAATCAGACTGACTGGTATATGGTCCTGCAGCAGTTCCCAAACCGTTAAACGTGCTCCCTGCAGTACGGGTCTGGTCTCACAGGCCCATGCCCTTTCCAGTTTGCCGCGAGCGGCAGCTGATCGTATAACCCCTAGAGCGGTCCCATAACCGCAGGTGGCCAAGGTTCCGGCGTTACATATGGTTAATACTTGTGCCCCCTGCTCCACTATTTCCTGACCATATTCCCCAATAGCCTTATTGATATTAATATCTTCCTGGAACATCTTTTCCGACTCCAGAACCAATATTTGAGCAATTCTATCCGGGTCTTCATGACGGCAGGCTTGATAAGCCTTATCCATTCTTGCCAGGGCCCAAAATAAGTTTACGGCGGTAGGTCGAGTTGATGCCAAGAGTTGTTTGGTCGCTTGAAAATGTTCATCCAAAGCTCTTGCCGGGCCATTATAATTATTTACCGCCATAGCCAGGCCATAAGCAGCAGCTACACCTATTAGCGGTGCTCCCCGTACTTTTAATTTCTTTATAGCTTCAGCCACCTGAATAGCGCTACTGCATTTAAGATAAATCACGTTTTCCGGCAAGCGGCTCTGGTCCAGCAGCATGACCGCATTTCCATCAAAATAAATGGTCTTTATCATTTATTGACTCCAGGTTCGTTCAGGATTTGAGCACAGTCACATTTTTTATCAGCTGGGATATATTTTATACTCTCCACGATAAGCCGTCTTACATCACTGGTGCTGTTCTTCATAACCTGCAGTACTTCGCTGTGGGTCAGGATATGGGGCGAGATGCCTGCCGCGTGATTGGTAATAATGGAGATATTGGCATAACATATCCCCAATTCTCTGGCCAAACATACTTCAGGTACGCTGGTCATCCCCACCAACTCACCGCCCAGTTGCTTAAACATTGATATTTCAGCCGCAGTTTCAAACCGGGGTCCTTCAGTACAAACATAAGTGCCGCCATTTTGAATGGACAAACCCATATCTTCGCCAGCCCTGGCCAGAGCTTGTCTGAGTTCCGGACAATAAGGAACGGTCATATCACAGTGAATTACTCCTTTTTCGCCGCCTTCATAAAAAGTGCTTTTTCTGGTCCTGGTAAAATCCAGGAACTGGTCAGCCAGCACAAACATACCCGGTTCCAGGTCCAAGTTCAGGGACCCAACGGCAGCGGTAGCCAGGATGCTCCTTACCCCTAACATGTTCAAGGCCATTATATTGGCCCGGTAATTTATTAAGTGCGGCGGGACGCTGTGCCTAGACCCATGCCGGGGAATAAAGGCTATATCTTCACCCGCGCATTTGCAAATAGTAACCTCCACATCTCCATAAGGTGTATTCTGCATAGTGGTCCTTATATCATCTAACATTTTAGGATTATAAACCCCGGTTCCTCCAATTATAGCCATTCTTATCATATTCTCTTCCTCCTCAGATACAAGTTTATGATCAATTACCTGATTTAATTCTATTAAAATTAATTCCCATAGCCTGATGGGTATGGCTCGAGACTACCTCCGGCCGGGGATAATTTTATTCTTCAAAAAGCGCTCGGGCAAATATCTCTGGATCAAAGGCCTTCATATCATCTAGACCTTCACCTATGCCTACAAATTTTACCGGGATTTTGAGCTCACTGGCAATGCCCAGTATTATGCCTCCTTTGGCGGTTCCATCCAGTTTAGTCAATATAATACCGCTTACCCCGGTAGCCTCTTCAAAAATCTTAGCCTGAGTTATGGCATTTTGACCTGTAGTAGCATCCAGAACCAGCAAGACTTCCTGAGGTCCTTCTGGCGCCTCTCTTTCTATGATTTTTCTGATTTTGCTGATTTCCTTCATTAAATTGCTTTTATTATGCAGCCGGCCTGCAGTATCAATAATTAAAACATCTGCTTTGCGGGCTTTGGCAGCGCTTATGGCATCAAACACTACCGCACCCGGATCGGCTCCTTCCTGATGTTTGATCAATTCAACTCCCACCCGGTCAGCCCATATTTGCAGCTGGTCTATAGCAGCTGCTCGGAAGGTATCTGCGGCCGCTAGTATAACCCGCTGCTGCTCATTTTTAAGCATGTAGGCCAATTTAGCAATAGAGGTGGTTTTACCAGCACCATTCACCCCCACTACCATAATTATCCCCGGAGTATGTGCGGGCAGGTTCAGCTTAGCTTCTTCATAATTAAGCATCTCCCTCACCTCATCAGCTATAATGCTCATAACTTCTGAAGAATCAGAGATCTTTTTCTTGTGGGCGCTTTGTTTGACTTTGGCCACTAATTCCAGGGAGGTATTAACACCTACATCCGCCTGAATCAGAATTTCCTCCAGTTCTTCCCAAAATTCTTCATCAATTTTTCTGTTCCTTTGGATTAAGTCATTTATTTTTCCACTCAGGCTGTTTCTGGTTTTGCTCAAGCCTTGTTTGAATTTATCAAACAAGCTAATTTTACTCTTTTTCTTGGCATTATCATCCTGCCCAGCCTCAACTATATTGCTCTGAAGATCTTCCTCGGCCTCTTCCGGCACAAGCTTCAAATCTTCCATCTCCTGGACTGATTGCTGCTGTTTGGCTTCGCTGGTATCTTCTTTGGGATTTTTTTTGCTCTTACGTTTAAATAGTGCCATTATTTTCCCCCACTTTGATTAATTGTTATCCGGCCAGAATTTCTGCCTCATTAATATTAAGGGTCAATACCTTTGATACCCCTTTATCAGGCATGGTAACCCCATAAATATTCTCACCCGATTCAATAGTGGACTGCCTGTGGGTGATGATTATGTATTGCATCTCCTGAGCCATTCTCTTTAAAAATTCTGAAAACTTTATTAAATTAGTGTCATCCAGAGATGCATCAATTTCGTCCAGTATGCAAAACGGGGCTGGTTTTAACCTCAATAAGGCAAATATAAA
>CAZHHJ010000188.1:0-3903 GCA_964531295.1 uncultured Syntrophomonas sp.
TGTTACCTCGGGTAACAGCACAACCGGCCATGATTATCATCAAGAATATTAATAATGTAATAAAGCCTCTGCTTTTGATCATTATTATCCTCCATATTATACGATCAATGCTTCAAAATCACAGCTTATAGCCCGAAACCAGCAGATAATTCAAATATCTGTAAATCGTAACTGCAGCCTCAGCTCGAGTAAGTGAACGGTCTCCTTTGAAGCTTCCATCCGCATACCCGGCCATCAGATTGGTCTGATAAGTAAATTTAACCGCCGGCATAGCCCAGGCCGGAATATCCTTCTGATCCACATAATTCAGTGCCGACCCGGTATAGATATACTCCGGCTGCAGCCGCTTAAGGACACTGGCTATTTCATTCCTAGTAATGGGCTTATTCGGCCTGAAAGTAGCATCCGGGTAGCCCTTTATAATACTATTGGCACAGGCAATATCCACTACGTCAGCAAACCAATCCTCAGCCTTTACATCCTTGAAATTCATTTTTGCATCCGAAGCTGGAGTTAGCTCGAGGGCTTTTACCATCAACTGCACGAATTCTGCCCGGCTGATATTTCGGTCTGGTTCAAATCCCTGGCCAGTACCCTTAATGATTTCCTGAGCAGCTAGGACCTCTATGGCTTCTCGGGCCCAGGCTATATTATCTTTTACATCGGGAAAACTTATCCGACTGGGAAGTTCCACTACCGCAAAGTCAGTAAAATGATCTATTTTGAATAACACCCGGCCACTTTCCAAATCAATCAAAGCTGGAATAGTAATCCATTGCTTTTTCTCGCTATCGTACCAGGCGGGACTCAGCTTAGTGACATCCATATCTTGTGTAATAGCCATTTTAATGCATATGGTCAAGGGCTCATTAAACTTGCTGCCATCCGGACCAAACTGGTAAACGGATGAACCTATTCTGAGCGCAAACTGCTGTGGACTCTTATCCGGGCTTAGTTCTTGTATGGTAATGGTTGCAGTGCCGCTTAGCGCATGGGCTGGAATAAGTACAACTATCTCCTGCAACATATCACTGATTATGGTTCTTTCCTGATTTATTTTCTCCTTTAAGGAGACCGTGTTCTTGTCCAGTTCCTTTTGCAGCGCGTTTACCTGTTCAGCTGTCATTCGTTTATCAGCATTGATAAGTGATGTTTTGTCCTGGAGCTGTTCCAATTGCTCAGGGTACAGGCTAAAAACTTCTTCAATTGATTCGGCCAGAGCAGTGGTCACCGCTTTTGAGGGGACAGTTACGCCGCCGCTGGATAAATCACCCCACTCAGGTCCGTTTGAATTAGGGTCATAACTGTACCACCAGATTACCTTAGCCCCATCTTTGACTGCACTGTCAAACGCCGATACCGACAAGGCGGCATTGTTTATCTTGCACATCCATCCATTTACGCCCTCATTCTTCTGACCCTCGATCTCAGTAACCAGACCCGGTGTATACGACCAGCTTAAGCCGGTAGCATCCAGTGCCGCTACCGCGGTCAGACCATAGGTATCCCTCGGGTCTACATTAACCCCGTTGGGAGAGAATAGCAGTTCCCCCTCACTTCCTACCACGGCGATATATACCCTGGTTTTGTCCTCGCCGCCACCGGAATTGCCGCCGCCGGAACTGCCTACACTAATACTGCCTTTATAAGTTACAACATCAGGATACCCTGCAGCATTAGCATTAATTATTGAGTACTCCAGTGTACCCTGGACAACATCGCTTAGCATTACCTGTCCATAAGTACTGGTATATTCCTGTTCCCCTATGTTCACGGTGTAATCACCAATTGCACTTGCTTCAGCACCACTTAGATCTTGCAGTCCTGATCCCCAATCATATTTCCGGGCACTTATATTTATAGTCACCGGCTGGCCGACTGAAGGAGAGGCCGGATTTACACTTACTATTGGGAAGTAGGTTTTGTCAGCATAAGTATCAGCGTCGTACGCACCAATATAGAATATAACCTGGTCTCCGTCTTCCACATTATAGCTGCCTGACCCCACACTGAAGGCGCCTTCTTCAATATTTCCATCTCTTATTACATAGTAATGCCAGGAGGTGTCAATACCTGTTGCTACCCCGCTTTTTCCTGTCTCTCCAAGTATCCCAGTAATAAATTCCCTGGGTGCTACAACATTTGCACTACCCACTGCTTCATTTAAAGCATCCAATGCTGTTCCGCTCACTGTTGCCTGGCTATCATGCAAACTATCGGCAGCCCCTTCTACCCTCACCCTGACTGTAGAGTCGGCTTCTGCTCCTACATTAACACTGGCTTTATAAGTAACTACATCAGGATACCCGGCAGCATTAGCATTGCTTATTGAGTACTCTAAAGTACCCTGGGCAACATCGGTTAGAATTACCTGCCCATAAGCGCTGATATTTTCCTGATCCCCTATCTTCACGGTGTAATCACCAATTGCACTTGCTTCATCACCGCTTAATGCTTCCAGTCCTGATTCCCAGTCATATTTCTGGGCGCTTATGCTTATAGTCACTGTCTGCCCGGCTGAAGGAGAGGCCGGATTTACGCTTACTATTGGGAAGTAGGTTTTACTAGCCCAAGTTACAGCATCATCCGCACCTATGTAAAATATAATCTGGTCCCCGTCTTCCACATTATAGGTGCCTGCCCCCACACTGAAGGCATCCCACTCGATGTTTCCGTCCCTTATAACATAGTAATGCCAGGAGGTGTTAATACCTTCGGCTACTCCGTTTGCTCCACTTTCACCCCGGATTTCAGTCAGGAATCCCTCCGGTGCCACAACATTATCGTTACCCACTGCTACCTTTAAAGCATCCAATGCTGTTCCGCTTACTGTTGCCTGGCTATCATGCAAACTGGCTGTAGCCCCTTCTACTCTCACCCTGACCCTTACCGGGTCCTCATTGGGTCCACCGGTTCCTCCATTTTGAGTAATACTGTAGAAAACATTTCCATTAACCAGGTCAGAAACTGCTATTAAAGCTTGCCTAGTGGCTATATCATCTTTATTGCCACCACTGATATGGGAAAAAGCATGGTTTTCTTTTTGGAATGCAAACAAGGCATCTATCATTGTATTTCCATTCTTAGTCCATATACCTGAAGTTATATCTTCGTCAATAGCGTTTAGTCCACGAATAACGCTGGCAATTGACTCAGTATTTTCAACTCCGCTACTGAACCCCCCGCTGTCTAATTGCAAATCGTTAAGGCATTCTTTCGCCTGATTAATTACCGCATTAACCGCATCAATGCTTGTATGAGGAGCTAATGCTAACAAAGCCACCCCGGTTATATCAGGATCGGCTGAATCCCCACTCAGAACAAAACCCCCATCATTGGTCTGCTGAGCTAGCAAATAATTAACAGCCTCAATGACCTCATAATCACCTCCACTGGTATCTAAAGCGATGATTGACCATATAGTGTTATTAATACTGCCTGAGAAAGCCCCGCTATCTAACTGCATACTGGCAAGCTCGGAAACCAAGTTTCTTCCATTAAAATCCCCTGGGTCTTGTCCAATAGCTTTCAATGCAAGTATGGTGCTGCTATAAGTTACCGGTGAAGAAGAATCAGTATCTAATGCGTCCACATCCCAATCTGGTAATTGCCAGGGGTCATCAGACAAATCAACGCCCGCATTCGTTAAGCCAAGAACTTCCTCCCAGCTGTCCAATGATGTTTTGTTGTCAACATAATAGGATACGATACCCTCCATAGCTTCCTCTAAGGTTACGGCAGTCCCAGAAGCGTAAGTATCTATCGGGTTAATGGCCGGTGCCATCATACTGATAATAAAAATCAATACCAGCATCCAGCCCAAAATGGAATCTCTTTTCTTTCTACCCAACAAAATAATCCCTCCATTCAAGTTTTACAAAATATGAATACTAAATCATTACC
>CAZHHJ010000189.1:0-3879 GCA_964531295.1 uncultured Syntrophomonas sp.
GGATATATTTCGCTGGGAGCCAGTACCATACCCGGAGAATACATACTGCCTATTCTAATAAAAAACTTTAAGGACAGTTATCCTAATATAAGAATTAGTATGGATATAGGAGATACTGAGAGAATATTTAACAAAGTGGCTGAAAGAGAATTGGATTTGGGAGTGGTTGGGGCCTGGTCTAATAACCGCAAGGTGGATGGTTTCCAATGGCTTGAAGATGAACTGGTGATTGCAGTCCCTGAAAAACATAGAATGGCGGTCAGAGAGAGTGTTAGGATATCAGAACTGGCATCTGAAAGATGGGTTTTCAGGCAAAAAGGGTCAGGAACTCGAAAGGTAGCCGAGGAAATAATTAATAGCAGTGGCTTGAAGATGGATGAAATAAATATTTATATGGAGGCAGGCAGTACTGAAGCAGTATTGGCTACAGTCGAAGCTGGAATGGGAATATCTATGGTATCCGACTGGGCAATTCAACGGCTGGACCCCCACCGGAAGATCGTCAGCGTGCCTATCATCGATCCAGGAGCCAGACGGTATTTCTACATAATTTATCCTCACCAGAAAAAGAGGCGCAAATCGGTTATACAGTTTATGGAATTCCTGCAAAACATAAAGAACAGCAAATAATAAGTTGGGTGAAGTACCCAGCTTATTTGTGATGATATTTCTATTTTAAATTATAGATGCTTTGTATATAATATATCTGTTTGGATAATTAAGCGGGGAGGATTAGCAATGTTACCATTACCTAAGAAATATTTCGTTACCGCTGCTGCTGCAGAAGGAGACACTGGGCTTACCGCTTTTGATGGAGCTTTATTAAAAGCCCGGGTAGGAAACACTAATTTATTAAGAGTTAGCAGTATCTTACCTCCGGGTTGTGTATATGATCCTGAGCTAGTCATACCGGAAGGTTCTCTATTACCTATTGCTTATGGAGATATCGTCTGTGAAGAACCTGGTACTAAAATAGCAGCCGCTGTTGCAGTAGGTATTAAGAAAGATAGTTTTGGTGTTATTATGGAGTATTCTGGCAAGTGCAACCGGGAGGAAGCCGAAAAAAAGGTTAGCGATATGGTGAAAGAAGCTTTTCGAATTAGAAGTTTGGAGTTAGAAGAAATAAAAATTGCTTCTGCGGAGCACGTGGTAGATAAGATCGGCTGTGCTTTTGCAGCTGTTCCATTGTGGTATTAAAAACTTATAAAATTTCATTAAGAATGGAATAAGGGAGGAACTTTGCTTGGAATTATGGTTTACAGAATATCAAACTACAGCCATAGGGTTTAGCTGCAAAAGTAAGGAAACACTGAGAGTTGAACAGACTTCATTTCAAGATCTTGCGGTAATAAATACGGAGCAATTTGGCAAGATGCTCTTACTGGACGGTATGGTAATGACCACTGAGAAAGATGAATTTGTGTACCATGAGATGATTAGTCTGGTAGCATGTAATTCCCATCCTCGGCCGGAAAATGTATTGATAATAGGAGGAGGGGATGGCGGCACATTAAGAGAAGTTGTTCGCCATCCAGCGGTAAAACATGGAACCTTGGTTGAAATAGACGAAAGGGTGGTAGAGGCATCGCGTGATTTCTTTCCTGCTTTGTCATGTGCGTTTGAGGATGCTAAGAGCCGGGTGCTTATAGAAGATGGCATTAAATATGTCCAGGAACATAAGAATTCTTATGATATAGTTATTGTTGATTCAACCGATCCTGTGGGACCGGCAGTAGAGCTATTTTCAGAATCGTTTTATAAAAACGTATTTGAGGTATTAAAAGACGATGGGATGCTGGTGGTTCAAAGTGATTCACCCTATTACCATCCCGAGGTGGTACAAATGGCATACCATGGTGTAGCGGGTATTTTCCCCTTAACCAGGCTTTATCTGGCCAATGTACCTACCTATCCGAGCGGCCTGTGGAGTTTTACTATAGGATCTAAAAAGCATGATCCTGAAAAGCTGATCCATAAGCATGAGGACGGATGCCGCTACTATACCTGTGATCTGCACCGGGCGGCATTTAAATTGCCGGTACTGGTCAGGAAAATAATATCGAATGGGGAATAGCTACGACATATGGATAAAGAAATAAATTTTATTGAACAAAAGGCAGTCTTTATGGCTGCCTCTAATAAATTGGAAGCCTGTGATAAAGTCTTGTTAGGAATTCCCTTTGATGCTACTACCAGCTTTAGACCGGGCACCCGTCTGGCACCTTACCGCATCCGGGAAGTATCTGAGGGTATTGAAGAATACAGCCTGTACCAGGATAAATCTTTGGAACAACTGGAATTCTATGATGCTGGAGACCTTATATTGCCCTTTGGCAATGTCAATGAGTCTTTGCAGCGTATAGAAAGAGCATGTCAATACTTTTTGAGCCGGGGCAAAAAAGTATTCTCTATCGGAGGAGAGCACTTGGTTTCATGGCCCTTGATCAAGGCCTATCATGAATACTATCCAGATCTGCTAGTACTGCACCTGGATGCCCATGCTGATTTAAGAGAGGAGTACCTGGGGGAAAAATTATCCCATGCTTCAGTGATGCGGCAGGTGGTTCAATTACTGGGCAAAGACCGGCTTTTCCAGCTGGGGATTCGTTCCTGTACCCGGGCGGAGTTGGATTATGCTGATAACAACACTCAACTTTATGCCGATGTCTTGCTGGATGTCATTGATGAAGTGAAAAAGAAGCTTCAAAATCGGCCGGTTTATTTTACCCTGGATATCGATGTTATAGATCCGGCTTATGCTCCGGGTACTGGTACACCTGAGGCAGGTGGTTTTTCGTCCCGGGAAGTATTAAAATTAATGCACGAAATGCGAAGCCTCAACGTAGTAGGCTTTGATGTCGTGGAAATCTCTCCCCCGTATGATTCCGCAGATATAACCGCCATTCTGGGTGCCAAAATAATAAGAGAGGCTCTATTAGCTTACTAATTAAATGGCCTGGAATGGGCAGGCTTTTAACTTTCTGCAACTTAATGTAGCCACGGCAAAGGCCTGCCCCTTATTGTACTAGTAAAGAATCAAGCGGTTGGAGTATACATATATCAGATTGCTGCCAGGCTTTTTATTATAAGTAAACAAGTCCCGCAGGAGGTCAAATATTTTATCCATCTCTTCTTCAATATCATCGCATTCTTCGCTTAACTTAACTTCAAAAACAGATACCGCGCTTTCCAGCCAGTTTAAAAGTCTCAGTTCCTGCATCCCTTCTCCCAGGAACTCCAAATCAGTTACGGGCATAGAAAATGGCGCATGGGGTTTGCTTTTTATATGAGTTTCCAGTTTTCCGATGAAGAATTTCAGCAGTTCTTCTTTTTCGGGTTCAATTACATATTGGAATAAAACCTCGTAGAGGTTTTGCACCAGTATAATTGAAGTAGTGTTGGGCAGCATGATATGCTGTTCCGGGCCTATATAATTTAATTGAAATTTCCTGGTCCCCTGCAAATCAATCACTCCTTGAATCCTAATATCCTTTGATTCTACCCGTTTAATTCATTTTAAACAACTGGCAGCGAAATCATTAATCAAGCCTGAATGAGAAACCTCACGAAAAATGCTTGGGATATAATATAAACATACATTTCTACAACGAGGAGAATTTAGATGCAGAGGAGAAAGAAAAAGACAAACAACAAGGACAAAGATGAAGAGGCCCTGAATGTCGAAAAAATCAGATTGAAATATAATCTGCTGGGAATTATAGTGCTTGTTTTAATGGGGATTCTGTCTTTTAACCTGGGAGGAGTAGGTACCTGGATAAGTCATTTCCTGGGGGGATAACTATAGTATATAGATATAGGCCTGGGAAAAACCTGTTCAAGTCAGTTTGCCTTCCAAGTCCGGCCAAAAATTAAAGTATG
>CAZHHJ010000190.1:0-3844 GCA_964531295.1 uncultured Syntrophomonas sp.
AGCTTCTACCAGTATTTTGATATCCTGAGCTCGGTCTTTGCTGCACACCAGGAGACTATCCTGGTTAGCTACGACAATAAGCCCCTCCACTCCCAGAGTAGCAACTATCTTCTGGGGCGCATAAATCATACATTCACTAGTGTCTACAAAAACCCCCCGGCTTTCTAATACATTACCCGCTTGATCGGACTCCCGGTAGCGGCTCAAAGCTGTCCAACTGCCCACATCGTCCCAGCCAAATGCTGCGGGAATCACCAATACCTCTTTAGACTTTTCCATTACTCCATAATCTATTGAAACACGAGGCAGTTTTTCGTAAACTTCTCTTATAACTTCTGCTTCCCGCTCGCTTCCAATATTCTCCGCGATAAGGGCCAGACCGCTGGCCAGTTTGGGCAGATGCTGGGCAATTAATCCCAGCAGCAAATCCACCCGCCAGACAAACATACCGCTGTTCCACAAATAATTTCCCTGGTTCAAATATGCTAAGGCCGTCTTTAGATCGGGTTTTTCATGAAAGGCCACGGTTTGATAGACAGTAATACCTTCTATATTCTCTAAGGCCTGTCCCTGCTGTATATAACCATATCCGGTTTCCGGCCGAGACGGTCTGATACCAATAGTCACCGCCCACTCCCCAGAAATAGCCGACTTGGCGGCTGTCCGAATTATTCTCTGAAAAGCCTCGACATCAGCAATAAAATGATCGGCAGGCAAAACCGCCATCATTCCCTCAGGATCGCGGCGCTGTATATAATCAGCGGCCAGACCAACAGCGGCGGCTGTGTCTCGTCCACAATACTCGCATATTATGTTTTCCGGGGGAATCTCGGGCAGTTGCTGGAAAACTAAGTCCTGGTATTTTTCCCCGGTTACTATATATGTATCTGCTGGATTTACTAACCCTGACAGCCTGTTCATGCTCAGCTGCAGCATCGAACGGCTGCCCAGAAGAGACAAAAACTGTTTGGGTTTTTCGTGCCGGGATAGAGGCCAGAACCTCTCCCCGGTTCCACCTGCCAGAATCACAGCATACATAAGCTTTCACCTCTTTCTATAGTTAAACTAGGATACAGCTGTTCTCGTTTGGAATTATTTACTTTTCTCTCTTATTATCTCATAAAGTGAATATTCGCGGAAGTCCTGTGTGCTAATGGATTCACCATCCTGCAGATCCCCATACATATCCAGGGCTAGGTGGTTGAACTGCTCTTTTATCTTCTGGTATGGATCCTGATTATCTAGCACTTCCTTTGTCTTACGATGAATCAAACCAGCCATATATGGAGGAGTTTCGTTCAAATCCATATCGGCCATTTTCTGCAGTACATAGCGAAGCAATTTTTCCTGGGTAAGCTCGTCCGCACTACACAGACGCATCACCTCAATGGTCTGTCTTAACAAACAAGGGATACAATCATAATATGTTTTCATGTTTTTTAACTCCTAGCTTCGTTCTTTATTTATTGTACTATATTCTATATTTGACATAGAGCAAACAATATTGCTATACTCCTGCGCAGACCTTAAGTACCCTTAAATAGATTAACCTTTTTTTAATATATTCCGATATACAAGTAATATAATTTTTTTTGTCCTAATCAGGAGGAAGCCAAAATGAGAATCCAAAGTATAGCTCTTCTCATAAGTGGAGATCCAGATATATTCAGCCTTCAGCACCGTATTTTCAATATAATTGCTGTGGCTGCAGTTTTGACAGCTTTGCTCGCCGGAATTGAGAATTCCTGGCTTGGTCTTTCCCCCTGGCTTATTGCCTTGAGTTTTATATATATGCTGCTGATGATGCTAATCTACTACCTGTCCCGTTTCAAGAATCTTTTAGAACCTTGTGTTACCTCAGCTTGTTTCCTGCTAATCTTTTTTTTTACTCCGGCCGGATGGTTATTAAATGGGGGTACCATAGGAGGAGCCCATTACACCATAATGTTTTATGGTTTGGTTATATGTGCCGTATGTTCAGATTGGAGGCGGAATTTCTTTATTATCCTGCTGATTCTGATGGTTGCTGCTCTGGGCATTTTTGAGTATTTTCACCCTGAACGGCTCCATTATTATGATCAGCGGTTAATAAGGTACATCGACGTTATTTCATCTATGCTGATCACCATAGCGATAACCATCCTGCTATTTTTGGTATATTCCAAGAACTACGACCGCGAGCGAGCCCGGGTCTTACAGTACTCAATGCTGATGGAAGAAATGGCTATCACGGACGGACTTACCGGACTATTTAATCATTCCTATATATATGAATTGCTGGAAGATACCATGCTTGACAGTCGGCGTAATGGAAGCGACTTGAGTATCATCATGTTTGACCTGGATTATTTTAAGAAAATCAATGATGCCTTTGGCCACGAGTTTGGCAATAAGGTACTGGTTAAAGTCGCTCACAGCTTGAAAAACAATATCCGCAATTCTGATTTATTAGGAAGGTATGGCGGAGAGGAGTTCCTGGTTATATGTCCTGGAACAGGACTCCACCAAGCATCTAAATTAGCTGAACGACTGATAATAGAGGTCGATAAGCTAATTTTAGGCGATGCTATCCGGGTTACTCTGAGTGGAGGGGTAGCCGAACTGGACCGGGATGCTGACAGCACAGCGATAAGCCTTATCGAAAAGGCAGACTATGCACTTTACCAGGCCAAGCGCATGGGCAGAAACAGAATTGCTGAATACAATAACGCTCGGGGTGAACTGCCTTTTGAACAAAAACATACCTATCCAAATTTCACTTCATAATAGCTTGTTAAGCATCAAGCGGTACTCTTCACCTGGTATTTTATATCGACTGCACGGCAAGGAGTTCAGGTTCGTTATCATATCATCCATTATCTGATTCTGGACTTCCCGATCTTTACAAAATAAGCCTATGGTTTTAGTAATACTATTTACCTGCTGCTGATTATCATCGCTATGCCACTGCAAGTTGATGCCAAAAACGCTGTGCAACAGTGCAACCACCTCTACCCCGGCAGCGTCGATACCATAAGTTCTACGCTGCGGATTTCTGCAGTAAGCTTCTCCCTGTAAAAAGCTACAGCTTTGTAAACCGCAGCCCATACAATGACCGCTGTTCAAAAACACTGTGTCTTCTGCTATACATTTTTTAATCTGATATCCAAGTTCAGTTAACAGGTTGGACAATATAATATTCTGAAATCGGTATTGGAAATAGGGAATATTGGGCAGCAAAAATTTAGTGGGTTTATACCTAGAAAAAAAACTGGCAAAAATCAAGACTCCATATGCATATTGGGCCTGAATATCTGCAAATGGCGGGGCCCAGGGAGGACATCCACCTGAACCATAACTTTCACAGCCTTCTTTGCAAAAACCGGTAATCTGTTCATAATTATGCTTCACTTCTCTGCTTTCAATGGCCTGATAACCTAATTCGAGTGGGTAATTATTACCCTCCTTACTGGTGTATATGTACCACATCAGCACCCCACCTTTTATTACGGGTATTAGTTCAATGGGTTCTTTGGCATTACTTTTTAGTTTTTTATTCTTCCTTCATCATATATCATCAGCATAGATTCAGGTATTATATAAGCTCTATTATTAATTAAAAGCAGCATTAAGACATCATTAGGTTTCATTATGCCCCGCTTTCCCACGACTTTCCCAACATAATTATAAAAGGGATGTTGGGGATGGGTGACTATGACTATATCCCCATATTCCATTTCTTCACCTCCATTCATATAACATTAAACTCCAGGTGAAGCATAGTTATTGCAGCAATTGAATTTATTTGCTCTTGTAAATACCCGGGCTTTTATATGTTTATTCCATAGCATTTGAATTAGACTAA
>CAZHHJ010000191.1:0-3831 GCA_964531295.1 uncultured Syntrophomonas sp.
TCCAGCCAGACTTCCCAGCCCAGTCCCCAAGCCCCCAAAGTGGGAGATTCCCAGTTATCTTCCACCAGCCTGATGTCGTGCTTATCCGGATCAATTCCCAGGTCCTTGAGACTATCCAGGTAAAGGTCGATAACATTATCTGGAGAAGGTTTTAATATAACCTGATATTGATAGTAATGCTGCAGACGGTTGGGGTTCTCTCCATATCTGCCATCGGTAGGCCGGCGAGAAGGCTCTACATAGGCCACCTTCCAGGGTTCAGGACCCAGCGAGCGTAAAAAGGTAGCCGGGTTCATAGTCCCCGCTCCTTTTTCTATGTCATAAGGCTGTTGTATTATGCATCCCTGTTGCCCCCAGAAATTCTGCAGATGCAGGATAATTTCTTGAAAGTTCATTTATTTACCTCCTCAAATGCTGATCAATAAAATACCCGTCCCTGTACAGGGACGGGTATTACCCGCGGTTCCACCCTGGTTGGCTTTTACACCCACCTTATTATAATTCAGGTTTTACTGCCCCATTAAGGCTTTCCTCCTGCTAGCTCCCAAGCGCCTTCAGAAACTTATCTCTGCTGGTTTTCAGCTACCCCCGCTCTCTGTTAGAGAATAATATTTCTTACTACTCTTCTTCATCGCTAATTATATTAAATTCTAAAAATAAGTTTATCAACCGGCCTTGCTCATGTCAACGTAAATCACAATGAGCCCTGATAATAGTATTGACATTTTGATCTATTTATTTCATAACATCATTTTATCTTTAAGAGTTCTTATCGTTCTTTTCAAACTGAACTTTCTCTCCAGATGGTATTCCAAGTATGATTCCAAAAGATTCTCCAGTTGAAGCAGAGATTGCGGCGATGCTTTAACCCGGCTGACAGTGGTTAGATTGGCATTACGCAGCAGCCGCAATAAAGACAGGGTTGGGGCAGACAGTCTATAAGTGCCGGCGGATTTTTCGTGGCACTCGTCGCATACCATGCCTCCTTCTGCCATATCAAAAGCCATTACCCGGGGGCTGCTGCAATGAATACATTGCTCTAATAACGGTGCATAACCCAGACAAACCAATAGTCTGAGTTCAAAGGCCCTTATTATCAGGGGATTAATTCCCCATTCATTAATATAGTCCAATACCTGCAGGGTATGTAAATATAAATTGTTTAAAGGCATTCTTTCCAGCAATGATTTATCCAACAGTTCCATAATGTATACTGCATAAATTATTCTCTGTATATCCTCACGGGTATTGCCATAAAAATCAATAAGCTTGCCCTGGGTTATCAAATCCAGTTCCCTGCCCTTGCTAAAAAATAGCAATGAATGACAGAAAGGCTGAACACAGGCTCGCAAACTGCTCTGGGGTTTTTTCACTCCCCGGGCCACTGCACTCACTTTGCCTTCCTGTTCAGAAAAAACACTTACTATTTTATCGGCTTCTCTTAAATCACTGGCCTTTAGGATGATGGAACGACTCTGATAGTACATTAAGATTCACTCTTTCTAACAGCTACTGAAAAGTCTGGTGAAGCTTCAGGTCAGGGAAACTCTATACTCAAGGCCCGGCCGGTCTCCAAGCAGTTTCATACCCGGGCAACGCCCCCGTGGTCTCGAGTTATGGAGAAATGTATTCCGTCTTGAATCGCCTTTCCCGCTGCACTCTGCTTGAACACAGATCCTTACCCGGCGTCCTCCTGATGGGGTTTTCCCTGCACTTCTAATAGGCCGCCCGGTAGGCCTTTATAAGTTCTTCAGCATTGCTGCTGCCTATTCTATCTGCACCGGCATTTATGAGCTGCCGGGCAAATTCTGGAGTTTTAATTCCCCCACTGGCTTTAATTTTTAATTCAGCCCTTTTTACACTATTAATGATAGCTATATCATCCAAACTTACTCCCCGACTGGCAAAGCCAGTGGAAGTTTTAATATAATCAGCTCCTGAATCACTGATGAGAGCCGTCATCTGCCTTAGTTCATCCACTGTAAGCAAAGCAGTTTCAACAATGATTTTAAGTAGATAGTCATAATCTTTTTTTAGCAGTAATAGACGCTTAATTTCATCGGCTGCAATTCCGAAGTCCTGGTCTTTTACTGCCCCTATATTTACTACCGCATCGAGTTCAGAGGCCCCTTCACTTAACGCCTTTTCAGCCTCTCGCAACTTATTTTCGGCAGCGGTGGCCCCCAGCGGAAATCCGATGACGCTAGCCAAAGCTACCTGGCTGCCCCTTAAGATTTGACTGGCTAAAGAAATCCGACTGGGATTAATACAAACAGCAGCCATATTAAGTTCGGCTGCTCGGGTACATAATATTACTATATCTTCTTTCCTGCAGTCAGCTTTGAGGTTGGTGCTGTCTAGGTAAGAAGCCAGCATACTCATCAACTCCTCTTAGGGCTGCGTTTATCGTCTTAATTAAAATCGATGCCTTGTTAATATATCAACAGAACCGCCCCCTGCTTACAGATAGCCCAGTTGTCTAAGATTACTTTCGCTATCCCGCCAGTTCTTCTTGACTTTCACCCATAAATCAAGATAAACGGCTTGGCCCAGAAGTTTCTCGATGTCTGCGCGGGCCTGTTCACCAATTTGTTTCAACATTTGGCCCTTCTTGCCTATTATTATGCCTTTTTGTGAATCACGTTCGCAATAAATTACAGATCTTAAATAAATCTTACCGCCATTTTGCTGTTTGAATTCTTCAATATCAACCGCCAAGGAATGGGGTATTTCATCCCGGGTAAGAATCAATGCTTTTTCACGGATTAGTTCACTAACTATAAATGAGACCGGCTGATCGGTCATATCATCCCCCGGGTAATACAACGGCCCTTCGGCCAGATAATCAAAAGTTTTCTCCAGCAGATGGGGCAAATTAGTACCATTGGCCGCAGATACTGTTATTAATTCAGCAAAATTCATCTGAGCAGTAAAAGGTTTAATAAATTCCTGGATATGATCTTCATTGCATAGATCAATCTTATTAACCAGCAGAAAAATAGGAACTGGAGATTGCTGCAAATGTTTGATGATGAACTCTTCTCCCCTTCCATAGGGACGCGTGACATCTATAATATAATATACCAAGTCAACCTCATGCAGGCTGCGGGTAGAAACATTCACCATATATTCACCCAGAAGATGTCGCGGTTTGTGGATACCGGGGGTATCAATAAATATAACCTGTCCCTGGGCACAGGTATGAATACCCTGTAAGCGGTTTCTGGTAGTCTGGGGTTTTTCCGAGACAATGGCGATTTTCTCACCTATTATTTGGTTTATCAAAGTAGATTTGCCCACATTGGGCCGGCCTACTATACTAACAAATCCTGACTTCAAAAATATTAACCCTCCTGTGTTGATAACTTAAACGCCTGTGGCAATAAGCTACTCAGAAGATACTGCCTAAATTCATCTTTTTCATTGCTGACTATTACTTGCAAATCACTGGTAAATTCAGCTAACACTTGTAAACAAGCCCCACAAGGGTACACATAAGCAGGTCCACTGCTGCTAACCGCTATGGCAGTAAATTCTACTTGTCCATCATTAACCGCATTAAAAAGAGCGGTCCGCTCAGCACAAATACTTAAACCATAAGAAGAGTTTTCGATGTTGGTTCCGGTATATATTTTTCCTGATTTGCTTAAAAGTGCCGCTCCTACTTTAAATCCGGAATAGGGTGAGTAAGAATTTTGCTGAGCCTTGCGGGCCTCTTTAATGAGGCAGCCTGCTTCCATATCGTAATCCTCCAGTTCAGGTTCGATTAGCGGTCAAGATAAAATTATACCTTATTATTATTAATTAAACTACTTCGCTTTATAAAAAACT
>CAZHHJ010000192.1:0-3504 GCA_964531295.1 uncultured Syntrophomonas sp.
ATTATTTTCTGCTGCTGTGTCTCAAACCTTGTATGAGCTTTGTCTTAACCCCAAATACTTGGGAGCAAAGCCGGGTCATTTCTCGATTCTGCATAACTAGGCAGAATTTGCCCTACCATGTGCATATCCATACGGCAGTATTCTTACTATCAGCGGTTTACTCCTCAAACAGGCCTCTTTTGTGCACAAAACTTCCGACTGATCCCTTAAAGGACCGTCCCCTGGATACTATATGCTACGAGATCCTTGCGGTGTTTCTACAAGTAACAATATTTTTTCCTGCAGGCCAGTTTCTGTATTAATATACACGAGGTAAGTATCCTCATCGATTTCCCCTTTTACCTCATAGGTCAGCTTTTCTTCCAGATTACCAAGCGGAATAAGGGCTAATCGCACCTCTTCAATTTTTAACTTTTCATTAACTTTCTTGCGGGCTTCTGCCGCAGTGATTTTAGGTGAGGGTAGTTTTCTTTCACTATGAGATAACAAAAACTTGTTGGCATCATAAGCTACTATATTTCCGCTATTTAAAGAAACAATCGCCTGAATCATATCCGGATAAATAACCACATCATCCTGCAGTAAGGCAAAGTTGACCAATAGTTCGTTTCCTTCTACTAAATGACCGGTCGGCAAGAAACTCCCTAAATCTAATTCCTGCACAAATTCCTTAGCACGCTCTTTTGCCTGGTTGACATTAATATTTTTAGCCTTAGCCTGTTGTCCTACATCCATCATCAACACTACATGTCCGCCCTTTTTACTGATCCCTAATACCAAATCAGAATATTTTTTATCTGCCGGCTGTAATGTAACTGAATAAGAAGGAATGCGGCCTTTGGTCAAAGTGCTGGTTTTAGCCGAATATTTGGTACTCGTTTTCATGTTCTTAGCGAACTTTATAGCAATACTTTCCGCTTCTTTTTCACTTATATTTTGTCCGGTAAGCCCTCTGGGTGTTCTGTTTACCACATGGTCAGAAAAAGGACCATCATAAGTTAAAGTGGGCACTTCATCCTGCAAGCGTTCATCCAATTTGCCAAACCCATCCAGCATACCTTGATTTTCCGGAGTTAACTGCTTACCCTTGTCTAAACTTCTCAGACTGCCTAGACTGATTTGCTTTTCCTGCATTAAACCCAATAGTCCCCGTAAATCCTTATGGATTTCACGGTTTTCCCGATGTAACTCCCTGATTTTATGCCATTCACTTTCATTTATATCCTGCTTGCTAGCTATCTTTTGGGCTAATGAATAAGTAAAATCGCCCAATTGCGCAAGGTATTGATTGCTGCGCATCATATTTGCATTATCTAACGGCAAATTGTTTAAATTAGTTTTAGCTACTTCTGCCATGGACCAAACAGTAACCAATGTTATTATATCCCGCTCACTAGTATTAGAGGCTAATATTTTCCCCAGTAAAACATCAAGGTCTTCTATATTTCCTATCAAACTAAAAAAACTATTTTGGTAACTGGCTTCTAAAGCATTCTGCGAAGCTTGCGCCTCTTTGTGATTCTGAGTAAAGCAGAAAATGCCCACTCCCAGGATAGCTACAATAAACAAACCGAATAATAAACTCTTATAGCGCAATATCCAATTCACCTCATTTGTTAATTAAATTCCAAAAAAATGTTTACCAATTTTGGCGATGATTGTACGCGTCCAAACCCATGGACTTCTAGCAGTTGCCGGATTCCAGAAAAAAGTGGATCCGGACGTAGGATCCCAGCCATTTAATGCATAACGAGCCGCTCTGAGATGCTCGTCGGTAGGGTTTGCGTTCCAGAAAGCGCCATCCGCGATGGGAGTAAAAGCCCATGGTTGATAAATCACACCATTCACCGATCCAGGAAACTGAGGATTGCGCACACGATTTACAATTACAGAAGCAACCGCTACCTGACCTTCGAAAGGCTCCCCTCTGGCCTCCGCTGCCACCATTCGAGAAATCATCCAAACATCATCTGCTCTGGGTTCGCCGACTTTACCTTGTGCAGCTACAATCGGAGTTTCTTCTCTAAATGGGCTTAAAGACAGACCTATTCCCACACAAAAAATTAAAAGCACTGCCAGTAATCTCAATTCAAATTTAGCTGTCATCGATTATTTTCTTCCTTTAATATTAATTTGATATAGTATTTCCCATAACATAAAATCCTTATTCTGGAGTTTCCTGATAAATTATTAACATATGGAATCACGGGGATGGTTCCAGACCACTGAAAAAGTGCAATAAAAGCATAAAGAGTATACCCTCTTGTAGTAAAATCAACTTAACACCCCGCTATAACTCTCAGCTTTGTTAATGAACTATTAGCAGACCGATACTGTAATAAAAACTCTGGCAGACTGGCTAAATAAGCGGAAACGGTGTTAAGAATCCAGATATTAAAATAACTGTCTGATGAACAATTGATACAGGGTTTGGGCGTAAATCTGACGTCCCAGCGGTTTTAAAAGGCCACTTTTTCAGTGATCTTGAACCGTCTCCGGTATCAACTTTTAGGAGGAGAGTGAGGATTGACAGTGAAACATATAGACAAAATATTAGAACGGCTGATGGCTGAATACCCGGACGCCCAGACCCTGCTGGTGTATAACTCTTTATTTGAACTGCTGGTGGCGGTTATATTATCAGCCCAGAGTACCGATGCGCAGGTTAACCGGGTCACGGCGGAATTATTTCAGAAGTATAATATTCCCGAGCATTTTGCCGCTATGGACCTGAGTGAACTGGAAATCTTAATCAAGGGAGTCGGACTGCATAAATCCAAGGCCAAAAATATCCGGGCCATGGCCGAGAAACTTATCAGAGAACATAATGGCCAGATCCCGGCCGACTTCGATGAATTATTGCAGCTACCTGGTGTAGGTAGAAAAACCGCCAATGTAATGTTGGCAGTCGGGTTTAACCAACCCGGTCTGGGTGTTGATACCCATGTGCACCGGGTGGCTAACCGCCTGGGTCTGGTTGATACTAGAAACGCTAATAAAACCGAAAAAGGACTCAAAGCATTGATACCACGGGAATTATGGAGCAAGAGTCACCACCTCTTTATCTGGCATGGCCGCCGGGTTTGCAAAGCTCGCCAACCAAGGTGTCAGGAGTGTATTTTAGAAAAGCTATGTCCCAAGAATATGGATAACTAAAGGACTTTCTTAGCGGCATCTTCTTGTTATGGGTGCAGACCTATTGATATATCGAGCTTTCGTATCGCTTGGGTTTAATCCTCTATTTTAGGTTCTTTTCACCTGTAATAACCACAGCGTCAAGCATTGTAGCGAGGATTTATTCTCCGTTTTGCCATACAACGCGGGTTCAATCATTGCGGACATACTAAAATATGGCCAGTTTGTCAATAATATCAGGTAGGGATATTGTGCTGAGCGAAAGCTATATGCTACAATAATAAGGATTTTAAGGGATTTTGAAAAACTTTATATATTATAATTACCGTGAACGGGATAGTAAACAAAAGCAGTCGCAATCAGCGAGTT
>CAZHHJ010000193.1:0-3502 GCA_964531295.1 uncultured Syntrophomonas sp.
TACCAGTAAAAATCCTTCTAATGGTTGGTATGTTTTTATATATAAATAGGCTCATGTCTGGGACCTGAGCCTATTATTCCAACCTGACTGATTTAATTATATGAATAAAATATCCATATTGCAATCTCTAATGCTCTATACAGGGTAATGGCTGCTCGCCCCGGCCCTATTTTATCACTTCTGTCGGGCTATGATAGTAATGCTGTCCTCACTGCAGGGCAGCGAGCGACTGACCATCTCTTTAATCTCTTCTTCCTGGTCTAGCCTCACAGCCGTTGTTTTTATAACCACGATAGTTGTTTCAGCCTGGATTATAACCGCACAATCCTCATAGCCCTTAGCCTTAATCAGATTTTCTACCTTCATTTCCTTTTCTACATCTTGGCTTACCTTTACCAGTCTCAAGGCCGCTGCATCTTTGGCCTCCTGGCTGATATTTTCTTTATTGATAACATCTTTTAAGGTTTCCATCTGTTTGCTTCTTACTCTTTCCCTTTCCATTCTATACTCCGCAAAAAAGCAGTCCCCCTCCTGCTCTGATAATAATTTTTCTATACTATCATCCGCTTCCTCCTGAATTGGGGCCTGAGAATTAGCATTTATCACCTTACTGTTATGGTCTCTTAGCATATAAACAGCTGATAACAATAAGACCAGGGCAGCCAAAACGCACAGGTAGTTTCTGCTGTTTCCATTCCACCTGATTATCATTATTCCCCTCCTTTCCTAGGCATTACTTGCACTTTATATACCGGTATATTCAAAAGGGTAGCTGTGGCATTGGTTAGTTTTTCCCTTACTTCAGGCGATCTGCCGCCATCTGCTACGACCAACACTCCTAATATTTCCGGATTTTTTTCCTCTATTAACAATGGGCTTCCCGATGATACCGCAATGTCCTGGCTTATATTATGTTCTACACTGTTCTTGCTACCCCCCTGCCGATCACTTTCATCGCTTTCGCGGCTTTCATTTCTTATATTGGCGGCATATGTTTTCAGTCCGCTGGAAGCCAAGGTTATTCTGACATCCACTTGACCGGCTCCCTCGATTTCAGCCAGTATAGACTCCACTTCCTGGTTTATCTTGCTGCTGCTGCCTGAATAATTGTCGATTGCTGCCTTTTCGGCCCTGTCTGTTTCGGTATTACTTTTGCTATCTGTAACCGGCCATACTAAAGCTAAGAGTCCTAGACAAAGCAGAATGATCAACAGATACTGCCCCTTTTTGGAACGCAAAAATGATGTTCCATTACCCGCCGCAGATTTTTTCCTCATCCATTCTTCCAGCACCTTATCCTCCTCCTTTAAAATTAATTTTTATTTTATCCGCCTCCAGCCCATACATATTACTGACCACACTGCTTATTTTCTTTTCTATTTGCTGCTTCTTTTCAACTGAGGACTCTTCTAGAATTTCAGAAAATAAGTTTATTTCTCCCGTATCCTCTACTTCAATCTTTTCCAGATAGACGGTAAATTCAAGCCTATCAATCCTGCCGTCGGTAATTTCTGCCTCAGTATCGACTTCTTCAATACCGGGCACCAGTAAAACAACTGCATTTATCTGACCTTCCAGTTTTCCTTTGAACATCTGCTGATTTTGATTTATCATACGCTCATTAATCTCTTGACCTTCAACCGCAATACTGTCACCAATATCTTTATCAATCTGGCAATCCCACCAATTGGCGACCTGGAAATTATGACCATGAAATAAATATCCCAACAGCGGATTTAATACTGCAATAAGAATAAACAATCCTATCGCAAAGCGCACAAAGGGCCTGATAGTACCAGCCGGGAGCAGTAATTCCAGGAAACTGGCCAATATGATAATAATCAGTATGTTTCTGACTATTTCGCTTAAAACACTCATAATTAACCCCTCTGTCCTCAGCTCAGCATAGCCCATCCGTTATACATGCCTGCCACAATGGCCATCATAATAAAAAACATCAGGGCTACTGCTATTACAGCTGCCAGCATAAACAACAAGTGGGCACTCATACTCTCTAGTATGGAAGCTGTTCTGGGATCCCCTAATGGTTCAGCAATAGCTGCAGCTGCTTTATAAATAAGAGCTATGACCGCAATTTTTATCACCGGCATCAAGATTATGCCCATAATAATAATTACTCCAAATACACCCAGGGCCTGCTTAAGCATAACCACATACCCGGCCGCTACTTCAATGGTGTCAGAGAACATTTTGCCTATCATGGGGATAGCATTGTCACTAAAATAACGGGTAGTTCTTAAGGCCACTTTATCCAGTACTGATGCATAAAGAGCACGTAAAGTCATGATACCTACAAAAAATGTTAAGAAAAAACCCAGTGAGATCTTGGCCATTTCATTAAAAAACCGGGCCATTTTTTCAACCTTTATAGTCTCTGACATATGATTGACAATAGACAATATGGCTGACATGATAATCAATGGAAATACTATGGTTCTTATGGCATTGGCGAAAGCCGTAGCAGCCGTCATCAACATGGGAAAAAGCATTACCGATGCGTTTATATTGCCTAATCCGGCGGTTAAAACCAGCATTTGTGGCAGCATGCCGGCCATGAAGGTAACCATATTTTCTATGGTATCCTGCCCTACCCCCAGCACTAGTTTAAAGGAAGTGATGGCTATAGCACATAAAGCCAGAAAGCAGGCCAAATAGGAGATACGTGCTACATCTGACGCGAAAGCAGTCTGGAGATTTATCAAAAGAGCAGATATAACCGATAGAATAAGGATTTTGCCCAGTAAACTGGAATTGGCCACTACCTCTTGGAAAAGAAGTTTTACTATACCCTGGCCCAGGTCCTTAATACTAAAATCCCAATCCCCCTTGATAAAATTGAGGAACCAATCTTTAACCGAATTTCCACCTATGTACGCAGCAATCTCACTATCCAGATTATTTTTATATTGATCTAAGAATTCTATGTCCAGATTATCTATGGTATCCTGCACTGAAAATACTGTCTCATTACTGGCGTCATCTGCGGCCAGAAGGGGGGTACAGGATAATATCACCAGGATTATCGATAGCATTAATAAGCAGCGGCATTTTCGATGCATGACCTTTCCCTCCCTGAGCACCTCAGACTACAATAATTAAACAGGCATTAGTTCCATAAGAGATTCCAGTATGGCAATCATTATGGGCAGGGCCAGTACAGCAATAATGATTTTAGCGGCAAATTCAACCTTCTTGGCTACTGCCTGTTCACCGGCGTCCTGGCAAATAGCGGCCGCAAATTCGGCCAGATAGGCAACCCCCAGTATTTTTAGCAGGGTACTCAGAAAGAAATAATTTATCCCGGCTCTGCGGGTCAGATCACTCATTACATTTAGAATGGAGGCCATCTTCCCCATGAGAAAAGTGAAAATAACGATGCTGAATACAATACTCAAGATTACTGCCATAACCGGCTTTTCCTGTCTAAGAATGAGGAGCATTATGGTCGTTACCAGAGCTAATCCCACAATCTGAGCTATTT
>CAZHHJ010000194.1:0-3459 GCA_964531295.1 uncultured Syntrophomonas sp.
ATCGAACACATAGTATTCGGAACCCTGATAATCCAAGAGATTGCAAATACGCTGAAAATCTCTTTTGAGGAAATTGAAAAATTAATGCACATCATTGTATCGCATCATGGCAGACGAGAATGGGGCTCGCCTGTTGAGCCAGCCACGAAAGAAGCTATAATAGTCCATCGTGCCGATGAAACCGAATCCAAGATGACCATGGTTGATGAAGCAATAGCCAATATCGAAGATGCAGATACAAAATGGCTGTACCTTAAACCAGACAATACTCCGGTATTTGCAAGGTGAATAAAATCAGGATGCAAAGCACTAACACCCAAGATGATATTTAATTACTCTGGCTTGATAAAAACAATCAATGCCAGGGTTAAAAGGACATGAAAGGACAGTTAATAACTGCACATTCTGTAATAATGCGAAAGAAGAAAGGAGAAAAAAATGAAATTAACCGAATTACAAAGTGTTCTTGGAGATGAAATCAATAAAGTCCGTCTATCCGATGCAGGCGAAGATGTTATACGAGGAGCGCAGACGGTAGCATTGTTGGCTAAACAGGTTATCAATAACGCAGACATAATTATACGGTTCGATAAGATGAAGGCAACACAGCCTGAGCTAAGTGCAAGAATTGAGGAATTAATTTAATGAGTAATGGTCATAGGTACACTAAGGAGCAGGACGATTTTATAAGAGATAATTACACAAATGTTAGCGAGTGCATACGCAAATTTAATACACAATTTGGGACTAATATAACATATGGTGCCTTGAAAAGCCATGCCAATAGAGCATTAAAATTAACAACTGGATTTAGACCATGGACAAAAAATATGAATGATGCCATAGAAAACATGCTATGGCATCATTCCTACCAAGAAGCAACAGAATTGTTCAACAAACAGTTTGGCACTAATTTTACTAGAAAGCAGGTGGAAGACCATTGCGTAAGAGTAGGAATTAGTAGAAACCACTCCAAGAAATTAAAACAGGTAGACATCATTATAAAAGAAAATATAGGAAAAAGTTATGGGAAGATAAGGAGGATTGTCAATGAAAGGATGGGTGTAAATTATACTTGCGATACAGCAATATGTAGAAGAGCTGCTAATTTAGGTTTAAGTAGACCTCATAGGACATGGCAAACAACAGACAGGCGATATATTAATGGCGAAGAAGTAACACATTCAGAGTATGTACGTTTTATAGGGAATAGATGGCACAGGTTAGAAAAGGAACTGCAACCAATTGCTCTGCAAATAGTAAGGCTTCAAAACAAAATAGCAAACAGTCAAACAGCAATTTAAATTTAAGCCACTTGGAAACAGGTGGCTTTTTTTATGCAATGTTTTAAAAATTATATCTTGCGATCTACGCAAGGAAAGGAGCGTTTAATGAGTTTAAAAGAAGATTGGCTGCAAAAAGCTAAAGAAATTCAGGAGAAAAACGACAAGATAATGGCTCGCATCCCAGAAGAATACCGGCATTATGTCCAGCATTTATCCAGAGCATCTAAGGTTGCCAAAAAGGTAGTTCAACTGGATAAGGAAATGGAAGAGGCCGGATATTTTACTACAGATAATGGCACTTATCTTAACGTCACCAATGCTTATCTCACTGTAGCCGGGAAGAATGCCATGTTAACCGATTGGGTAGAGGAAAAAGATTATCGATTTTCGATTGAAAACGAAATAATCACGCTCAAGGAAAAATTCTTCATAAAATCAGTTATCAAAATAACCAATGAAAAAGGTGAAGAAATCCGTCGAGCCACCTCTACAGTCCCGGTTAATATTGGAGGCACTGGGGTAGACAGAACTAACCCGTATGAGAATGCAGAAACCTCAGCGGTAGGTCGGGCATTAACTTTCCTGGGAATGGGTAGGCAGTTAGGCGAAATAGCGTCCTACGAAGAAGTAGTGGAAGCAGATCGCCTGGGAGAAGAGCAGCAGCAGGTAGCAAAAGAAGGATTTATCATTGATTCATTTGAGTTTAAAGATGAAACCAGAAATGCTGGAAAAATCAGGCTGGTTGATTCCAACGGAGAGCTGCAAGTAATCGCTGGTTGGGGCAGAGTGTTTAAAGAGTTTATCAGTAAAGTTGATGTGGGCAGCAGGGTAAAAATCAAAACTGAACCCTTCACCACACAGACTCAAGAACAGGCTCAAAAACTAGTTGAATACGAATGTGTAGCTTAGGGGGTATGAGTAATGGAAAATATCTTGAAAGCCATATCTGAAGTACCCGGGACTATAGCTAGTCTTGAATCAGATAATCTGGAAATCAAACGACAGTGCAGCAAACTCAAAGAACAAATGGATGGTATCAGGAAATCCACCTGGGCTGAAGTAGCCAATGAAAAAGAAGATGGCAAGAAAGTTTATCCCAATGCCGAAATGCGGGACATCGAAGTGGAACACCGGTTGGCTGAAAGCAATGATTATCAAGAAAACGTAATAAGTCTGGAAGTATTCGAGACCCAAAAAGCGAGAAATGAAATCAAATTGCAGCAGTTAATAAATCAATTCTCCGTTGATCGGTACAAACTTCGGCTCTATACAGCTGAAAAAACGGAACGGGCAGCAACAACCTTCAGTGAAGGCTTAAACACCCTTTATCATCTGGGGAAAATAATCACTACATTCAAAGCAATACCGGAATTTATGCCCCGTGAAGAGAATTGCCCCTTCTAAATCTCTTTTATCACCCCGAAGGGTAGGAAAAACGACACCTACCCTTCAAGGGTGGGTGAAAGGAGGAAAACAGTGAAACAATTTTACCAAAAAATAGATATGCGGTCCCGAACCGAAATGATCAATTTTCTACGGAATCATTTTCGTTATAACACGATGAACAGCTGGAATCGTTCAAGCAGTTATGCAAATAACCTGAAAGTCCACAATTTGGGTCTACCCTGGGAGATTGAGCAGAAAGCCTTTGAGCTGTTAAATATCGATAATGCTTACACCGAAATTAACGATCGTATTAACGAATGGAACCGCGATCATAATTATCAGTGGCAAGCAGGGTTTAATGGTCGTAGCGGTGGCTATCTGGTTATATATCAGGGATGCCTGGAACCTACAGAGCATAAGTCCTTTTGTACTAACTGTGGGCAGCTTAATTTCCAAACAACCGAGAAATCCAATCGATGCGGAGTATGTAGGCAAAACACCAGAGTCAATCTAGAAAAGCCCCGCATGATGATAAAAGCTTACCCTGGCAGAAGTATCGATCAAGATGCTGATTTTGAGGATTGGTCATATGACGAACTCAAAGAACGGGTAAAGCTGGTACAGAGTTTTGATCGACTCTGCGATGATATCGTGGCAGAACTGATTCACATCTGCGAGAACTTTGAAGTAGTTGAGCAGGAAATATGTGTTCCTAAAACTATCAGAGTCTTGCAGGAAGTTTAAAATCTCTTTTAAGGAGGAATGAAAGTGCTAGAAAACTATATCG
>CAZHHJ010000195.1:0-3344 GCA_964531295.1 uncultured Syntrophomonas sp.
TTTCTGGCATATTTATCATATTGCTTAGTATTAAAGACTGATTTGTGGCTCTGGGAATAAATACCTAACATTATACTCTGGTTTTCGGCTTATATAACTTTATGCATTTATCAGTATTTCTTTGGATTATTAGACAGTATATTTATCCATGTTGTCCCTGATTGTTTTCTTAGCAATTTTACCAATCGCAGTTTTTGGCAGGTTTGTACTTATAAATACCTTCTTAGGTCTTTTGTAATCCGACAGACCTTCGCGGCAGTATGCATTTACCGTCTCGACATCTAGGTTGGAACCCTCTTCTGGTATTACAAACGCGTACCCTATTTCACCCCATACATCGTCAGCAACTCCGATAACAGCTGCACCGTTTATTAAGGGATGCGCACTTAGGAACCCCTCTATTTCCGGCGGATATACGTTATATCCTCCACTAATATACATTTCTTTAGAACGACCGACAAAGTACAAATACTTATTCTCATCCAGATATCCAAGGTCGCCAGTTTTCAGGTATCCTTCGAAGAAATTGCCTTCATCATGTTCGGGATCCATGTATCCTGTTATGACTTGCCCTCCCTTAATAAGCAATTCGCCAATTTCTCCTATATCGGCCCACGTCCCGTCATTCCTTTGCACCCTCATTTCTTCTCCGTTTCTGACTGCACCTTCTGTCTTAGCTGCTCTCTCTATTGGATCGGAAGGCAAGGTGAAAGTATAAAAGCCAGCCGTTTCGCTCATACCAAAACTAGCTACTATTGCTGCATTCGGGAAAGCTTCTTTTAAACGGTATATTAAGGCGGGATCAACAGCTTCCCCCGAAACAACCAAGCACGTCACAGACAAAGTATCGTATTTCGACATGTCACAATGTAAGAAAAGAAGACGATATATAGTAGGAACTGCAGGAACGAACGTAACTTTGTATTTGTCGACATTTTCCATGAATTGGGCGGGATTAAAACCTGTCAAAAGAATAGCCGTTCCTCCACAATAAATCTGGATCGCAATCATATCATGAGTTCCACCAACATGGCTGGTTGGTAAATAGGTAATGATTACCTCATCAGAATCAAACTCCCATGTTTCGCATGAATTTCTAGCCATTACTATGCTATTCTTGTGGCTTAGTGCAGCTCCCTTTGGCGTGCCTGTGGTACCACTAGTAAATATAACAATCAAAGGGTCCTCTAGGGAAGGATGTGCCTCTTCAGGGATAGGAGTCAAATCAGATTCCAGTAATTTTTCATATGGTACAGCCCCAGCATAATCAAGTTCTGCATTATAAGAAAAGACGTGTTCTATATTTACTTCTTTTAACAAAGCCGTGACCGGAAAATCCATACTAACTAAAACCTTGGGGTTTGTTCTTTTAATTAATCCAGCTGCTTCTGCAACCTGATATCTTAAGTCTAAGGGTATCACTACTAGTCCTATCGTAGCAGCGGCCATAAATATAGTATGAAATGCAGGCGACTGGGTTAAAAGCGTAGCAATTTTATCACCACGTTTTAGGCCTAGTTTCAATAAGGAATTGGAAACACGTATAACGTCCTCGTTAAACTCCTTCCATGTTCTTTCTTGATCCTGAAAAATATAACACTTTTTTTCAGGTATCTCCCTTGCGTGTTTTTCTACTAGTTGACCGAAATACTCCATATATCGTATTCCACCTTTCTTTTATATCTTAAGTAATCATCATTTGGGGAATCCTCCCCCCAAAACCCGATTACTAAAGTATTATAGTTAAAGCACTACCCCTTTAAGCGCTTTTTTTCAGCATGGTCTAAGTATTAACGACAATCCTTATGCTGCTATTTGTTGCTTCTTATTAGAGGCTTATAAATGTATTAGTTCCCTGGTTTTTAAGCAAACTTTTATAAATGGGCAAATTTTATACTTACAAACCTAATGAAATAGGGGTTTAACAAAGCGAAAATAGAGGCTTCGCCCCTGCTTTTGTTGATGTCCGACTTAAGGAACATCTTGGTTGGAAAATAGTTAATCTAAATCGTTTGTAACTCTAACCTTTTTCGGAGCTATGCAAAACTCTAAATAAATAAAAGATGTTAGTATAATACCCCGAATAGGTAAATCTATTCGTAAAGCCGCAGCCTTTAAAGCTGCTTTTAGATCTATTTACACGGCGTTAACGCTGCCAATGTCGAGTAAAAGTTGAACCACTGTGCGGATAGCAACTTTTGTTCGTTTTAATATCCAAGGCAACAGATGCACCAGAAGCGGCCATTTCTTTTATATGCCAATTTCAAAATACGGGCGGGATTAATTTAGGGTTCAGGTGGTGGGCAATAGCGAGCAAAGACTTAAATCCGAGTGTTAGCGCTGATGAATCCATCTAGAATACTGTTTTCAACCGTATATTGAAGCGTAAATCTAGAAAAGCGTTTTAAAAGATTGGCGTCGCTAGGATAAGTAAAGCCTAGGTTCCCTCTCTTTTGGTATACTTCATTGTGGTGGAATACGTTAAAAGCCATTTGGCTTATGCTGGTGCTAATCATGATGTTTTTTCGGATATGCATATACCGGCTTTCCAGATCCGCCTGTCCGGTAATCATTGAGCCACCAGTCCGGATTTCGTAAGCCGGTATTCGGGCCCAGAAATCCAGATTAAAACAAGAACTGTTGATGACGATCGTCATCAACAGTTCTTGATCAACTTAATTATTTTTTTTGTTATAGCCATTCTAATAAAGAGATTTGATTTCGCTTAATAATGTTGTCACGTAAAGCATCTGTCATTTTACTGGGTTCCGAATTTATTTCTGTATGCATATAGTCTCTGAAGTCTTTATAAGTTTCAAGCGCTTGCTCTTGATTGCCCAAGTTATAATAGGCAATCATAAGAAGGCGATATGCGTATTCTTCAGAAAAGGCACTAGTCAGTGCCTTTAACAGAACATCACTAGCTCCTCTATAATCCTCTTTTTCCAAAAGAATTTTTCCTTGATCAATCAGAAGATTATAATGTTTCCTAGCAAGCACTTCCCTATGCAAAGATAGATCCTGATCTAAAATTTCTCCTTCCAGCAATTCTCCCCTATATAATTTGTCAGCATCAGCCAATGCTTCAAATGCTGACGATTTATTGTTGTTTGCATACAAAGCTGTTGCCATATCGATAAGTGATTCAAATTGTTCTACATCTGTCCAAAATAACTCTTTATCAATACGGCACATCCCGTTTTCAAAGTTTATTATGTTTTTATTTCCCAACCATTTGCGAAGCTGGTGGAGAGTGAAGTAGAAGTTGTTTTTCGCAAGTTTCAGATCCCATCCTGGCCACATTGCGTCTATAAGACTGTCTATGCTACAAGGTTTGTTTTTTA
>CAZHHJ010000196.1:0-3337 GCA_964531295.1 uncultured Syntrophomonas sp.
AGTGCAATATTGGGGAACCGGCAGGAGAAAAGAAGCGGTTGCCAGAGTCAGATTAGTACCTGGCGAAGGTCTGATCACTATAAATGACAGGGAATTTGAGAATTTCTTTCCTAACAAAACCGCCAGGTTAATAGTTCAGCAGCCTCTTGGTATCACAGATACCGCCGGCAGATTTGATGTAATATGCAGAGTGCATGGCGGAGGCGTAACTGGGCAGGCTGGTGCAATAAAGTTAGGGATTGCCCGGGCATTGTTAAAAGCCAACCCGGAATTGAGATCCGCACTGCGCAAAGCAGGTTTTCTAACCCGTGATCCGCGTATGACAGAAAGAAAGAAATACGGGCTGCATAAAGCCAGAAAAGCTCCACAATACTCAAAACGCTGAGTCAAGGGGAAAGCTCCCCGGACTCATTTTCTATTTATGTTATCAATAAAGCAGCAGCAGAATCCCCCCGTTAGTTCTAACGGGGGGATTTTTTAAGTCCAGGGGACGGTTCCGGACTCATAATAATATTAAAAAAAAAGGCATATATAATAAGCAGCAATATTTAGTGCGGAGGTATTTAGGCCGATGAAAAAATGGACGGTAACAGTCTTCCTGGGCGTGTTATGCATAATGGCAGTTCTGGGCGCGGATACTGGAGAGAAAGAGGTTTTGTCCTATGGACTAGCTAACAAAATCATTGTGGTGGATGCCGGCCATGGAGGAGCCGATCCGGGCGCGGTGCGGGGGAACTATATAGAAAAGGATATTACCCTGCCGGTAAGCCAGAAACTGGCCGATTATCTGAGTCAGGCGGGGGCCCTGATAATTATGCTGCGGGAGGATGACCATGATCTGGCCGAAGATCCCCAGGCCTCAATTGCCCAGCGTAAACGTTCCGATTTAAAACGCCGGGTGGAGATAGCTAACCAGGCCCAGGCGGATCTGTATATCAGTATTCATGCCAATGCAGATCCCAGTCCTCGCTGGTCCGGGGCCCAGACCTTTTATCTCCCCAGCAGCGAACGCAGTAAAGTGGTAGCGGTAATGATACAGGATGAATTAAGTCGGATACTGGGGAATACTAATCGTAAGGCCAAACCCGGTAGTTATTATATTCTAAGCCGCAGTGAAATGCCGTCAGTAATAGTTGAAATAGGTTTTATATCCAATCCCCGGGAAGCACGGCAGTTAAGCGAAGAAGAGTATCAATCTAAATTGGCTTATGCAATTTTCTCAGGTATTGCCAAGTCAGAAATTCAAGATTATGATGAGGATATAGGAAATTATCCAGGTTGGTAATGATATGGCTTTTGTTAAATAAGTAAAAGGAGGGTGGCAACAATGATAAGCTACACTGCCCTTACCCCGCATCCCCCATTAATAGTTCCTGCCGTAGGCGGGGGCAGAATAAATGAGGTGGCCTCTACTGTTCAGGGCATGAAGTCTCTGGCCCGGGAGTTGGCAGCCACATCCCCCGAAACCCTGGTGGTTCTCACTCCCCATGGCAATATCTTTGCGGACTGTATCACCTGTCTGAGCGAGGCAGTACTATATGGAGACTTTAAAGATTTTGGCAGCCAAGCCGAGGGAAAGACGTATAACAATGACCGGGATTTGCTGGTGGAGGTTTCCAAAAGATCAGTTAAGGAAGGCATCAATTTTATCAATGTGGACTTGGAATGCGCGGCCAACAACCGTCTTAAAGGAACTCTGGATCACGGGGTTCTGGTTCCTATGTATTATGTTGATCAGGCTTTGGGTTACGAAATCCGTCTCCTGCCAATAAGCACCGGCTTCTTATCTAATCTGGAATTATACACCCTGGGCAAAATAATCCAGGAATCCGCGGACGCCTTGGGCAGAAGGGTGGCGGTGATAGCTTCAGGTGATATGTCTCATCGCTTGAAAGATGAGGGGCCGTATGATTATCATCCAGATGGACAAGTCTTCGATTTAAAAATAAAAGAGCTCCTGGAAGCAGGTGATATTCAAGGGATTTTAGATATTCCAGCTGCGCTCAGGGACAATGCCGGGGAGTGTGGTTACCGTTCCATAGTAATTATGTTGGGTGCACTGGATGGGTTGAAATTTCACAGCCAGGTTTTTTCATATGAAGGACCTTTTGGGGTAGGGTACCTGGTGGCAGGTTTCAAACCCATAGAGCAGTCGCCTTCCCTATTAGAAGAGCTTAAAAGGCGAAAAATGCAGAGTATAGAAGCAGGGCGCAACTCAGAGAGCGAACCAGTAAAATGGGCCCGCATGGTGTTGGAAAATTATATCCTGGACGGGAAGATACCAGAACTGCCACCTGACCTGACTAAGCTCAGCCAGTCCAAGGCGGGGGTGTTTGTATCTTTGAAAAAAAATGGCCAGCTGAGGGGATGTATAGGGACTATATCTCCGGTTTATGGCAGCCTGGCCCAAGAAATCGCAGCCAATGCCATTAGTTCGGGAACCAGGGACCACAGGTTTTTCCCGCTGGAGAAAGGAGAACTGGATCAGCTAACTTATTCAGTGGATATACTGGGAGAAGCGGAAGAATGTACCCGCCAGGACCTGGACCCGTCTAAATACGGAGTGATTGTTAGTGCTGCGGGCAAACGAGGGCTTTTGCTACCGGATCTGGCCGGGGTTGATACCGTAGATCAGCAGCTTCAGATTGCCCTGGATAAGGGTGGCATATCGCCAGGCGAAAGATATAAAATAGAACGGTTTGAAGTTAAAAGGTATCTATAATGGGGAATTAAAGGTCTGATTCGAACAGCCAGCACTGCGAGCCGACCAGAGAAGCGGAATAGTTAGAGAGACCCGGTGCTTTACAAGGTATGACGGTCACAAGCAGGATGCTGGGCAAGAAATGAGAGCCACTGCTATAGAGGAACACGGGTAAGAGCAAAGATCAGGGGGATAGGTATTCCCAGGGAGAACGTCTGTTTCCTTAAAGAAGCAGAGCAGATGCGAATAGGACGGAGATCTTTTAGGAAGGAGGGTTTGCCGGTGTTAAAGGAAGCCATGTTTTATGAGCAATTAGAAGACCATAAAGTGAGATGTGTACTGTGTCCTCACCATTGTCTTATAAGGCCCGGCCATCAGGGCATATGCCACAGCCGCATTAATGATAATGGGAAGCTCATGGCCAGCAATTACGCACAAATAGCTTCCCTGGCCCTCGACCCGATAGAAAAAAAGCCTTTGTACCACTTTTATCCCGGAAAAAATATATTGTCTGCCGGCACTTTTGGCTGTAACCTATCCTGTGCTTTTTGTCAGAATCATCTTCTAGCCCATGGTAATCCAGCTACCCAGACGGTAGAACCGCAGCAACTGCTGGAACTGGCCGAGAAAAGCCGG
>CAZHHJ010000197.1:0-3297 GCA_964531295.1 uncultured Syntrophomonas sp.
TTCAACTTCCGCAGGCTTGGCCATGTATGTTTTCACGTTGTTCCCTCCTGTATATACTGAGCTTATTATTATAGCCAATCTCATTAACCTTCTGGTAACGGGGCAGAAACCAGCTGGAAATAGATAGACTACCCTTAGATGATAGCGAACTTCTAATACCCTTGTCAAGAAATTAATGATTATTATTGACCTGTCCGTCCCTGAATTTTAAACTCCCTCTGGATGCCGGCGGAGAATCTCGGTCAGGCAGACTGCTACAGTTGTAAGTGTATGCTGGAATCATGCCCTTAGCAGGTTAATGTCTTAACTATAGTTTACGGAATATAAATATAAACCCTGCGGCGGAGCCGTTGGCCCAGCCTGAGTTCTATCCTGGGCCAGTATGATATCACTAATATCTTCTGGCTGGTAATTAAGTCGACCTACATCAAGCAGAGTTCCTACAATTATTCTTACCATATTATATAAAAATCCATCCGCAGTAATATCCAGGCGGATAAAGGGTCCTTTTTCCTCTAGTTTACACTCTTTTATATGACGCTCATGAGTCTTGACTGATGAACCGCTGGAACAGAAGGACTTGAAATTATGCCGGCCTAGAAACAAACTACAGGCTTGCTGCATAAGCTCCAGATCTAGTGCTTCCAGGTCACAATAGGCGTATCTATCATAAAACACTTTCCCGCTCTGCTTGCGGTGAATTAAATAGATATATCTTTTATCAACTGCATCAAAACGAGGATGAAAACCGGCCTGGGCCTCGCTACTGGATACTACCCGTATATCAGGGGGCAAAATGCTGTTCAGCGCAAACTGCCATTTCTCCGGTGGTATACTGGAACTGGTATCGAAAGCGATAACCTGCCCCAGCGCGTGAACTCTGGCATCTGTTCTTCCGGCCGCCATGATGCTGGCTTTTTCGCCAATTAGATTTTCTATGCTGATTTCAATTTTTTCTTGTATACTAAGTGCGTTTTTCTGGATTTGAAAACCATGGTAGCAGCTGCCATCGTATTCCAGAACAGCTTTAATTCTCTTCATATTTCCTCCCCAGCCCGAGTATGGTTAATATCGCCTTACGGCATTAAAACTGTTATGAATAAGCAGTTCATGAACCGAAACGTATAGTTGCTAAAAATTCTAGCAGCATTCCTGATCTATGGTCAGTGAAACGGTAGAACTTTCAATATTACTTTTTCTCTTACCCGCCGGGCAAAAGATAAGGAGGATATTTAGCAAAATCCTCCATTGATAATAGTTTTAGGGCATTATCGGCTCAGGCCCGTATTTCATTAATCTACCAGTTCTAAAATAACCATAGGGGCGCCGTCCCCTTTACGATTACCAGTTTTGATTATGCGGGTATAGCCTCCCTGTCTTTCACTAAAACGCGGGCCTAAATCAGTAAATAGTTTATGAACCACGTCATCAGTCATCACATAAGAATCAACCTGCCTTCTGGCATGGAGATCTCCTCTTTTTCCCAGGGTAATCATTTTTTCAGCCACACGGCTGATATCCTTGGCCCGAGTTTCGGTTGTGGTAATCTTTTCTTTATCGAGCAGGGATGTAACTGCATTTCTTAACATAGATCTTCTATGACTGCTTAAGAGACCAAATCTACGATAACTCACCAGGTCTCCTCCTTTCTAATCTTCGGGTTTCTTAAAACCCAGTTCTAATTCTTTAAGTTTTCTTTCGATTTCTTCCAAAGATTTCTGTCCTAGATTTCTTATTTTACTCATTTCTTCACGGGTTTTCTCTATCAGATCACCAACGGTGTTGATATTGGCTCGCTTCAAACCATTGGAAGCTCGGACTGACAGTTCCAACTCCTCGATGGACATTTCCAGAACTTTGTCTTTCTTTTCTTCCTCTTTTTCAACCAGGATTTCCACTTCAGCATAAGTATCATCTATCTGGGTGAATAGTTTTAAGTATTCGATCAGTATCTGTGCTGATAAGCTAATAGCCTCCTCCGGGCTTATACTACCATTAGTCCACACCTCCAGGGTCAGGCTGTCATAATCAGTTCTTTTTCCTACCCGGGCATTGTCAATAGTATAGTTTACCCGATTGGCCGGAGTAAATATTGAATCAATCGGTACCAGACCAACGATATCTTCGTTTTTAATGGGTTGCTGGTCGGCAGTCACATAACCTCGGCCTCTTTCGACCGTCATTTCAATTTCCATATTGGCACCCTGATCCAGGGTGGCTATATGCAAATCGGGATTCAAAATATCAACTTCTGCATCCTGTTCTATATCGCCGGCAGTTATTTCCTTTTTCCCCTGTTGAGATATCCGGATTATTTTCCGCTCGTTTCCATCATACTTCAATACCATTTTTTTAATATTAAGTATCATCTCGGTGGTATCTTCTACCACATTGGGAATAGTAGAGAATTCATGTAATACCCCATCAATTTTTATGGAAGTAACTGCTGCACCGGGCAAGGATGATAAAAGAACCCGCCGCAGGGAATTTCCCAGCGTAATTCCATATCCTCTTTCCAATGGTTCTATAACAAACTTACCGTAATTCTTTTCTACATCTTTTTCAACACACTCAATACGAGGTTTTTCCATCTCTAGCATCTATTAATCCCCTCCTTAATTTTAGAGGTGTTATCTAGAGTACAATTCTATTATAAGCTGTTCATTTACAGTGGTATCTATCTGCTCCCGAATTGGATAGGCCAGTATATCGCCAGTCAAATTCTCCGCATCTACAGTGAGCCACTCCGGTGGGGTTTTATAAGTAGCCTGGTCTTTGATTTCCTGAAATTTAACCGCGTCTTTACTGTTCTCCTTGACCTGGATAACATCGCCTACTTTAACCAGCATAGACGGAATAGTAGCCTTTCTGCCATTGATTGTGAAATGGCCATGGTTAACCAACTGCCGGGCTTCTGCCCGAGATGATGCAAAACCTAATCTATAGACTATGTTGTCCAGCCTTCTTTCCAGCAAAACCAGCAGATTAGTACCGGTTATACCTTGCTGTCTATCAGCTTTTTTAAAATAGTTGCGGAACTGTTTCTCCATTACGCCATAGATTTTTCTGGTTTTTTGCTTTTCTCTTAATTGTAATCCATATTCACTCTGTTTTTGCCTGCGTTTTCGTGCGTTGGCACCGGGTGGATATGGTTTTCTTTCGACTGAACACTTTTCTGAATAACAGCGGTCTCCCTTAAGAAACAGTTTTTCGCCTTCTCTACGACATTGGCGGCAGACCGAATCAGTATATCTTCCCACTTATCCATATACCTCCTTATACTCTTCTTCTTTTTGG
>CAZHHJ010000198.1:0-3290 GCA_964531295.1 uncultured Syntrophomonas sp.
CTAGAATATATTTTTACCTTGAAAGAGTAAAACTATACTGGAATCTGCAGGCATATAGGAAAGCATGGTTAAGCGAAGATGAACTAATCTACCCTTAAAATAAATCAGCTTTTATTAAGAAAGGTTTCTAAATATAATAATGTTATTCAGGAGAGGCAGGATTTGGTTTATCTTGGGGGCGGAAAAACCGGGTCTTTTATAAATAATAGCCGGCCAGAAGGAAGATATCGGTATATCAGGAAGGTTCTTATCTTGGCAATTTTTGCCTTTCTGAACTAGACAGCTCGATTTTGGGCCCGAGTATACATTTCGCGGGCATGCGCCAGGGTGAGTTCGGAATAATTATCTCCGCCTAACATTCTGGCTATTTCCTGAATCTTTTCATCCTGGTTCAGGCTTTTAACCACGGTTGATGTTTTTCCATCAATCTCCTGTTTTTCAATCAAACAATGCTTACTGGCATAGCTGGCCACCTGGGGAGAATGAGTAACCAGTACTATCTGATGGCTGGCGGAAAGCTCGTGTATTTTTAATGCCATAGATGTCAGGGAAGTCCCTCCCACCCCAATATCTATTTCATCAAAGATCAGGGTAGGAACCTTGTATACCTCGGCCAGAGCTTTCTTCAAGGCCAGGACAAAGCGAGATATCTCACCTCCAGAGGCCGTACGCGATATCGGTCGCAGGGCTTCTCCGGGATTAGCAGAGAAAAGAAATTCCACCTTATCCAGGCCGGATGGACTAGCCTCCTGAGATGCCTGTACCGCAACCTCAAAGCGAATAGCGGGCATATTCAATTCCATAAGTTCTTTGTTAACCATGTCCTGTAAGACGACTGCACCTTCTTTTCTTATTTCGCTGAGCCGAGACGCCAAATAATGGTATTCCTCCCGCATCTTTTCTATTTCTATCAGCAGCGTTTCCTTTCGCTCCTGGCTGTTATCCAGCATCAGCTTATCATCCCTAGCCTTTTGCAGATAATTTAATATTTCTTCTATACTGTTACCGTACTTAGTCTTAAGTTTATTGATAAAGTATAATCTTTCTTCCACTTCTTCCTGTAAACCCGGTTCAAAGTCCAGCCGGTCACGATAGGATGAAATTTCAGCCGCCTTGTCCTGGAGAAGATAATAGACTTCCTGCAACTGCTCCTGCAGGGTAGCAAAGAAGGGCTCCTCCATCATTTCACTGCAGGTATTTATCGCCATCGATATAGAATCATAGGCATTCCTGCCTTCCGCCCCATCATATAACAAATTTAGCAGACGTTCTGAACCTTCCAAAAGCTTGCGCGAATTTCTTATCCGTCGGGCCAGACTGTCCAATTCTTCTTCTTCCCCAGTATGCAGATGGGCCTTTGCAATTTCATCTATTTGATAGGCCAAAAAATCGCTTTTCTGCCTTTTGCTCATTTCATCTAATACCAGCCGTTCCAGTTCTTTTTGGCTAACTTTCATCTCATTATATTTGGTCTGTACTGATCGTAATATCTCAATACTCCCCCCAGAAAAACTGTCCACATAGTTAAGATACATTTCCGGCCTCAGGATGCTCAAATAATCGTGCTGCAGATGCATATCCAGTAAATTTACCGCAATATTTTTCAATGTAGATACATTAACACTTCTCCCATTGATCCGGGCGGTATTCCTGCCTCCGGGCGATATTTCCCGGGTTAAGATAAGCAGTCCGTCCTCCTCCAGCAGGCCACTTTCCTGTAAAAACATGCGAACCTCGTCATTGCTGCGCACATCAAATACTGCTTCCACCACCGCTTTACATTCACTGTCTTTAACAAAATCGTTGCTTACCCGATCGCCGATAACCAGGCCCAGAGCATCGATAATTATTGATTTACCCGCTCCCGTTTCACCGGTCAGAACATTTAAACCGGGCAGCAGTTCAAGGCGCAATTCATCTATAAGCACAAAATTATTAATATAGATTTCCTGCAGCATATAATCCCTTCCCAACTTATTAATTCTTTAACCTGACCAAGGTTGACAGCGGGGATGGTCCTTCCTATCACCTTTTATCGTATCAAGCGCAAAAATTCATCCATTACTTGTTCAACTGCTTGCATGGGTTTTACTACCACCACTATAGTATCATCACCGGCTACTGTGCCTAGTATGCGGTTTAAGCCTGAGGTGTCAATCATTGAAGCGACTGACTGAGCAGCTCCCGGCAGTGTTTTTATCACTATTATATTTTCACTGCAGTCAATATTCACCACTGAATCCTGAAAAATGCGTTTCATTCGTTCGTATGAATTCTTGAAAACAGTATTATCCGGCAATGAATATCTATAACCCTCACTATCCGGGATTTTGATTAACTGCAATTCTTTAATGTCCCGGGAGACTGTAGCCTGTGTTACATCAAAACCCTGGCACTTCAAGACCTCGCATAGTTCTTCCTGGGTAGCTATACGTTCACGAGATATAATATCCATAATGGCATAATGTCTTTGTGCTTTCATCTCTTGCCCTCACTATGTGTCTATGAACAAGTATTAGTCCAGCGGGACTGCTAATCCCGGACTACAGGCAGCATTGGTCGCCAAGTAGCTCGATCCGCCAGGCAGGCCGGTTTAGAGGTGTTGGCTCATGAGTAGCGCATTGTTGTCCCAGTATGTTTACCCGCTGGCGTTGCGTTTTAATCTTTTATTTATAGTAGTAAAAAAGGATCCCTTTTTTAAGTTTACCAGCCGCAACCCCTTACTGGCTCTCTTAATTTCAATGGTGTAATCATTGGAAAAATCCATTATTACATGTCCATCCAGACTTATAATTATATCCTTGCCGTAGGGAGGACTAACTCTAATAACTTTGCTGGCTGCAATTACTGCTGGTTTTTGACCAAAAGCAAAAAAGGTATAGGGTGCTACAGGAGTAATCAGGATCGCTTCCAATTCCGGATCAACTATAGGGCCTCCGGCTGAAAGCGAATAAGCCGTGGAACCTGCAGGAGTAGCAAATATCAAACCATCACCCTTATACGGAACACAGGGCTGTCCATTTATGCGGTAATTAAGGGTTACCATGCGCGGCATCTTTGATTTGATAACGACCTCGTTCAAACAATGAGAAGTATGCATAAGAGTATCGTTCTCATAAATATTTACTTCCAGCATCATCATAGTATCTACGGTGTAGTCAGCCCGCAAAAATCTATCTAGATACTTATCAACTTCATTTATTTCGATGTTGCTGAGAAATCCCACCGTCCCCATATTTATGCCCAGGATAGGTATATCTCCCTGTCCATAGGTACGGGCTGCTCTCAGC
>CAZHHJ010000199.1:0-3180 GCA_964531295.1 uncultured Syntrophomonas sp.
TTCGGTGGAAAAAATCAGCGCAAACACCCAATACCAGTCAGCCCAAAACTCATTGAAATTGGCTGAGATAGAGCTTACCACTGCCTACCAGGCCTTGAATAAAGCAATTGGCTTGAATATTGATGAACGACCGATATTGAGTGAGAAACCTGGCTACAGTGAAATGGGAGCTTGCGATCTGGAAGCAATTATAAATAAGACGGTTGATGGAAGCCCCTCCATATGGTTAGCGGATAAGAGCGTTGAGCTGGCTGAGCTTCAGGTAAAATTTTACGATTGGTCAACATATAATGCAAGTATGTATCGGGCCACCGAAATCTCAGTACAGCAGGCAGCCTTGAGCGCTTCTGAAGCGCGGGAACAGCTGCGGCAATCGCTAAGAGATATCTACTATAATATCCTTAAATTAGAAGAATCCTACCTCTTGCAGCAGGAAGCAGTGGATTTAGCGCAGGAGGGCCTCAGAGTCAAGGCTCTGATGTTCCAGGTGGGACTGGGCACCAAAATGGAAGTCCAGTCTGCCCAACTGGCAGTACAGCACGCGCAATCAACCCTGGATGCTATTGTGTTTCAGCATGAACAGCTTAAACTGATCTTTGAAAAACCCTGGAGCGCCAGATAACTCAAGGGGACGGTTCTCCTGAGTTGACATCACCCTTGCTTTTATGCTAGAAGTTAAGCAGGGGTGATTTTTTATGCCTAGAACCGCCAGGGAGCGAAGTGGTACCGGGATATATCATGTGATGTTAAGAGGAATAAATCGGCAAACTATATTCGAAGATAATGAGGATTACGAGAAATTTTTGCAAAGATTGAGACTGTATCGAGAAGCATGTGGATATGAAATATATGCTTATTGTTTGATGAGTAACCATGTACACCTGTTGATGAAGGAGGGGGTAGAAGATCTAGGGAAAACATTTCAAAGGATAGGAGCAAGTTATGTTTACTGGTATAACTGGAAATATAGCAGAACTGGACATTTATTTCAGGATAGGTATAAAAGTGAGGTAGTGGAGAATGATAGATATTTTTTAACGGTATTGCGCTACATACATCAAAATCCTATTAAGGCAAGAATGGTAGATGATATAGGAGAATATCCCTGGAGCAGTTACAATGAGTATATTGGCCAAGCAGATGTTTGTGCTACCCATTTTACCTTGAGTATATTTTCTGATGACATAAAGACTGCTATAATGCAATTTTCAAGTTTTAATAAAGAAGAAAACATAGATAAATGCTTGGATTATGAAGAAACAAAAAGGTTAAATGACATAGAAGCAAGAGAATTGATAAAAGATATAGCAAATATCCAAAACCCTCATCTATTACAGCAAATTGAAAAAGATAATAGAAATCTGGTAATTAAAGAGCTTAAGAATAAAGGACTATCAATAAGACAGATAGAAAGATTAACCGGCATCAGTTATGGTTTAATAAGGGGCGTTTAGAGGAATTCACTGGATTACAAGAGAATACACTACGGTAAAAAGTAATCCATAGAGGGAATGCATAAATAAGTTAACTCAAGAGAACCGTCCCCTTGAGTTCTGAAAGGAGATATGAATTTGTTGAAAAATGCTGTCCGCATTATGCTTTGTTCCCTGCTGATCCTGGGCCTGTATGGTTCCAGTCCTGCTCTGGCCGCCCCCGATCCGATCTTTGATGAAGTGAAGGCTTGGGTGGAGAATTTTTATGTTGATCCGGTGGATGTGGACAGCTGGCAGGTCCATTCTTCCCGGGAAATAATGGACCGGTTGGGCGATCCGTTCAGCGCATATTTTACCGCGGCCGAGTTCGAAGATTTTATGGGGTCCATAGATGGGCAGTATGCCGGTATTGGGGTGTATTTAGATCAGCACATGCTGCCGGAAGGCATACCAATCAAGGGCACCATGGCAGGCTCCCCGGCTGAGGCAGCTGGTCTGCAGGAAGGGGATGTGATAGTAGGAGTTAACCACCAATCCCTAAGAGGCCTGGATATAGATACGGTTTGCACGATGCTTCTGGGGGCGGCAGGATCAGCGGTGGAGTTGGAGGTTCAAACCGGGGAGGGCAAGAAAAGTTTTACTCTGCTCCGTCAGCTCATAAGTATGCCGGTAGTGTCTTCGGCCTGCCTGGGTTTTAATACGGCTTACATAGATATCGACAGCTTCAGCGAAGAAGGAGCGCAAGATTTGGTGCATACCATGCAAAGCTGCCAGGAGGCCGGGGCGGACAAATGGATATTAGACCTGCGGGGTAACCCGGGCGGTTATATTGACGCTGCCATAGAAATGGCGGGGATATTTGTAGGGCAGGAAGTAGTTAGCGTACTTGAGGAAAGAAATGCTATTATCAATTATTATCCAGAGCAGCCGGAATTTCGGGTCAATGATCCCTTGCTGATATTGATAGATCAAGACAGTGCCAGTGCATCGGAAATCCTGGCGGCCGCCTTAAAAGACTACCACCGGGCGGTCCTGCTGGGAGGGACTAGTTATGGCAAAGGCACCGTGCAGGAGTTATATCCTCTGTCCAATGGGGATTGGCTCAAGTTAACCACTGCCCGCTTTTATTCCCCCCTGGGGATGGAAATAAACCATGTGGGAGTAAGCCCGGATCTGACTCTGGAAGGACCGGATATGATCAAGGCGGCTGAGTTGCTTTTATCTGATCCGGAAGATGGTGGTCGGGGAAATTTCGAATTGCTGGCCAACGGACACATATTCCAGGTTGACCTGGCTCTGGCCCGTAGTCCGCAATACTGGGAAGCCTGGGGGCAGATTATAGCTCATCTCGATTATCTGCCCGCCTACCTGGCGGCCGGGGCTTCAGAATATAATCTATATACTCCTACCCGCTTACAGGATAGGGCGGCTCTGTATTTTCCCCAGGCCCAGATGATAAGGAGCCGGGAAGATTACCATTCCGGGCAGGATATATGCTTGTATATTTCCCAGCCAGGTGAGCCGAGCTGGAATACAGAAAATATAGAAATATGGAATGCAGGCAGTGGGGATAAAGTGGAGGCTGATCTGGAGCTAATGGAAGCCCACCTTTTAAAAATTAAACCCGCCGCGGAGCTGCTGCCGGGAGAATACTGGATTGTATTTAAGGATGGGCAGAAGGCTGAATTTTTGGCCACAATCGGCAACTCAAGGGGACGGTTCTCCTGAGTCCGTCATGACGGACTCA
>CAZHHJ010000200.1:0-3162 GCA_964531295.1 uncultured Syntrophomonas sp.
TTAGAGCCGTTTACAGTGTAGGTCTTACTACCAATGGTGAACACTACTTTAGTGCCGTCTTTAACGAAAATAGCCTGTCTAGCAGAGTTATCCCAATCCACGGTAGCACCCAGGGCTTCCATCGGTGCCCTCATGGGTACTAAGGTACGGCTGTTGCCATCAATGTACGGCTTCTGGTCGGGAAATGCTACAGTTGTCCCATCGATCTTCACGGTTACGTTCGGGGTGGCAGCTGATACTGGTAAAACCAATGCCATAATCAAAATTGCCACCAATGCTACGAGTTTAAGTTTTTTCATAATAAAAGTCCTCCTATTTTATAAATTATTTACGTTGCTTATTAGTATATCGTCTTCGCCTTGATAACCTACAAATTGCCAGCCTTTTTCCAAATACTTTTTCTCCATTTGGGCATTTGCCTTCCACCCTGCTATGATCCATACCACAGGAACACCAAACCCCAAAGTACACAAGCAAACAATATACGAAACGGTTAGCCAAAATAACCCTTGTGTTGCAAACCCATTGGTTATGAACCATAAAGGCCCGAAACAAAACACTAGCCAGTTGAAACCATCTTTCACTTTTTCGGTATGTTCGTTGAGCGGATTCTTGTAGATTTTATATTTCGCCAAAATATGTATCTCCTTTCCTCTTATTGTGAACATTTTATCGTCAGTAGCTTCCAGTGTTTGCTTTTGTATTCCTCCCTTAATTGCCTTAAGCTACTTACCAGATTATCCCTTCCCGCCTACGGAGAATAACCCATCAGAGATTATTCCAACCATCTAACTTCCTTAAATCAATACCACTTTTAAACATATGCTGACCTAAAATACCCGCATAATTAGAAGCACCTGAATCAAGAATCTTTGTATCTCCAAATACCATCAAACACTCTTTGGCTCTTGAAACAGCAACATTAATTAAATTGGGTTTGTCGTTTAGCATCCTTGCTGTGATATCTCGGGATGTATAAACAGTAGAAAAGATAATTATTTCTCTTTCTGCACCCTGCAGAGAGTGGACAGTTCCAATAGTGACCCCTTTGAATTGAGCAGGCAGGCTTGCCTTAATGCGTTTTGCCTGTGCATAAAAGGGGGTTACCACTCCAACAATATCAGCAATACTTTTGCTCTCATCACCATATATTTTTTCGATCTTAAACTGGTAGTTTTGCAACCAATCTATAATTGTGTTTAATTCCAGTTCGTTGTAACGGCTGGTGCCACTAGAGGCGCTCTGGCCATTTACATGGCAATACACAAGCGGAGGGAGTGAATCGGGCCTCCGCTTGGATTTCTTTCTTGCTTCAAGCCTTCCGCTATATATTAGGTCATTACATATTTGAACGACTCACGACTAAAGATCGCGAGATTCCTGGTTCATTGCAATCAGCTTTCGTTTAACGGAAAGTCTTACGAGCGCTCCACAGGCTAACTCCGTAGTTCCTACGGTTCGGGATACTAGGCTGACAACAGCCTCAGCCCTTCATTTAAGATGTTTTTGGCAGCGTTCTTATCTCGATCGTGGACTGTTAGGCATTTGGGACACTGCCATTCTCGTATACTAAGGGTGAGCATCGGGTTAATCTCGCAACATACATTACAGAGCTTGCTGGATGGGTAGAATTTATCGATGATTACCACTGTTCTCCCATACCAGTTAGCTTTATAGAGCATCATTTGACGGAACGTGCCCCAACTGACATCTGATATAGCTTTAGCTAGCTTGCGATTCTTGATCATGTTTTTTACCTGCAAATCTTCGAGACAGATTACTTGGTTTTCGCGCACTATCTTGGTTGACTGCTGGTGTAGAAAGTCTTTACGCAAATTTGCTATTCTTTCATGTTGCCTGGCTACTTTGATTTTTTGTTTCTTATAGTTATTACTGCCTTTTTTCATTCGGGATAATTGCTTTTGTAACCGAGCTAGTTTTTTCGATTCTTGCCTTAAATACCGTGGGTTCTCGATAAGATCGCCATTAGAGCCGATGGCATAAGTCTTTAAGCCCAGATCGTAGCCAATATAACTTGTGTTCCCAGGTAGTTCTTGGGCTTCGAACTCACATAAGACAGATACGAAATATTTACCACTGGATGCCTTATTAATAGTAGCGTTAATGATCGTACTAGGTGCTTTAATTTTCTTACCATTGCGAAACTTTACCCATCCCAGTTTAGGGAGCTTGATTTGATTAGCTTCCATATCTATTGCAATATTTCCGTTGGTGAAATTAGTTCGGTACTTTTCTTTAGATTTATGCTTGCTTTTGAATTTCGGAAAGCCTTGTTTCTTATTTCTCTTAGTTACCTCACGAAAGAAGTTCTGATAAGCAGTGTTTAAATCCCGTAGGCTATTTTGTAAAGCGAATTTGTCTACTTCTTGTAACCAGAGATAATCTTTGTCTTGTTTTAATTCGGTTAGCAACGCAGAGCATTTCGAGTATCCCAAAGACTCGCCGTTCTCTTTATAGGCAGTTATCCGCTTATCTAAGAAATAGTTATAAACGAACCTGACGCAACCCACGGCTTTATTAATGTGTTCAATCTGTGCTTTAGTCGGGTATATCCGAAAGACAAAGCCCTTTTTTATTATTTTACTCACTAGACTCACCTTCTTTTTGGGAATTAATATAATCGATAATAACTTGTTCTGTAACATCGCTAATACTACAAACAAAATAAGACGGGTTCCAAAGGTGTCCACCCCATAGTTTCTTTTTGAGGCTAGGGAACGTCTTAAAAGCAAACCTAGCTGAATTGCCTTTTAAGGCTTTAATAATATCTGGAATGTAGTTTTGAGGAGTGCAATCGACTAGTAGATGCACATGGTCTGGCATTACTTCCATTATAATTATTTTAAAGCCATTGGCTTCAGCGATAGTTTGCAACATTTCCTTGAGCCATTTTTCAAAGGCTCCAGTAATAATCTTTTTACGGTACTTTGTGCAGAAAACTATATGATATCTAAGCGAATAAACATAACCTCTACCTTTAGTAATCTCCATGTGATTCACCTCACATATATTATAATATGCAGTGTGTCTTAAAGGATATATAACAAGAATCTTTAGAACATAATTTATCTAACATATGTAAAAAACGACCCGCCTAACTCACGACTAAAGGTCACGAGTGTGCGGCGGGTTAAGCATCAA
>CAZHHJ010000201.1:0-3103 GCA_964531295.1 uncultured Syntrophomonas sp.
CATCCGGCTGTTAACCGGAGGGTTGTAGGTTCGAATCCTACTCGGGGAGCCATTGGAAATCCAGGCGGTAACCCATTGGAGTTACCGCCTTTTAATTACTTATTGAATACAGTCCATTTAAGCTGATGGTTAAATTGCCGGATGATTGTATTCCCAGGGTACAGGGGTTGCTGCAAATTGATAAAAAAGAATTAAGGTTTTACTATTGACCTTTGTACAGAATTTTTATATACTAACTGTTGCGGGGTTTCCGCAGTAACCAGGGCCTATAGCTCAGTTGGTAGAGCCACCGGCTCATAACCGGTTGGTCCCAGGTTCGAGTCCTGGTAGGCCCACCATTTCTGAGGTTTGAGGTCAGAGGCAGGAAGTTGGAAATTGAGCATCCCACATCTGATTTCCGTTAAGGCCCCTTGGTCAAGCGGTTAAGACACCGGCCTTTCACGCCGGTAACAGGGGTTCGAGTCCCCTAGGGGTCACCATAAGGGCGATTAGCTCAGCTGGGAGAGCGCCTGCCTTACAAGCAGGATGTCGGCGGTTCGAGCCCGTCATCGCCCACCATAGAAAAATAAAGAGTTCCAGAGTTTTATAGCAACTCCGGGCTCTTTTTTTATCCTTAGTTAGCAGAGCTGACTTTTAAAAGAGCAGTCCCCAAATTCTCAGCAAATAAAGTTACAACTTATCAATTAGTAGTAGTCTATAATATATTTAAGCTGAGATCTATGAATTAGAAGGGCCATCCCAAGTAAATAAAGTATTGAAAGCTAAGGGAGACAGCTGGATTTTATCTGGCATAGGTTTTCTGTTCGAGGACTGATACAATATAACAATAGAATATTCATCCTGCATGAATTTAAGGGTTTATGAGCCATTTTTAAATCAAAGGAGAGAATCATATTATGCCTGATAGCGATAAAAAACAGCTGGAAAAGAGAATGTTGCCTTTATTGACTGCCTGGGCGGAACAGAACAGCTTGATTGATCCGGAATTATTTAGTAAATATATGGTTAAAAGGGGATTGCGGGATATCGATGGATGGGGTGTTCTCGTTGGTTTGACCGAAATCGGTGAAGTGCATTCCTATATTACTGATGAAAATGAGATAGTTCCGGTTGATGGACGATTGATATATAGAGGAATTGATATTAATGATATTGTGGATGGCTTTCTGGGCGAAGATCGCTATGGTTTTGAGGAAAGCTGTTATTTGTTGTTGTTCGGTAAGCTACCCCGCAGAAAACAATTGGAGGATTTCAAGCAACTCCTGGCCAGTTATCAAAGCCTGCCGGAATATTTTGTCTCGGATATGATCCTTAAAGCGCCCAGCAAAGATATGATGGTAGTCCTGGCTAGAAGTGTGTTGGCTCTATACAGCTTTGATGAGCGAGCCGATGACACCTCGATTGGAAACGTACTCAAACAGTGTTTGCATTTGATAGCCTGTTTCCCTCTCCTGGCAGTTTACGGCTATCAGGCCTTTTCGCATTATCATGGAAATAAGAGCCTTTATATACATAGTCCCCAGCCCGAGCTGGGTATTGCAGAAAATATACTGCATATGCTGCGCCCTAACAGTGAATATAGCAGGCTGGAAGCAACCCTGCTGGATCTGGCCTTGGTGTTGCATGCTGAGCATGGAGGGGGCAATAATTCGTCTTTTGTAACCCATGTGGTAACTTCCTCGGGAACTGATACTTATTCGGTGATAGCGGCGGCTCTGGGAGCGTTAAAAGGTCCCCGACATGGAGGCGCTAACCATAAGGTAGTACAGATGATGGCCGATATGAAACTACAGCTTAATAACTGGGACGATGAAGAAGAAATAGCCCTTTATCTGGTTAAAATCTTAAATAAAGAAGCTTTTGACAGGACCGGTAAGATTTACGGCATAGGCCATGCAGTATACTCGATATCCGATCCCCGGGCGGTCATACTGAAGGGACAGGCAGCCCACCTGGCCAGGGAAAAAGGTCTGGAGGATGAATTCCAGCTCTATGCAAAGGTGGAAAAGCTGGCGCCGCAAGTTATTGGCGAGTTTCGTCAGATATATAAAGGGGTAAGTGCCAATGTAGATTTTTATTCGGGATTTGTCTACAGCATGCTCGGAATTCCACCAGAATTATATACGCCCATATTTGCGATTGCTCGGATTGTAGGTTGGAGTGCGCACCGGATCGAGGAATTGGTTAACGTCGGGAAAATTATAAGACCAGCCTATAAAAGCGTAGCCAGACGCTCGGAGTATATTGCCATGGATGAGCGGTAGCTTCTTCTATTGCGCGGCTTCCCATTCCAATTGGTATATTCTCCATTTAAAACCATCATATTTACAAAATACCCGGTAGAGATAGCGGGTATTTTCTCCGTAATAGTTTTCAAAATAGCGTTCAAATATAACATGGTCATCGTCTATGAATTGGGTTCTGATTAGGTTGGGGTTTTCTGGCAGCAGAACCGGCAGGCCATCGGTAGGCAATATTTGCAATTTATCATTATCGGGATTATAGAAAGTATAGGCGGCCGTAATCTCTGCGGCCAGTTCCTCATCAAAACCCTGCGAGAAATAGGCCATTGCTTCCTCATAGCTATCAGCATGCTGGGAAACCGTAAAATTACCGGCTGGGTATGAATCGTTAAAAAATGCCAGGTACAGCCCAAAGCTTTTTATCATGTCCCCCCAAGCCTGATCATGTTTTTTAAGCTCAGCACTATCTGGGGAGGGTTCTTTACCGCTGGCATAAGAATAAGCAGAACCCAAAATTAAGGACAGCAAGACAAGAAATATAGCACCGCGTTTTAACAAGGCGACCACCCTCCATTGATTCATATATTTAACAAGATTATAATCTATTGGGAATAATTGGCAAGTATATATGAGTCGAGTACTTATCAATTTTTTGCAGCATATAATGAGCAAATACCTGGATTCCAAAAACAGTGTAAAAATCTATTCGAAAATGTATATTTTCGGGCTTAATTACCCGGATATAAGAGCCATCTATTCAAGTACCGCTTGCCTACCCCCAGGCTCTATTCTGCTGGCCGCTGCTTATTCCCGTCCGGCTGGACCCAGGCGGATGTTCCCCGGCAGTCCCCTAGAAAAAT
>CAZHHJ010000202.1:0-3094 GCA_964531295.1 uncultured Syntrophomonas sp.
GAAAGTTCTTATTCTGAGTAAAAGAGTTAGATACTGGTCCCGGCTGACCTCGTGGGCGCAAATTATCTGCGAAATGAACAAATGTTTCAGGATATATCCTGATTTGCTTTAGTGGAATCTGATCTTTGATGTGAATAAGCTGTATATATTAACTACGAAGTACTAGAAATAAATAATAGCCGGCCTTCTTGCTGATTTACAAAATTGAGTTTTTAATGTATTAAACATTATTCTACTGACTAAAAAATTATTCAGAAAACCTATTTAAATTTTCAGCTATTCTGGGTCGGGCAAACTCCTAGTTAGTAGTATATTGAAAGCTTCTACATAATTGACCTAAAATCCTGCCAACAGAAGGTTTGCAAGATGGTTTAATTGTATGAGACGAAGGCCCCTTTGTCAAGATGTAGTAGTCGGAATATTTCTAAAGTTTTTTTAAGTGTCACAGAGCAGTTGTCAATATACTGCAGCTGGCCTGCTGGAGATATATGTTATTACTCCTGGGATATATTATAATGGGTTACAGAGCTTAGTGCTATTTTTCGCTATAAATGCCATGTAAGTCAGAGGGAGTAAACTGGCGGACCTGGAGGTGCAGTGGTGGATCAAATTAACGAGAGCCTGGAAGGGCAGGTATGCTTGATAACAGGAGCAGGGCGGGGTATAGGCAGGGCTGTGGCCAGGGCGGTCGCCGCCAGAGGGGGCCGGGTGGTGGTGAATTACAATTCTTCTGAAAAAGAAGCCCGGACATTAATCACAGAATTGCAGCAGTATGGGTATGCTGCTCTGGCACTGCAGGGAGATATCAGCAGTGAGCAGGAGGTCAGCAGATTATTTGCAGAGATTAGAAATGCTGTGGGGGATGTGGACTTGCTGGTGAATAACGCCGGGGTAAGTCTGCGCTCCCTGGTACAGGATACCAGTATTGAAGAATGGGATCGAGTTATGAGTGTTAACTTGAGGGGTGCTTTCTTATGTTGCAAACAAGCTTTGCCCTACATGATCAAGAAGAAATATGGACGGATAGTAAATATTGCATCTGCCCAGGGAATAGACGGGGCCGCTTTTGAGTCGGTTTATGCCGCTTCCAAGGGTGGGCTGATAGCTTTCAGCAAATCTCTGGGCAGTGAAGCAGGTCCTTCTGGTATAACTGTAAATGCTATTGCCCCGGGTCCGGTGGCAACAGATATGATATACTCTTATCTGGATGAAGAGGATATAAAAACATTGCTGGAGGAGATCCCGGCCGGAAGGCTGGCTAAACCGGAAGAAATTGCCCGGGCCTGTGTTTTTCTGCTTTCCCGAGATGCATCCTATATTAATGCCCAGGTTTTGTGTTTGGATGGCGGATGGAAGGCCCGATGAAATTTACTGTTAAAGCACCGTGACAATTCGCTTTGCTTAAGGGTAAGATATATAAGAGCATATATTATGATCAAGCGTATCTGGAAAGGAGAGTACTTATCTAAACATGATTTTTAAAAGGATGTCCCGTAATGATCCGTGCTGGTGCGGAAGCGGAAGTAAATACAAGAAATGCCATATGGAACAGGATGAACGCTTAAAAGAGCTGAAAAAGCTGGGCATTCCCATACCAGGCCATAATTTAATAAAGACTGAAGCCCAGATAGACGGCATACGTCAGGCTGGACAGTTAAGCAGGAAGATTATGGACATAATTGCAGATAAAATACAGGTGGGAATAACTACTGATGATATTAATGCCTGGGTACATGATTTAACCATAAAACATGGTGCTATTCCAGCCCCTCTGGGTTACAATGGTTTTCCCAAGAGCGTTTGCACTTCCCTCAATAATGTTATATGCCATGGGATTCCTGATGAAACACTTTTGAAAGATGGGGATATACTCAATGTTGATATAACCTGCATCCTGAATGGATTCTTTGGCGATATGAGCCGGATGTTTCTGCTGGGAGAACCTTCGCAGGAGGCGCAAACCCTGGTGCGAGTTGCCCGGGAATGCATGAACCTGGGAATAGAACAGGTTAAACCCTTTAATCGCACCGGGCATATTGCTTATGCTATTGAACAGCATGCCCAAAAACACTCTTATTCAGTAGTACAGAATTATGGTGGTCATGGAACCGGGAATAAATTTCATGAGGACCCATTCGTGCAACATTATGGGCAGCAAGCAGCAGGCATGGTCCTGGTACCCAACATGGTAATCACCGTAGAACCGATGATAAATGCCGGAGATTATCGTTGTAAGGTCCTGGCAGACAACTGGACTGCGGTTACCCTGGATGGATCTTTGTCTGCCCAGTGGGAACATACGGTAAGAGTTACCCAAGACGGAGTGGAGATTCTAACCTTATAAGCTGTTTACGGGGGAGCCGCATCCGATAGGGAGGAGGCTCTCCTTTTATTATTTTTAAAGCGGCAGCAAATAACGGTACACCATCCAGTAGTGACAGAAGCTGCCCAGCAATACAAATACATGAAATACTTCATGAAATCCCAGATACTTAATTTTAATATCAGGTTTTTTTAAGGCATAGATTACTGCTCCGAGCGTATAGCTCAGTCCTCCCATGGCCAGCCAGAAAACCCCTGAAAAAGAGACCCGCAGATAAAGTGGATAAATAGCTATGGTGACCATCCAGCCCATGAGGATATACAAAAGGGTCGATAACCACCGGGGGGCATTGAGAAAGCAAATTTTAAGACAGATACCTGCAATAGTAAGGATCCATACCGCGATTAACATTCCCCATCCCCACCATCCGGGCAGGGCTATTATGCAGATGGGAGTATAAGATCCGGCGATGAGTATATAGATCATCATATGATCAACCCGCCTTAAATTTAGGGTGCATCGCGCAGATATATTCAAAAGGTGGTAAGTGGTACTGGCGCTGTAAAGCAGAAAAAGACTGATGCCGAAAACATACAGAGAGCCATAGAAGGCTGGGCTGCTTCCAGCCGGTGCTTGTCGTAACAGGATGTACAGAGCCGGAATAGCCAAGAACACTCCCAGGAGATGAGTTAAACCGTTTACCAGTTCCCCAGGGCGAATAAATTGTATGATCCTCGACTTAAGTGATGAGCCGAGGGGCAGAACTTTATT
>CAZHHJ010000203.1:0-3077 GCA_964531295.1 uncultured Syntrophomonas sp.
GAAGTCTGAAAGATGGCTGAGTTTGCCCAAAAATCTTGCGTCAAGATACTACCTGCTAACAGCTAATCGCTAACAGCTAACGGCTATCGTGTTTCATCGTTCGTTGTGTCCGTAAGGACATGTGAGTTTTATAAGAAACTCCCGCCGAAGCGTTGTTATTGGCGGTGTTTCAATATTCGTTGTGGCCGGATGCCTCTCTCGCTCCGGCCGTGCCGGTTATATGAAACTGCCGTCGAAACATCATAGTTGGAGTCTCGATTTTAGAGCCCTCTTTGGTTATCCTGACCGGAACATTCAAAACCAAAGGGTCGAAACATTAAGAAGGGTCAAAGCGACCCCCGACGTTTTGCGGTTCCAGTCAGGATATCCAAAGAGGGCGGAATGACACTAGTGCCCACCCTGTACCATCATGTTTCAGCGTTCGTTGTGACAGGATAGCCTGTCATGGGGGTTATAGAAAAGTTTGCGACGAAGTGACCTTTGGGCGGCGAATAGTCCAAAAAGAAAAGCATTTGCAAAGAATCAGTCAAACTTTTATATCTACCAATCTACCAGCACTACAATTCTTGGTATGCGTGCCATATTCTATACCTCCATCGTTAGTGTCCCCCTACTTTCAACGGATCACTTCATAGTAAAAAATAGGTAACTACCGGGGCAAGCATTATCTACCTGTCCCCATTTTCCTGTCCCCATTTTCCAAAACCGTTATAACCAGAACTTATAAATGAGGAAGGAAGGATGGGTTGGGGTGAAGTTAAATCTTGATCTTGCTTTATGATGCAAATATGATTAAAGTAAAAACATGAACTCAAAAAAATAACAATCCAGATGATTTTGACAGTTAGTGGAAAGCAGGAAAGTCGAATTAGCGTTTAGACGAATGCATAACAGTGTATTTTTTACATATCCATGCCTCTAAAACATACAGTAAAAACAGTAGAGGATATATAAGAATGGAAGACGATGTCACTATACAATGTGAAGAAATGTTCTATACAAGAAAAGAGGAACAAACTATGCAAAATGAATTTTACGTGGTTATTGAAAAAGATGAGGATGGTTTCTTTGTTGGTGAAGTCCCGGCGCTAAAAGGATGCTATGCCCAGGGCAGAGACGTTGAAGATTTAATGCGTAATATGCGTGATGTCATCGGGATGTGTCTTGAAGATGAAACCAATCCTGTTATTCAAAATGAATTCATAGGCGTCCAGAAAGTGAGCATTGAAAATGAACCAGCCAATGCTTAAGGCTGACAATGTGATAAAATCTCTAAAAAAGCATGGTTTCAATGTTGTACGTCAAAAAGGTAGCCATGTCCGTCTACGCCATGAAGACGGCAGAGTAACTACTGTTCCTTCACATTCAGGCCAGGATATAGGTAAGGGTCTGCTAAGAAAAATACTTCGTGATACCGAACTGACCATGGCAGAACTGACTTTGGAAACTTGAACCTACATAACTATGCATTATTTAATACAAACTCACTCTACCAGTCTTTTCAGGGAATATATTCCATCAAGCCCGTTGATTGCCTTGGGACTCTTTTCATTTTTGGATTCAAACAGGTGCTTTATGCGTTGATAGTTTTCTTGTACAAAGGCTTTTGTTCCGATGATTCCCGAATCAGAGAAATACCGTGATCTTGATTTAAAACGATCAACCCTGGTGACCTCGAACTTTTTATCTCTCTCTTTTTCCAACACTTTTTCTTTGATCTGTCGACCTTCAGCTGTATCCATTGCACCGGTCTCATAGAGAAACCTTCTGTAATCTCTCAACCGCTCTTTTGGATCTAAAACACCAAAGACTTTAAGTCCAAAATCGAGCGATAAAAATTCATCCTTGTTACCGGTCTGCAGATGGTAGGCAATAGAATTCCATCTGTAATCTTCCGGTTTTGTAACAATCCCTGCACGAACAGGATTCAAATCAATATAGGCAAGGCAATTTATAAGGGTGTTGCCATTTTCCACAACAACACTTTTAAAACGCCCTCCCCAGAAAAAACCCATGCGTTTATGCCGTTTGTTGTAAAAGCGTGTAAAACCAAGCTTAATCTCACGCACATACTCTGAAAGGCTGGATAATTTTGTGCGCAAATAAGGTATTTCAACATCCGTAAAACACTGCCCATCCCCTGCATTATCGTGGAACTTCTCAAAACGTTCTTTGATGTCGTTATCGGTAAAACCTGAGTCTGAATGCATACGGATTAACAAATGAAAATGATTATCCATCCAGCAAAAACCCAGCACCTCTACAAAATACAGCCCACTCAAGCGTTTCAGCAACTCCAGCAGAAAATCTTTTTCAACGTCTTTCATGGGAAAACCGTCCAGGGCCGTCCTGGACATTACATGATAAACGGTTGACTCTCCTTGCTTGTTTAACAAAATTCTTGGTATACGTGCCATATTCTATACCTCCATTGCTAGTGTCCCCCTACTTTCAACGGATTAATTCATAATAAAACATAGGCAACTACCGGGTCAAGCATTATCTACCTGTCCCCATTTGTCTTTCCCATTTGTCTTTTGTCCACTTAATTCATGCGTCAGCATTAAAAAACCTTTACAAATATGCCAAATATAGCATAGTATCATATATGCGAAATAAAAAGTTCAAAACAATTATCTGGATCGGATCATCACTTGAAGATCTTCAAAATTGCCATGAAGCCGTAAAGGACGAAGTGGGTTATGCCTTACATGTGGCTCAACAAGGAGGGATGTCCTCAAATGCTAAATTATTGAAAGGACTGCCTGGGGTTATTGAAATCAAAACAGATTACTATAGTGACACTTATCGGACAATCTATGCTGTCAAGCTTGGGACAAATTTATACGTATTACACGTATTCAAGAAAAAGTCGAAAAAGGGAATATCCACTCCAAAATCCGATATGAATACAATTAAAATCCGATTTAAAATTGCCCAAAATAGGGCGAGGGAGGAAAAGTAATGGAAGACTATATTGAAGGATCAGGAAATGTCTTTAAAGATTTAGGATGCATAAATGTGGCGCCACCCTCGCCAACGCCACCGCTGACCCTGACAACGAGCGTGGCGCCCTG
>CAZHHJ010000204.1:0-3073 GCA_964531295.1 uncultured Syntrophomonas sp.
ATAAGTGTTGCCAGCGGTCAATCAGTATTCAAACAAACTGATCGGGAAAATCAACTGGTTCATCTGATAAGGATTAATCTTTTAAAAAGAATGGAAAGCTCCATATATTCCTTTGCACTTACCTTATCAAGAATATTACAGCAGATTGACAATGCACTGATAAGCATAGACAATAAACGGTTTGAATACGATCCGGATATAAATATAAGTGAGATAGACTTTGACAATGAAAGTCAGTATGATGATCTGATGTTTGGGAGTAAAGTAAAAGTGATGCTCCAGGATATGGACCTGATCAAATGGGAACAGGATTTGCGAGCTGATAAAGAGAAACTGGAAGGACTCCTTGCCGAAGCTGAAAAAATAACCCCTGCCCGTGATGCTAAGCTTGCAGACTTGAAGGAGATTATCAAAGATAAAATCAAGAATCCCATCAATAGCGATAATAGAAAACTGCTTATATTCACTGCATTTTCAGATACAGCCAATTATCTTTATGAAAATCTAGGCAAATGGATTGAAAATGATTTTGGAATTCACTCAGCCATCGTTACAGGCTCGGACATTAATAAATCCACACTAAAGGCACTGCGGCGAAAAGATTTTAATTCCATACTGACAAACTTTTCACCCCACTCCAAGGAAAGGGATAAAATATATCCGCAGCTGACTGAAGAAATAGACGTTCTTATAGGAACGGATTGTATTTCAGAAGGACAAAACCTGCAGGACTGCGATTTTGTAATAAACTACGACATACATTGGAATCCGGTGCGGATCATCCAGCGTTTCGGGCGTATAGACCGTATAGGCTCGATCAATGATGAGGTTCAGCTGGTTAATTTCTGGCCCAACATGGAGCTGGATGAATATATAAACCTCGAAAATCGGGTTAAAGGCAGAATGGTGGTATTAGATGTGTCTGCCACGGGCGAAGAAAACCTGATTGACTTTGACGAGAATAAAGAAATGAATGACCTGGAATATCGCAAAAAGCAGCTGATCAGGTTGAAAGAAGAAGTAGTGGATCTGGAAGATATTGCGGGGGGTATCTCCATCACCGACCTGACTTTTAACGATTTTAAAATAGACCTGATGGAATATATGAAGCACAGCCGAAAAAAGTTGGATGAGACCCCGTATGGTCTGTATGCCATAACCACACCTGATGAGCAGCTCCAGGACATAATCAAACCCGGTGTGATTTTCACCCTGAAACAGATCAAAGGATATGAACAGACCAGAGAGCAGAATGCGCTCTTCCCGTATTTCATGGTGTATATTACCGATAACGGAGAGGCTAGATACAGCTACCTGCACATAAAAAAGCTACTGGACTTCTATAAAAAACTCTGCTCCGGAAATAGAGAAGTTTTTCATGAGCTGGTTGAACTTTTTAATACCGAGACCAACGATGGCAGTAATATGAAGAAGTACTCAAACCTGCTGGAAACCTCCATAGAAAACATAATTGGTAAAAAAGAAGAAATGGGAGTTGTCAGCCTATTTTCCAAAGGAGGAACCACACTGCAAAAAAGCAGTTTTTCAGGTATGGAAGAATTTGAACTGATAACGTTTTTAGTAATTAAAAATTAACAGTTAAGAGTTAAGAGTTACTTATTAACTAAAGAAGGGTTGCGAGGATAAGTAGCAGCAATCGGGTTATATGATAAAACTGCGGTGTATGAAAAACCCTGGTCCTCCGAAACTCTTAACTTTTAACTCTTAACTATTAACTACAGAAGGGGGCGGATGATATGAACAGAATATTTAAATACCTGAACATACCGCCTTTCTGCCAGGTTGGTAATACGATTTTCAAGAAGTCGTTTTATGATAATGCGGATTTTAGCAAAGCTGATAGAACCATATTCACTGAACAGATAGATAAATTAATTTGGGGATATTGCCTTAAACCAGACACCATCAATATCAAGCCCTATAAGGATGATGTGCGGGAATATTCCGAAATTGAGATCATAGAGGTGAAACTGAATACTGACGGGAAAACCAGGAGAATAGCGGAAATCATCATGCGAACTATTCCATATCCCATGCTCCTGGTCTTTACTCTGGATAACAAAATGCAAATGTGTGCCGCGCATCAGCGCAGCAGTCTGGCAGACCAGAGCAGGAATACGGTAGAAGAAATGATATTCACCGACTGGATTGATACAGATAATTTGAACGATAAAGATGAAATGTTCTTAAAGAGCCTGGAGTTTAAGAACCTGTCTCAGAATAACTATTACCGGTTTTACAGCGACATTGTGGATAGACTGATAGTTTGTAACGCATCGAAGTTGATTGATGGATATATCACGGGGAAAGATGCTGAAGAGGTTAAGAGGGTATATGATGAGATTTTAAAGATCGATGCGTTAGTTAAGAGTTTAAAGTTAAGAGTTAAGAGTGATGACCAGATAAACCGTCGGGTGGAGATGAATATTGAGATTAGGGAGCTGGAGGAGAAGAGGAAAGGGTTAATGGGGCGGTTGGGGTGAATAATCGGAGTATTTCTGCCATAATATGGGTAAAGCTTTGGTCTGCCATTTCAAGGGAATAAATATTAATTATTGCTAACATCTTCAAACTAGAAATGGAGAGGGGGAAAACTTGATGCAAGGAAAAAGCATAAGTGGATATAAGATAATAGAGTTTATCGGTAAAGGTCAATTCGGAACTGTATATAAATGTGAAAGAGATGGCGTTCTAAATGCTATAAAGATATTCAACCTAGAATATGTGAATGCAGAATTTAGAAAAAGTGGCGATGATAATCGCATATTAAGGGAGATAGAAGCCCTGAAAATGATAAACCATGACAATGTTATACGGATTATTGATGAGGGTATCTTTGAAGATAATAAACAGCTTTATGTATATATAGTCATGGAATATCTAGAGGGGATTGATTTACAGAAGTATTTGAGCACAAATACCTTAACCTTTTCTGATATAGAAAATATATTAAGTCAAATTATTGAAGGATTAGATGCTATTCATCAGAAAAGCATTGTACATAGAGATTTGAAACCCCATAATATATTTATTACGCGTGAAAAAACCATTA
>CAZHHJ010000205.1:0-3012 GCA_964531295.1 uncultured Syntrophomonas sp.
TGAAAATATTGATTGAGCAAAGAAAAATGGCTGAAATGTTGAATATGACTGCCAGGGCCGCCTCGAAAGCCAACAATGTATTCCAGGCTTTATCCGGAGTACATTTACAAGCTGTCAACGGTAATTTGATCCTAACTTCGTATAATTTAGATGTCGCAGTAAAAATTTCAACTGCTGAGGTTGAAATTATCGAAGAGGGCGAAGCTTTATCCAACGCTCAATACCTGGCCGATTTTATCAGCAAATTGGACACCAGCCCAATTTCCCTCGAATTGACTAAGACCTCAAAACTTGCAATTAAGTATGGCAAGAGTAAAGGTAATATCAATACCATGGGGAAAGATGGCTGGGCAGCGCCCAAGTTTGATGGAGAAGGTTTTAACGAGATATTTTGCGTTAAATCCAAGGATCTAAAAAAAGGTTTGGAAGCCGTGATGTTTGCTGCGGCCAACGATCATTTCAGAAAAGTCTTTACCGGAGTCTTGTTTGACATCAAAGACGGTGTGATCAATTTGGTAGGGTCTGATACTCACAAGTTGGCTTGGCACGTAATCAGTGATGTTGAGGGAGCTAAAGAAGGGCAATTTATAGCCCCAACTAAACTACTCAAAGAAGTTGTAAGGGTATTAAAGGATACCGAGGACTTAGTAACCGTAATTTCTAATGATAGCACATTAGTTTTTAAAACAGATGAAACTATCATATCGGTACGGCTCCTGGATGGTCAATTTCCTGATTACCGGGCGATTATACCTTCCGCAACCCATTCAATGAGTATGCCCAATGAAAACTTAAAATCATCGCTGGGCAGGATCAAGACACTCCCACAGGATGATAAGACCAAACTTCCGGCAGCTAAATTGTTAATCAACGGCAACGGGGAAATAAAAATCGAGTATGTCTCCGAGGTTGCCGGGACAATTAGCGAGGTTATACCTTTAGATGAACGTCCATTACTGGAAGAAGAAATGACTATTATAGTTAATGCTAATTATTTGCAGGAAATAGCAAGTAATATTCATAGCAAAATCAATATTGGTTTTGCAGAACCAGCGAGACCAATACTCATAACCGGCGAAGATACTGTATCAAAATATGTATTGGTGCCTATGCGGTAAAGCAACTTAAACAATCTCTTTTAATAGGGGTTGTTTTTGTTTATATCAAAGCGAAATTTAAAATGCCTTTTTAGCACATATAGTGCAAGGCGAAAAGGAGGAAATATCAATGAATACTGTTAATGGTGATGTTTTTGTAGGGAAAATCGTCAAGTCATTCCCGGTAGACAAAGGTTTTAAAGGGTTATTGCAGGTGGATGAAAAAATATCAATTGGTATACAGGTATCCTATGATGGTAAGCTCAAAGAATTTCTGGGTGAATCAGTAGGTAAAACCGTAACACTGGTTGGCAGTTTATCATTCCCGAATCAAGACCAGTCTATTCCGGTACTAGAAGTAAGAGGACAGCTGGGAAGCGGCCTGATAATCAAAAGAGGTCGTTTGAGTAAAGACCCTGAGTTAAGATACTCACCCCAGGGTAAAGCGTATACCCAGTTTTCCATGGCTATTAACCGTGGTTATGGCAACAACAAATCTTCTTACTTCATCAGCTGTACCCTGTTTGGTAACGATAAGGAGAAAAACGCTGCCACTGCCCTAGCCGAAAACGCTCAGAAAGGGCAGGAGGTAATCGTAAAGGGCCGGTTGGTTACTAATAAAAGTGGCGATAAAACCTACTTTAATATGATTGTGGATGAATTTGAACTCATCTTCTCCGGCAGCAAGAACAACGGTAACGGCAAAAAGGCTGAGGACGATCCCTATGCGGATTACCTGGATATCGGAACCGAAGTAAGCTACAACGGTATAGACGATGAGGACGAAATTCCGTTTTAAGCAATGCGTGGTGGGCCGGGGATTAAACCCCGGCTTTAGCCAGAAAGGAGTGTAAGTTTGTGGCAAAATCAGTTGACTTTGATTTAGTTGACATTATTGATATAGCACAACAATTAAACTTAAAACTTCACTCTATTCAGGGCGGGAAACAATATGAAACGCATTGCTGGAAGTGTGAAGATGAAAGCATACATGGTAAACTCACTATAAACCCTATTAAGGGCGTATATCGTTGCGCCAAATGCGGGTATAGCGGTAACGTCTATACTATGGCTTATGACATCCTGGGATCCAAAGAAAGTGCATTGGAATTACTGGTCGGGAATAAACTGGATTATCAACCACAGCAAAGAAGAAAGCAGGCACTTCCTAAAGAAAATTCGATTGCTCCAATCGATATAAGACATGCGGTATATACAGCGTTTCTTAAAAGGATGATACTGCACTCTTCGCATCGGCAAGATCTGCGTAGCCGTGGTTTAAGCGATGCAATAATACAGCAGAAGGGTTATAAATCCACCCTGCATTGGGACTCCACTGTTGGTGTTTGTTATCTTCTACAGAAAGAAGGTTATTCGCTGCAGGGTATTCCTGGCTTTTACGAAAAGGATGGCCAGTGGTTGTTTATGACCGTACCGGGCTTTCTTATTCCGATAAGAGACAAAGAAAACCGGATTCAGGGCTTACAGATAAGGGTAGATGATAGCATATTAAAGCAGAAGCCTAATTTAAGCAAATACATCTGGAAGTCCTCAGCTGGTAAACTCAATGGTACTTCAAGTGGAGCGCCGGTGCATATCGCAAGACCGAGTAAACCCACTATACCTAGTGTAGCTTATATCACAGAAGGGCCATTAAAAGCGGATATAGCAGCCGAGTATCTTGGCGGGACCTTCATAGGTATAGCTGGCGTAGGGCTATACAAACAAGCGGTAGAAGCGGCAAAGGAATTAGGAATAACTACCGCTCCGGTACTATTTGACATGGATAAGCTTAAAAATAAAGACGTCAAGAAAGCCGAAACAAAGCTGTTGGAGGAATTACGAAAAACGGGGATCGATACCTTTTCAATTGAGTGGAACCCCAAAGCCGGAAAAGGCATAGATGATGTAGTAA
>CAZHHJ010000206.1:0-2922 GCA_964531295.1 uncultured Syntrophomonas sp.
CCTGTCGAAAAAGACGACAGGGGGCTTTCCCCGCTTCCGCTATCTGGCCATCAGGACTTTGCTCAAAAAAGCCCTGGTTCTTTCATGATGAGGATGAACGATGACGTCCTCAGCTTTCCCTTGCTCCACCATCAATCCGTCATCCATGAAAATGACGAGATCGGCCACTTCCCGTGCAAAACCGATTTCATGTGTCACAATGATCATGGTCATATTCTCCAGGGCCAGGTCTTTCATAACGGTTAAGACTTCCCCGGTAAGTTCTGGGTCAAGGGCTGAGGTAGGTTCATCAAAACAAAGGATGTCCGGGTTCATGGCCAGGGCTCGAGCGATAGCTACTCTCTGCTGTTGGCCGCCGGACAGCTCAAACGGATAATTTAGGGCCTTGTCAGACAGCCCCACTTTATGAAGTAAAGCCTGGGCAGTTGCTTCGGACTCCTTTTTGTTGACCTGGTTCACCAGCATGGGTGCCAGCATCAAATTCTGCAGAACGGATTGATGAGGAAAGAGGTTGAAGTTTTGAAATACCATGCCCATCTTTTTTCGTATCCGAGCAATATCGGACTCATCTGCATAGACCGCAGTCCCGGAGGGACCATTTTGAACCATGATTTCTCCTTCGATTTCAATTCGGCCCTGGTTAATGATTTCCAGATGGTTTAAGCAACGCAAAAATGTGCTTTTACCAGAGCCGGAGGGCCCGATAATGGCAATCACTTCACCTTTTTGGACTTGTAAAGAAATACCCTTCAGTACTTCCAACTGGTCAAAACTTTTATAAATATCGGATGCTTGCAGCATATACATGGCGATCTCTCCTAATGGTAATAATTAAAGCGTTTTTCCAGCCATTTAAAAATCTGCTGGGCCATGGCGGTCATGGCCAGATAGAATATAGCCGCAATGATAAAAGGCACAAAGGTATCATCGCGCATAACCGCTGTTTTGGCAACACGCAATAGTTCGCTGATGGCTAAGACATAAATCAAAGCGGAATCCTTAACCAGGTTGATCACTTCATTCCCGACCGGGGGCAGGACGCGTTTAAACACCTGGGGTAAAACAATGCGGGTCATGGTCTGAAAGCGGGTCAAGCCTAGTACATCAGCTGCTTCATATTGACCCTTTTCGATCGATTGGATACCAGCGCGAAACACTTCGGCCAGATAGGCGGAATAATTGAGGCAAAAAGCTAAAATAGCTGCATGGAGTCGCTCCATGGTAATCCCTACTGTCATTAATCCAAAATAGATGAATAGGAGCTGCAGGAGAAGAGGGGTGCCCCGAAATAGCCACACATAGAATTCCATGAACCAGCGGAGCGGTGTGAAGCGCGATATGCGAGCCATTCCCAGTATTATACCGGCTGGCATGGCGATGGCCAGAGTAATAAAAAATAGTGTAAGGGTTACCCCAAAGCCTTTCAGCATTGGCGGCAATAGCATTAATACGTAATCCATACTGATCCCCTTTGCCTGGCGAATAAACAGGGCAGGCTAACCCTAAGGTCAGCCTGCCTGCACTATTATATCAGATTCTTGACTGTAAAGCTTATTTAATCAGATTTTCTCCGAACCACTGCTCGGATATTTTTTGTGAGGTTCCATCGGCTTTCATTTCATCCAAAACCCGTTGCAACTCGGTCAGAAATGCCTGGTCGCCTTTGCGAAGCCCGACTCCGAAGGCTTCAACACCGAAGTTGTCCTCCAGTACCGTGTATTCACCGGGATGTTTGGCAAGATAATACCGGCCCACCACTTCATCAACTATGACTGCATCCAGTCCGCCGCCTTTGAGATCCCGCAGGGCCAGGTTATTGCTTTCGAATTCTAAGAGGTTCTCTTTGATGACTTCATATGTTGCGACATCGGCTTCAACAGCCTCAATCGCGCTGCTGGCTGCCTGGATACCAATTTTCTTGTCTTTCAAGTCGGCTTTGCCGGCAATGGTCGAATCGGCATTGACCACAATAATCTGTCGGTCTTCGATGTAGGGAGCGGTAAACGCCATTTGCTTCTGCCTTTCCTCAGTAATGGTTAAACCATTCCAAATCAGGTCGATATTTCCGCCGTTCAGTTCCGCCATTTTAGTTTCCCAGACAATGGACTGAAACTCGACTTCTACGCCTAGGCGTTGGGCGGCTTCTTTGGCCATGTCGATATCAAAACCGACGAATTCATTTTTTTCATCCCGGAATCCCATAGGGGGAAATTCATCATCTAAACCCATTACAAAGAAGCCTTTATCCTGAATATCCTGCCAGGATGTATCAGTTTCTGTCGGGGTAGGGGCGGCCGGGTCGGGCTTGCTGGCGCAACCCGCAAAAACCAGGGTGAGGGAAAAGCACAGCAAAATAATAAGAGCCATTTTTCTTTTCATACAATCATCCTCCTCAAAATATTGAATATATCAAAACTAGTTTGCTTTAGTGTATTAAGTAAGTAAAGTGGCGAGGAGCTCTAATTTCAGCATTTTTATGTGAAAGTTTGTATTTTTCATGTAAATGCTTCATAATTCATAAGAACCTGCTCAAATCATGATCAAAATGAGCCAATAAACAGATAGGGGACTGTAAATAAATGAATTTGAAATAGCATACAAAAGGTGGGACCGTTCCTCACTGTCATTTTAGATATTCAGGATCCTTTAGACAAGTTCTGCCTGCTTCCTTTTAGAAGAAGGTATTTACTTCCTTCAGTAGCGGGAAATGTTAAACCACCAACTCACTAGTGCGGAATAAGGTTGGATAACATTACATAATTTACAAGTCAATAAAAGTACTTATATAATAGAAAGTAAACTGTCTTATTATGTGGGCACCGAAAACGTCCCCTTGGGTCTAAGTTTAAAAAATACAAAAACAAGAAAGGGAGAGAAAACATGTCAAAACAATTAACGTTTAACCAAGCCAAGGAAAGTCAT
>CAZHHJ010000207.1:0-2897 GCA_964531295.1 uncultured Syntrophomonas sp.
GAGCATATAGATTTGGAAGGGAAAGTCATAGGTGAACAATAAAGTTAATTATCAAATTAATTGTGAGCTTGTTAATGTTGGTGATAAATTTGGCAGCTGATAAAAACTTCTCAGCTTATAAATTTGAATCTACCGGTTATTTAACTTTATTGACTTACCTGATAACAATTTATGAAATGAAAGCGAGAAAGGTTACAGGTGAAGGAAATATTTTATAAAATAGGCGAGGTATCTGAAATGCTGGACCTGGAACAGCATACTCTGCGCTATCTGGAAAACACTCTCCGACTGAAGATAAAACGGGATGAACGAGGTGACCGGCTCTATAGTGAGAAAGATATAGATACTCTGCGCCTGGTTTTGCAGCTTAAAGAAAAAGGCTTGAATACTACCGCAATAAAAATGGCCCTGGAAAACACGGAAGATAATAGTGCCTCAGCCGAGACGGCTATGCAAACTGCCCGACCTCAATCCAACCTGGAACTGGCTGAGATATTATCCCTAACCGCTAGAATAATGGAACAAAATGAGGCCCTAATAGAGCAGAACCAAAAAATGGAACAAAGAATGGAAAGAGTGGAAAAAAAATTGGACCAGCGTAATGTGGAAAGGGAAAAAACCATAAATGAGTTTTTAGATTTGTGGAAAGCCGAACAGGAAGGGAGACCCAAATCCTGGTTTTCCCGCTTTAGAGGTAAATAGCCAGCTCTTAATTAACTTCACAAGTATGTTCTCAGCCTATTTATCACCTTCTTCGGGAACGATGCAAATAAAAGTAAAGTCCTCGGTGCGGTTCTAAAGGGCTTCCTATTTATCAATAAAAGAACACGGATGATCACAGTTGCGGCATTTCTTTCGCTTGATGTTCAGGCGGGGGGTGCGATTGGCTTCTCTAATCATCTGTAAAAGTTGGACTGCGGTTTCATCATTTTTGTAACTGGCTGCCAGTAGCACTGACCCTTCCATACCCCCAACCCCTCCGGCCGCTACTGGCACCGCATCAATATCCAACAGTATTTTAAGGCTCTCTATTTCGGTAATTATGGTTGTATTGGATAAGCATATGTAACCGGTTTTCATGCCTATACATTGGGCGGTTGCACCGATTCCCATTACTTTTTCCGCGGCCTGACAGGAGGGGATCATTTTTTCCAGACCGCTCGGCACAATGATCTTAATACCCCGAGCTTTCAAAATGCCGATAGATTTGCCGATGGTTCCTCCCTGTGGGTCGCCCATTAAAATTCCGACATTACCATAAGGATCTATAGCATTGGCGCCTTTAATAAAAATGTCACCAGGGGCAAAAGAGTTTAAAAATTCCAGCCAGTTTATATCTAATACCTGGCCCTTATCGATGCACCAGGGGGCAGAGCGTAATTGACTGTCGGTGGCACAGGAAGTCTGCTGGCTAATTACTCCCGCCACATAAGTATCGGGACGGTCTATTTTCAGGTTTAGCAGTTGCTCGGCTACTGCCAGATTGGTGGTTCCATGACCGATAAAGATCCGGCCTTTTTCATAGGCGGATTTTACTTCCGGCAGGGCACATACTGCTCGGGCAATCAAGTGTTTTGATGCGGCCGGATGAATGGCAAAGGTGTTGATCATTGCAATACTCGCTCCTTCCAAATTAACTCTGTTCATTTACTGTCTAGAATCTGCAGCAGGCACAAAAGCTTATAGAACACCGTTTGTGCATGATCGTCATAAGGTATATGTGCATGCGCTGGCTGTTTTTCCAAATGAATGGCAAAATCTTCAAGAAGATCGGGATTAATATATTTGTAGTTTTCTATCCATTTAAGCGATTCCAGCTGCCGGGAAAATAAATCACGGAAAAGGGGCCCGGTTTCTGGCCAGGATGGACCTGCGCTCTGGGTATCAATTTCCAAACGGCAACGAGACATATTTAAATAAATATCAATATTGGCCGGTATTTCCTTTTCCGTCCCAGTGAGATCCAGAACTGCTTCCATACCCAGGAAGCGTTCCTGGGTAGAGATGGCTTCCCCCTGGGCCACTTCGTATATCCTCAGGGACAGGCCATTTTCACATTTCAGGTCCTCATTAGTTGGAGAAAAGGTCATTATTTTATATCTGCCTAATATGTCCAGTTCAAGATTAGCGGTATCAAAAGGGATCTTTTCCAGTCTGGTCTTATTATCAAAACCGTCATATATGGTCCGGTAGAAATCGAAGGGGTATATGGTCTTAAGGCTGGTATATCGGTCCATATGCTGGGCGTTCCAGCAGCACAGCCCTCTGGCCACCAGATCGGGAGAATCGGATATGATCACCGGAATAGCAGGAAAACACTCAGAGATAATCTGCCTTACTCCTGAAGCCAGTGAACCTCCACCTTGAAGCAGGATGCAGTCTATATGCCACTGGCCATCAACCACCAGACCCAATAAAGACGCGCGGTCCCTGAGGAAGCTCTGGCAGTATACCCGGAATTTACGATATATGGGCTCCAGGCATTCAAGCAGGAAATCCCGATCAATATACGAAGAAATTGAGCGGCCTGCATAGAAGTTGCTTAAAAAGCAGGCAGCGGAACCGTTTCTGCTTATTTCCAGTTTCAGTTTTTCAGCTTCTAGCAACCAGGAATTGAAAAGCTGACGATCCCTGGCCAGGAGGGATTTGCCGGTAATGTATTTTTCCGGTATGCTTTGCCCGGTTTGCATCTGATACAGGGGTATAAATATATTTCTTATAATGCCATGGTCAAGTTCTGAACCGGAAAAAGCATCATAGCCAATCTGAAACTGGCTTTCCAATATGATCTCCTGCCTATCACTGGCAACATCTAAAAAACTAAAATCTGTAGTTCCTCCACCAATATCTATACTGAGGATAGTACCCCCCAGGGGCTGTAATTCATTTAGAGTGTT
>CAZHHJ010000208.1:0-2880 GCA_964531295.1 uncultured Syntrophomonas sp.
ACAAGATACTGGATATTATATTAAAATAGGGAAAATAGGGTATGGATATAAAGCAGGCCAGTCTTTTACTCCAGCTTTCCTGGAGGACAGGCTGATTAAAAATGTAACCACTTTTGTTAATTGTGCATACTATAAGGTGTGATTCTTAATATAAAACATAAGGAGATGAGGGTATGGCCGCTGCCGCAGGACAATGGGTGCACATGGTAGGTATTGCAGGGGCAGGCATGAGCGGTATCGCCAGAGTTTTAACTGAAGAAGGATATCGTGTAAGCGGGTCAGACTTGCAAGGTAACAGCATAAGCGAAAAACTTTCTAAATTAGGCGTGGAAGTATTCCAGGGACATTGTTCATCCTATGTCAGGGAAGGTATTGATTGTCTGGTCGTTTCATCAGCCATCCCGGCGGATAACCCGGAATTGCTTGCAGCCCATCATAAAAATATTCCGGTTTTATCAAGAGGGCAGATGCTAGCTGAACTGGTCAATAAAAGAAAAGGAATAGCAGTGGCTGGCGCTCATGGAAAAACTACTACTACTTCTATGATTTATATGTGTCTCTCTTACAATGGCCTTGATCCGACTTTTATTGTGGGGGGGGAACTGCAGGGCAGCAGATTAAATGCATGTCTGGGTAAAGGAATTTATGCAGTGGTGGAAGCAGATGAAAGCGATGCTTCATTCCTGGAACTAAATCCTTATATAGCAGTTATTACCAATATAGAAGATGATCACCTGGACTATTATAAATCGTTGGAGAATATCCAGAAGGCTTTTAGACAGTATATAGATCAAGTTAGCCCGGATGGATTTGCAGTCTTGTATGGCGAAGACCAATATAACCAGATAATCAAATCAATTACTTCCACCCGGGTGATTACTTATGGGGAGGATCATTCCAATGATTATTATCTGTCAGATTGGAAGCCTTCCGGTATGGGGTCAATATTTACTATATACCAGCAGGGTGATCGAGTAGGAGACCTGGAACTTTCCGTCCCCGGAAAACACAATGCTATTAATGCGCTGGCAGCCGTAGCCATTACCCTGGAATTAGGCGGTAGTCTGGAGGAGACCAGGAAGGCTATAAAAGACTTTAAGGGAGCTGGGCGACGCTTTGAACTTACCGGGAGCAAGAATGGTATTACCATAATTGATGATTATGCCCACCATCCTACAGAAATAAGAGTGACTATTGAAGCGGCCCGCAAGGTGCATAATGGTAGAATTATCGTAGTATTTCAACCGCATCGGTATTCCAGAACCCAACTGCTGGGAGAAAAACTGGGCGAATCGCTGCAAGAAGCTGACCTGATAGTGGTTACTGATGTCTATTCTGCTGGGGAAAAGCCTATTGACGGAATAAGCGGACTAAACGTTTATCAAGCAGCCCTGAAAACGGGCTCTAATGCAGTCTACCTGCCAACTTTTATGGATATCGAAGAATATTTGGTGGAAAGGCTGGAAGAAAACGATATGGTGATAAGTATGGGAGCCGGGGATATATGGAAGATTGGAAAAGAAATACTGGATAAACTATAGATATTAGATATTCAAATAGATTTCCCTCGCAAAATTAGCGGAGGTGTTTAATTGGAAAGCTTAGTAATAAAAGGTGGCAGGTCCTTAAAAGGCCGGGTTAAAGTCAGTGGCTCCAAGAATGCTATTCTGCCGATAATGGCGGCTAGTTTGCTTTCTTCGGGTGAGGTGCTATTATCAGGAGTGCCAGACCTGGAAGATATTAAGGTTATGACCGATGCTTTGACTATACTGGGGGCCAGAATAAAAAGAGAAGCAGATTCATTAGTTATCGACGGAAGATATATTAAATCCTGCGAACTGCCGGAACATATTTCCCGCAAGATGCGGGCCTCTAATCTGGTTATGGGTGCACTGCTGGCTCGTTTTGGATTTGCCAAAGTAGCTCATTCAGGGGGATGTGCTATTGGTAGTAGGCCAGTTGACCTGCATTTAAAAGGTTTTAATAATCTCGGATATGCAGTGGGCGAAAAAGGCGGCTTTATGATTGGGGAAGGAAAACCCAAAGTGGGGCGGGAAATATTACTGGATTTCCCCAGTGTGGGTGCAACCGAAAATTTAATCATGGCCGCTAGCACCATACCTGGTATCACGGTAATACGTAATGCGGCCCGGGAACCAGAGATTGTTGATTTACAGAATTTTTTGAATCGTATGGGGGCTAAGATCAGAGGGGCAGGTTTGGATTCAATAAGAATAGAAGGGGTCAAAGAGTTCGGAGGCATAAGCCATGTGGTGATACCTGATCGCATAGAAGCAGGAACCTTTATGATTGCGGCAGCCATAACCCGGGGTGATGTATTCATCGAAAATGTTGCCAATGAACATATTCAACCGCTGGCAGCCAAACTAAGGGAAAGCGGAGTTGAAATAATGCCCACCAATACCGGTTTGAGGGTCATCGCCAGCAGGTGTCTTAGGCCAGCTGATTTTAAGACCATGCCTTATCCTGGCTTTCCAACCGATATGCAACCCCAGACCATGGCCTTGCTATCTACAATTAAAGGAACCAGTATAGTAGTTGAAACTATTTTTGAGAATAGATATATGCATGTTCCAGAACTGCGCCGCATGGGAGCAGAAGTTAAAATTGAAGGCCGGGTAGCCATAATCAAAGGGAAAGAGCAATTGGAAGGAGCCAGTGTGGAGACCAGTGATTTGAGAGCAGGAGCGGCCCTCATACTGGCTGGTTTATTTGCTGACGGGGAGACCAGAATTGCCAACCTGGGACACATTGATCGAGGGTATGAAAACATTCACCTGAAGCTGAAAAGCATTGGAGCCGATATACACAGGGAAGCTGCAATCTGAAGGCAGTCGGACATATTTATATAAACTATAT
>CAZHHJ010000209.1:0-2840 GCA_964531295.1 uncultured Syntrophomonas sp.
AACAATCCATGTAATCATAGGCATCACCTCCCCTCACGGGAAAATGACTAACCGCGAAACTTATTCCGATAATGCCAGTTATGTACCCCCGGAATCTCCCTGGCATAAACCCCTAAGTACCTTTTGCTTCTAATAATTCCTATACTATATCCAGTCCTGAATTGTCAGAATATTCAAAAAGTTGATAAGTTGGTGGCAGGCACCGGGGCCCCCTCATAATATAGATTATAGTCATGTTTTCTTTAAATGCTTTATCTATTATCTGATTTACTGATGTAATATATTTTCAGAATCCTTTTTAAACGCAGAATTGATAGTAGCAAAAGTAACTTCATCAAATAGACATTAGCCGCAGATCAACCATTAAAATTACAATGAACATAATATTCAAATCATGTTTTTTGTTCGCTAAAGAGAGCAGAAAATGTTGCCCCATTGAATCCATTCTACATATTGTCAAACATTTCCTTTGCAAATCATAGCAAATTTTACATAATACAACATTTTGTAGATTTTTGAATATTTGAGGATAGAAGTCGAACCTGTTGACAGAGTCTGTAATTCTTTGATATATTTGTACTATAACAAATAGTACAATGAGGGTGATGATTTGCACCTTAATATTGATCCTCGTTCCAGCACCCCGGTATATCAGCAGATAGTTGAGGCTATAAAAAACGCAGTGGCCCGAGGGCTTTATAACCCCGGTGACAAAATCCCTACTGTGAGAGAAATGGCTTCAGAACTTACCATAAACCCCAACACCATAGCCAAAGCATATCAAAAGCTGGAGCAGGAAGGGGTTATAGTTACTATGCGCTCTCGCGGTACCTTTATAGCTGAGCGTAAAACCCCACCGGGAAATGAAGCCCTTAAAAAGTTGCTTAAGCCATCATTGGATAGGCTCAGAATTGATGCATTTCATCTGGGGCTCGGAACAGAGGAATTAAAAGTGCTGTTTTTAGAAGCACTAGAGGAATGGGAAAGAGAGCGGAGGGATATTTAGGAATGGAATTACCGGCAATCGATATATGTGAACTTTCAAAATCCTATGATGGAATTATAGCTATTGACCGACTGTCCCTGTCAATACCTCAGGGAACTATATTTGGCCTCATTGGACCCAACGGGGCAGGCAAATCTACCCTCTTGCAGACTTTAATGGGAATTCTGCTTCCAGATCGAGGCGATGCCTGTATTCTGGGAAGAAGTATCCAGGAATCAGGACCCGATATCAGACAGCAGGTGGGATATGTACCTGACTTTCCTAATATGTACCCTATGTTCAAAGTTGAAGAAATGTTTACCCTGGCTCAAAAACTTTATAAAAACTGGGATGAAAGTAAATGCCGGAATTTGTGTAATTATTTCAAGATCCCTACCACCAAACGAGTAAGAACCTTATCCAGAGGTATGAAAGTTAGAACCGCACTGGTCCTGGCTTTATCAATCAGACCCAAAGTATTGATACTGGATGAACCTACCGCAGGGTTGGACCCGGTAGCACGGCTCGCCTTCTTGAAAGCCATGATAGAAGAGGCCGCTGAGGGAGGAACAACCGTCCTCTATTCTTCTCATAACCTAAATGATCTGGAACAGACGGCAGACCATATTGCAGTAATAAACCAGGGTAAATTACTATTAACTAGTTCTATTGATGAGTTAAAAAACTCTATACACAAATCGCAGGTGGTTTTTGCCGCAGACAATCTGCCAGAAAAAGTGATCAATTCCCTGCCTAGCTTAATCGAAGTGGGCAAACAGGGTAAAATTTATACCTTTACTGCCAGCGGTGATCAACAAGCTTTCAGAGAGGCCCTTGCTGAGTTTAACCCCACTATTATTGAACCTGTAAACCTCAGCCTGGAAGATATTTTTATCACCTATATGAAAAAGGAGGGTTACAGTTATGACTACGCTATTTAAAAATATTATCCTACCGGTAAATAAGGGCCTGTTGTGGAAAGAATGGCAGCAGAATCGGATGTATTTTTTGGCCGCTTTCCTTATAATGAGTTATGATCCTCTTATTAAACCGCTTGGATACGGCATTAAGGCTCTGTTTGGGACAGATTCAGGCAGATACACTGTAGCTCATGCACTGGGTAACATAAGTGGCATGTTTTCCGCTGCTTCATATCACAATACCATGGAACAAATGGGAATGTACGCAGTAGTATTGCTGGGGATTATCATTCTGATTCAGGAAAGATCAGGAAGCTTGAATTATCTGCTCAGCACACCTGTAAGCAGAACAGAGATTATCACCGCCAAATTCCTGACCGGGAGCGCAGCTATAACGGGAATCATAGCAATCAATGCCCTTTTTATAATTATTGCCGGGCTAATCTTGCCGGTTGATTATAGTGCGGAATCAGTTATAAAATGGGCTGTACTTACGACAGCAGCTTTTATCGCCCTTTTCAGCCTGGGTCTGATGATTGCTTGTTTTACCGGGCATCTGCTATCATCTCTTTGTTTGGCGATGCTGTTCACATGTTTGCCTCCAATGCTCGGGACCATGATTATTAACTACAACACCATCCAAATCTTTAATTTTTCTCCGGCTTTTATATCGAAAGTTAATATGATTGCTCATTATCTGACTATCCCGGCTTATATAACCAGGGAAAGTGAATACATGGGGAATGCTCCCATAGCCATTAAGCTCCACCCCAATTACCCGCTGGAAACATTCTTGTTAATTCTTCTGATGGGGTTATTTTTTATGCTGGCAGTGAAATGGTTCAAAAACAACCCCCTGGAAAACATTGGTCAGATGTTTATGTCCGGCAACGCTACTCACATAGCACAGATTGTTCTAGCGGCGATGATTGGCG
>CAZHHJ010000210.1:0-2817 GCA_964531295.1 uncultured Syntrophomonas sp.
GAATTATAACTATATTTTTTAATTTGCACGGTTAAAAAACCAAAACAGAATTTGATGAAATTACAAAGAATTTAATAGTTACAACAGATCATGAAAAAGGGGTATTCCAGGAAGAAGATATTGCCGGTTTGCCAATGCCGGTTCAAAAATATTTCAGATATTGCGGCTATATAGGTACACCGAAAATGTTCTATACAAAAGTGGTTTATAAAGATGTTGATTTTGCGTTGGGCAAGGAAAAACCCATGATAAAAATTGATTACACCCAGTACAACTTTGTCAATAAACCGAACCGAATTGCCTGCATTGACAGCTCAATGTATTCAATTCCCTTTGAAGGGCTGGATTTATATATCGATGGGGCCGGTTCAATGAAAGGTGTGATAGCCAAGCTTTTCACCCTGTTTCATCAGACCGGAGAAGTTATGGATAAATCCAGCCTGGTCACTCTCTTATCAGAGAGTCTCATTGTTCCCAGTGTAGCTTTACAGGATTATATTGTTTGGGAAGCAATCGATAATTTACATGCTAAAGCAACAATAACTTATTACGGAATCTCCGCCAGCGGTATCTTCACATTTAATGAAAAAGATGAAATGCGGTCCTTTACAACTAGCGATAGGGAAGCAACTTCAACAGACGGTACAAGTGAAAAAGTAAAATGGTCGGTAGTATGTAATGAATATAAGGAGATAGACGGCCTTAAAAAGCCTACGGTTTTTAAGGCGATTTGGCATTATGATGATGGTGATTTGGTTTATTTTGACGGGAAAGGCATTATTACTGACTATCAACAGGACACTCAAAGCGATCCGCCAAAACCCCTTGTTATTGAGGAATCCGATAAATTAGAAGTGTCAGAATCGGATAAAATACCAGGTTGGAAAAAAATGCAGGCCAGTGTATCATTGAGTGAATTAACTGAATATGGATCACAACCTATAAATGATAACATGAAGTATGGTTTCTCTATTCACTTTCCAGGGACTTGGACTATGGTTTCAAGTGTCTTTTATGATGATAACAATAAAAAGATCGGAGAGATTCCACCAGTCATCCTCTTGAAGTCTGGACAAGAACCCGGGTTCTTAGACTATAAACCTGCAATAGATTTTGGTGAAGAGCTTATTTCTAAAGAAGAAATTGAGATTAATTCCTGCCCAGGATCAAAAACCATTACAAAAACTACAACAGAGTCTGGCAGTTGGCATCCTCATATCTATCGTTTAATTGATGAGAATTAGGAGACATGGGGACGGTTCTTCTGTCTATCCTGCTTGATAAAAAGCATGCATAGTTAAACTTTTAAGACAGAAGAACCGTCCCCATGTCTATTAAGTGTCTTTTATGATGATAACAATAAAAAGATCGGAGAGATTCCACCAGTCATCCTCTTGAAGTCTGGACAAGAACCCGGGTTCTTAGACTATAAACCTGCAATAGATTTTGGTGAAGAGCTTATTTCTAAAGAAGAAATTGAGATTAATTCCTGCCCAGGATCAAAAACCATTACAAAAACTACAACAGAGTCTGGCAGTTGGCATCCTCATATCTATCGTTTAATTGATGAGAATTAGGAGACATGGGGACGGTTCTTCTGTCTATCCTGCTTGATAAAAAGCATGCATAGTTAAACTTTTAAGACAGAAGAACCGTCCCCATGTCTAGAAGAACCGTCCCCATGTCTATGCTATTTCACAAGTAGGTTACATTTTAGCATTTGGGTCAGCTGGTTTTTTAGCAGATCACCTGTTTAACCCGCTATTTTATTCCGGCGGAGCCTTGAGCCAAACTGTAGGGCAAATCATCGGCACAGGGACAGGAAGGGGCATTGGTTTTATGTTTATAATATCTGGCTTGCTTGTTTCAATTCTTGCCCTCATTATTGGAAGGGTTAAGAAAATAGTCGCATTGGAGTTAAAAACACTAGGGCCATAAAAAGGTGTGGGTAAATATTTAAAAGTGAAACTAGCCATTCCTGACTGTGTGCAGATTTTAGAGTGAGCCAGGCCAATGGGTGGGTTGATAGCAGCATGGCGGATTTAAAAAGTATCGCTCTAGTTGAATTTGTTAACCATAGTTGAGCCTAAATCCATTGATTAACTCTACACTGCTGACTAAGATATAAGTAGAGGTGATTGGAATGAAAGAAATCAATATTGGCAACTTTTTTCCGGCTTACCTAATGTTGTGTACAGATGACCCCTTAAAATTTGACGAAATACTCCGCCAGGGCTTTAATGCCGCGAAATCGTTTGACATGCGGCAACTGCACCCGGGCGTCCTGGTCAGTCTCTACATTTGTGCCGCCCAGGGGTATATTGCACAGAATAATCAGGATAAGGCGCTGGATATGCTGCAGCAGTATACGGAGATCGTAAGCAGCGATATTTATCCCCTGAGTCTGCATGGCGATGGTTTCTTCGATCTGCTGGACGACTGGCTTATTAAGCTTGATCTTGGTAATAATCTTCCGAGGGACGAAAGAACGATCCAGAAAAGCATGGCAGATGTGTTCATTAACAATCCGGCTTTCGCAGTGCTGGCGGAAAAACAGCGTTTCCAAAATATTGCGGCAAAGCTCCAAAGCAATTGTTGCGAAGGGGGTTAAGTCATTATGGAACAGGAAAAGACGATAGTAAAAAAACGAATGACCTTGTAAGAAAGCGAGTGAGCAAAATAGACAAAATCAAAATAAATGGTAAAAAGATAATAAAAGGTTTTGCAATATTTTTAGGAATCATTGTTTGTCTTAACATAATTGGATTTACAATAAATAAAATATATTTTTCAAATGAGCTTGGAGCTGTAGCACCT
>CAZHHJ010000211.1:0-2801 GCA_964531295.1 uncultured Syntrophomonas sp.
TGTGACTGCAGTTCAGGGGGGCGGTTCATATCATAATAACTCACCCCCAGTATGGTTATAATGATAATCCCGGCGATGCTCAAATAACCTGCAAAATTCAGCCTTATTTCACTGAATAGATATAAGCTTACCAGGAATGCTAATGGAGCTGTAATTACTCCATCTGATTGAGCACCCAAGGAAGGCATACCAATCAGAAAACATTGGGCGAAAAAGAAAATGGCCAGAAAAAATAAGCACCATTTGTTTTGGTATTTCTCGTAAAGGGCTGCTCCAGCGGCAATGGAAGCTCCGATTAATATTCCCATATATTCATTGCCAATCCCATAGTACCGGGCTCCTGACATAGGATCGTAACCCAGTACAGAACATTGGATCAAATGAGTACCGGTTAAGAGATCTATATCCAGAGCCAGCACGGTGATTATGCTCAAAACTACAAAAACCAGGAAACCATTGCCCCGGAATAAAAAGAGGGAGAGGGTGGTCAATATAATGGTTGCCAGGATGGCTGCCATTATGTACAGCCAGTCGTAGCTCAGGCTTAATTTACCCAGGAATAATAAAACCAGGGGAAAGCATACCATGGCTATGATCAGAGGCTGTAGAAGGTATTGTAGCTTTTTGAATTTAAGTATTATTATCGAAGCCAGCAATAAGATTATAATCAAGGCGGCCACATAACCTTTAATCAAGGGTGTTCTGAGCCTGGTGGTAGTACTGGTGCTCCTGGCTAAATTTTGGGCCTGATTAAGGTTATCGAGGTTCCCGGCAGCTATACTTTGGATTGTTCTGCCTATCATGGTGCTATCAGTACTTTTTAGATCGAAAAAATCCAATACGGTAGGAGCTATATCGGTATTGGCTATTATGTATTCACGCTGGGTAGCAGGTGATGTCAGGTAACCTTTATTGACTCCCCATCCGCTGGCAATCACTGGTGTAAAATTATTTTTATTGATTATTTCTGCCCGAGAGGCTGAAGGAGCAACGATAAGCAGCAGATCCCGGGAGGGGTCTGTTTCAGCATCTATCCAGCCGGCAAAGCGGTCAATCTCACCCAGGATGGTGTTTTTCTCTTGCTGAATCACTTCTTCGAAGGCTGCAGGCGAATTTTCCAGGCGGGCCAGGTCAGATAAATCGATTATCAGTAGATCAGATTGTTCTGCATAATGGCGAGTTCGTTCCTGAAGGTATTCATAGTCGGTTTTATAGCCTAGTATGCTATCCTGAGGTATCAGGTGCGTAGATTCCCCTACATCTCCTAAAGCTACCCGGCCTCGGGCATCCATACCCATGGCTACAACCGGCCGCATTGATTGAATACCGTGGTCAGCATTCCCTAAAACACAAGTTGTGTAGCCATTATCAGCCAGTATCTGTCCCATAGCTCCTGGGACGGTATTTACATTTTCTTTGTTCAAGCCCAGGAGTATATCCGGTATGTTTACCAGCAGGCAGGCACTATCCTTTGCTTCCCAGGAGGTCATGTTTTTATAAAAAACTGAAGCTATTTGATGCTGCTGCGGAACGGCTTCGTCATTATTAAATCCCATCAATCCGCTTTTGTTGGTGCGGGCCAGATTTCCTGCCCCAATAGTCAGGTAGGTATTCATAGTATTGTATCCCTTAAGGGTACGGGTACTGCACAGGCCAACGGCTCCCTTATTTATAATTCTTGTAAGATGGGGAGTTGCGGCAGCATTAATATCATTAATAGATAGTTTATCAACTACTAGCAAATAAACCTGGCCAGGCTCCTGTTGCTCTGCAGCCCAAGCACATAAAGGGGCCATGGTTATGAATAAAATTAATCCCACTATTAAAGACTTCATCCAGACCTGGTACCGGCTTGGGCTGGCATTAGCTTGATCATTATCTCGCCATAAAATTGTCTTATTCATTCGAGCTCCTTGCAGCTAAATTAGTAAGTTTAATCACTTCTAGTATATTCTAGTATAAAAATATCTGATTGGCTAAAAAAATCCGCGCTTCTTCAGATATTTTAACTCAGATTAACCTACTTTAAATTTAATCTGGCTATTCCTGGCTTGCGGCTTATAATTTTTAACCCCAGTGGCGTGGGGGGCAAGAGCCGGCTGAAAATTCGGCAGACTATATTTAAGGGACGGTTAGACATAAGAATCATCCCCATATCTTTTGAGCACTAGCGGATAAAGGTTATTATTCCAACGAGGATTTATTAGAAAGGGAAGACAAGGGAATTCAATACCGCATCTACAAAAAAAGCCGAGCCTGTAATGAATGCGAATTTAAAGATCCATGCGAAGGGCAGGAGTTGAAGAAATAATAAGAAGAAAAACAATTAAGATAGAACCTACTGAAAACGCCTCCACAGGATGAAAAAGAATATTAGTAAATTTCGGGGCATGAAAATGCATATTATATTAAGTAGGGCAGAAATTTTATCTTGCCAAGGAGGATGTCTCTAGGAATTTAAAGAAAACTGAACTCGTTTATTGACATGCAGCAAAAATATGTTAAAATTCTACATGTGCCAAATAAACGAGAAGTTTATAAATGGATGAAAGGGAGGTTTGGGAACTTTACAAAAATCAGAGGGAGGCGGTATTATTGCAAGCTTTAGGGCGTCATGTACTTGCCGAGGTGTACGGATGTCGCTTTGATGTGTTAAATGATGTCCGGCGAGTTGAGGACATCATGATTAACGCGGCTTTGGAGGCTGGCGCTGAAGTCAGAGAAGTCGTATTTCACAAGTTCAGCCCGCAGGGTGTAAGTGGAGTGGTTGTGATTTCAGAGTCCCACCTGGCGATTCATAC
>CAZHHJ010000212.1:0-2735 GCA_964531295.1 uncultured Syntrophomonas sp.
ATTTTCATATATGTTGCCAATAACAGTACATTCCCCGTCTAAAATTTCATATGATCCATTTACTTAAAATCCTCCTTTGCTTTTTAAATAAAACGTTCTATATTTAATGTATCTTCATCTATCCCCATATAGCTAATAACTTTCTTGATATCCACGCATAAACAATTGCTTTGTAAATTAACTTGAAAATTGTCCTCACAAAAGAAATCATGCCCTACTATATTGACAAAGTCCTCTATCTGAGAAAAATACAACCACACTAATATTTCGCCGCTTTCAAGCTTTGTTGGGTTTTGACTGCTTTTTTCGAATAACCTCACTAAATCGAGTTGGTTTTTATTCATGTCGAACCTCCTTAAATTTTTCTTCAATAAGCACGTTCATCTCGTTGTACTTTTACCCACTCTTGAACAGAATGCGTGTTTTTATATTTCCCGCCCCGAAGGGCGGGATTGTCAATCGTCATACGGGCAATTGACGTCCTCGTATAAACAGCAGTCTTTACACTCTTCTTTTCCGCATCCCTTGCATAAAGGGTACGGGTCATTATTAGGGGTATAACAGATAGGTTTACCTATTTTGTTTTCCATAAAATCGCTCCTTTTCAAAAAAGACACGTCTGTTCGATAATGTCGTCTTGGACCGGCTTAAAAAGGCTTTTAAATTCGAGTTCCCTGTATTTTTTATTCAGAGCGATCTCGTTTACTGCAAGCCTTAATTCGTCCAGGGTGACTTCAAGGTTTTTACACCTTATAGCAGCAAGATTTTTGCTTAAAAACGCACTCTCCTTACCTTCTTTTAGGGCTTTTACAGGAGATCGGATACCTAATACTTTACAGGTCTCTTTAAATGCTTTTTCATCATCCTCTAATGATTCGTAAAGCATTTCGATTGTTCCAAACTCCTGCAATAAAGGGATACAGGCTTTTTCGCCCACTCCCCTTACGCCCGGAATGTTGTCGCTGGCATCACCTTCTAATGCTTTCTTGTCTATGATCTGGTTTGGGTCCAGACCATAGACTTCTTTCACATAGTAAGGAGTAAACTCAAAACAATTATCGGGGATCCCAGAGACGTTATATTCCTTTTTTAGCACATCAGCTTTGCCGGTGTTCAACCAGAGTCGAGTATAGTCACTCACCAACTGCAGGCAATCCTGGTCTTTGGTGTATATATAGGTAGGTATTTGCCTTTCATATTGCTTGGCCAGTGACCCGATCAGGTCATCTGCTTCAAGATCGCCATCCATGAATTGCTGGATATTGGCTTCTTCTAACAATTCCTGCATCAATATAAATTGTGATTTTAATTCCGGTACAGTTTCGGCTCGGTTGCCTTTATACTCGGGATATATCCTCCTACGGAATGTATCCCGGGTTATATCCCACATTACGGCCAGATGACTTGGCTTTTGGGTGTTCAGTAGCTTAGTCAGGCTTTTCATGGCCGTATATACACCGTTAACGCAGATACCGTTACTGGTTTTCATTACCCTGGATAACGCTGCCTGCTTTTCTTCAGGCGTTTTCCCATAGTAATATTCCCTTGGTACTGTAGCGAAGAAACAGGTGGTCAAGATACTGGACCCATCGATGATAAGTAGTTTATTCAAACTCTCCACCTACCAGCTGCCAGAATGTTTCCTCACTGATAATGGGTATACCTAGCTTCTCAGCCTGTTTGTGTTTGGCCGTACCGCTTTTGTCCGGCCCCAATATCAAATAATTGGTTTTTTTACTTACTGAGCCGGTAGCTTTGCCGCCATTCACGGTTATTACATCCTCAAAGAATTGTCGGGGCTTAGATAACGTTCCGGATATAACAAAAATCATGTCTTTTAGTGCTGTTTCAGTTTGCTGTGGTTCATCACTGAAAAAACAAAGGCCGTGAGCCTTTAATCTATTGACCAGATTAATGTTTTTCTCGTCTTTGAAAAATTTCGCTATCATCTCGGCCGTAATACTGCCAATCCCTTCAACTTCTCTGAGACTTTCCACGGAAGCTGACATCAAAGCATCAATGTTGTTAAATTCTTTAGCCAATGCTTTGGCGTTAGTTCGGCCCAGGCAGGGCACGTTAAGCGCATACAAAACTTTCTGGAATGGTACTTGCTTGCTTTCCTCTATCCCGTCTAACATAGCCTGCACTTTCTTCTGACCATACCCATCCAATAACTTAATGTGTTGGGCTTTCTCATGCAGGGTATAAATGTCGGCAGGGTTTTTGAGATAGCCGATTGTAAAAAAGACTTTTACGGTTTCTGCTCCCATGCCCTTAATATCCATAGCGTCCCGTGAACAAAAGTGAATTAACTTCTCCACGGCCTGGCCAGGACAATCGGTGCCGGTGCAATGTGCGTTTGCTCCATCGAGTTTTACCGTTGCACCACAAGAGGGGCAGCCAGCTGGCAGGGTGATTCTTATATCACCTTCGCTTACTGCTTTTACTACTTTAGGGATAACGTCATTCGCCCGGGCCACCACTATACGGCTGCCTATCTTCAACGCTTGATCCTGTATGAATTGATAGTTATGCAGAGTGGCTTTAGTTATTGTCACTCCACCAATTTCAATGGGATCAAATATTGCTACTGGCGTTACCTGTCCGGTTTTGCCAACTTGCCATTGTACTTTTTTAAGAGTAGTAAACTCTTCTTCGCTGGCAAATTTATAGGCAATCGCCCATTTGGGTGTTTTGGCTGTTTCGCCCATTTGGTTCCGTGAGGATAGATTGTT
>CAZHHJ010000213.1:0-2572 GCA_964531295.1 uncultured Syntrophomonas sp.
AGAAATAGGTGCTAAAGGATTGATTAAAATACTGATAATAGCACTTATTACTTCTTTTATAGTTGGTGTAGCATTAAATCTAATATTACCAGGGTAGGAGGGAAATCATGTACTTAAAGGATATGCGAACCGGGCAAAGCGGAACAGTAATAAAAATAAGTAAAGGACATACGGCTGAAAGGCGTTTATTTGAAATAGGACTAGTTCCTGGAGCCAGTGTGCAGGTGGTGTCCCGGCATCCTTTTAACGGCCCATTGTTATTGCAGGTTGGAAAAACCAGAGTAGCAGTGGGGCGGAGGATAGCAGAAGCCGTGGAAGTGGAGTTAAGCAGCAGTTCAGGAATTACGTCTTGATGAAGATGCAGCAGTGCATACAAGTGGAATATAAAGGGCAAGTTGGGCAAACAATTCATGAGTAGGGTCATGATTGAATTATTAGACGTATAATCTGCAGTTATGATAAAATATACTCGCGATTAAGTTTTAATTAACAGTGGAGGGCATTGAGTATGTTAAAACTAGAGAACTTATGTATGACAGTCGATGGAGAAAATGGACAGGGTAAAGAAATAATCCGCGGTCTTAACCTGGAATTTGAAAAAGGCAAAATATATGCTATTACTGGACCCAATGGCGGGGGCAAAACATCCATAGCCAAATTGGTGATGGGTATCTTTCGGCCCAATAGTGGCAAAATATATTTTAATGATGAAGAAATAAGTAATTTAAGTATCAGTGAGCGTGCTCATCGGGGGATAAGCTATGCTTTTCAGCAGCCTCCTCGCTTTAAAGGTCTGACCATCGAAGACATGATCAAGATTGCCCGGCCTGGTATAGATCAGCTGGCATTGAGAAGTGCCCTGCGGGATGTAGGTCTCTGCCCGGAGGACTACTTGCTAAGGGATGTAGGCCCAGGCTTGAGCGGGGGGGAAATGAAACGAGTGGAGATAGCTCAGGTTCTGACTAGGGAGGCAGAGGTTACCATCTTTGATGAACCAGAGGCGGGGGTGGATTTATGGACTATCCAGAAACTTATTGGTATTCTTTACAGCAAGTTCAAAGACAATCCAAATGCAATAACTATAATAATAACCCATAATGAAAATATCCTGCAGATATGTGATGAAATAATTGTAATTGATAACGGTATAGTAAAGGCACGAGGCACGCGGGAAGAGATATGGCATCTTATTAAAGACGATGTAGAATGCCAAATGAAGGAACAGTGTGGAGAGTTGTTAACTTATGAAATTAAATGATTTGAGTTTAGACCTATTAACTACTATCAGCAATTTGACTGGAATACCGGATGGAGCTGCAAATGTAAGGTTAGATGGAGAAGCTGTGGTCCAGAGTTCCTCAGCTAATGTTACCATCACTAGCCGAGAAGATAGCAAGGGGTTTGTTCTGGAAGTTAAACCTGCTACCATTGGGGAGACTGTCCATGTGCCAGTGCTGATTACCAAAACTGGTCTGCAGGAGACAGTTGCCAATACTTTTATTATTGGAGAAAATTCTAATGTTACTATAATTGCTGGCTGCGGCATCCATAACCCCAGTCATAGTGATTCCAGACACGATGGGGTTCATGAGTTTATTGTAAAAACAGGTGCCCGTTTAAAATATATTGAAAAACACTATGGGCAGGGCCAGGGTAAGGGCAAAAGGATTATGAATCCTACTACTATAATTAAGCTGCAAAGTGGGGCGTCAGCTGAAATGGAGATGACCCAAATTAAAGGGGTGGATGATACTATTCGCCGCACTACAGCCTATATTGATGATAAGGCTAGCTTGAAAATAATAGAAAGGCTTATGACGGATGGAGACCAGAATGCTGAATCAGATGTACAATTGCACATCGTAGGAAGAGGCGGCAGTGGTCAGATATTATCCCGATCAGTGGCCCGGGATAAATCTACCCAGAAATTCAGGGCTGCGCTGCTGGGTAAGGTGGAATGCACCGGTCATGTGGAATGTGATTCAATAATAATGGACAAGGCTCGTATAAGTTCTATTCCTGAGCTGGTCGCAGAAGATTCCGAAGCAGTATTGACCCATGAGGCAGCCATCGGGAAAATTGCAGGTGAACAACTGGTTAAGCTCATGTCTCTTGGATTAACCGAGCAGGAGGCCATAGATGTAATATTAGATGGTTTTCTGCATTAGAATTTTTGGGCAGGTATTTTATCATGCAGAAAATTTGGACAGATTGGTGGACCTATGAATTTAAACCTATTTAAAACTTATGTACGGGTGGTTGAAACCCAGAATTTATCGCGTACAGCCACTGAGTTTGGCTTGTCACAACCTGCCATAACCAAGCAGATACAGGCCCTGGAAGATATTTATGGAGTGCTGCTTCTGGAACGTTCGGGCAGAAGATTAAAGACTACCGAAGCCGGAGAAGCTTTATACCATTGTGCCCGGGAAATTATCAAGACAGTGGAAAAATCAGAAAACATTATGGAAGAGGTAGTGGAAACCCGTAAGGGATATATTTCGCTGGGAGCCAGTACCATACCCGGAGAATACATACTGCCTATTTTAATTAAAAACTTCAAAGATAGCAA
>CAZHHJ010000214.1:0-2563 GCA_964531295.1 uncultured Syntrophomonas sp.
GCTCAGGGAATCAAGGACTGGAGCGATACTACCCTGGAACGCTTCGGCATTGCCCAGGGCACCGCATTAGATATGGCTGCCACCTACGGCGATATGGCTACCAGTATGGGTCTTAACACAGAGCAGGCGGAAGTAATGAGCAAAACCCTGGTGGGGCTGGCCGGCGATCTGTCCAGTTTTAAGAACATTAAGATCGACATAGCGGATACCGCCTTAAAATCAGTGTTCACCGGTGAGACTGAGTCCTTAAAACAACTTGGTATAGTCATGACCCAAACCAACCTTCAGGAATACGCCTACAGCCAGGGTATCAGGAAGAAGATCCAGGATATGAGCCAGGCCGAGCAAACCCAATTGAGGTACAACTATGTCCTGGCTATGACTAAAAACGCCCAGGGCGATTTTGAAAGAACCGGAGCGGGAACTGCCAACCAGATGAGGGTTTTCTCCGAAAGCCTGAAAGAACTGGGAGCAATGATGGGCCAACATATCCTGCCGGTCATAACTCCTTTGATACAAAAATTAAATGAAATGGTCCAGAAATTTGGGGATTTGAGTCCTAGCGCCCAAAAAACTATCCTGGTTGTGGCTGGAGTGGCTGCTGCGATAGGTCCGGTCGTCCTCATTATCGGCCAGTTGGTTACGGCTGCCGGGGCTATATCTGGTGTAGTCAGTACAGCTGCGGCAGCCATCGCGAGTGCCGGCGGGGTTACCGCAGCGTTGGGGGCGGCCTTTACAGCCTTGACCGGTCCCGTTGGAATTGCTGTAGCCGTTATTGCCGGGCTGGTTTTAGCCGTCAAGGAGCTATGGCAAAACAACGAGAGCTTTCGCAATACGGTAAAAGAAATATGGTCCGACATTGAGAGCATTATTGTGGAAGCCGGAATTGCGATCAAAGCATTCTGGGACAAATGGGGTAAAGATATTACCGCAGTATTTACTAACATCTGGAACATCATAAAGGCTGTATTTCAGACTGCGGCGGAAGTGATCGTTAACGCCTTTGGATTATTCCTGGATATCTTGCAGGGGGACTGGCAAGGGGCATGGGAGCATATAAAAAACATTTTTATTTCCTTGTGGAACGGCATCAAAACGGTAGTGGTCAAAGCTTTTGAGGGTTTAAGAACCCTGCATAACACTCTGCTGGAAATCGGAGCCCATATTATTCAGGGCCTGATTGATGGGATTAAAGACAGAATAGAGAAAGTCAGAGAAATCGCCGGGGAGATCGCTGAGACTGTAAAAGGAAAGATCAAAGATGCCCTGGCAATTCGGTCGCCTTCCCAGGTGATGCACGAATACGGCCTTAATATCAGCGAAGGCTTAAGTACAGGTATGCAGGAAGGGCTCTCATTTATTGAAGGCTCCGTATCCGATATCATTGCTTCGCTTGTAGATATGCGCAACAGTCTGGTAGATGTAGAGACTGAAACCAACGCCAAGCTGCTGGAAGCGGAAAAAGAGTATGCCGACCAGTGCAAGGAAGTCCGAACCAAACTGGCTCAGGATGAATTAGCCTTGCAGCAGGAACTATCGGACAAACTGGCGGAAATCAGTGCGGCAGGCCTTCAGAAAGAAGCCCAGGCGATTGATGCTTTTAAGCAGAGCTATGCTGCCAAGGTTGAATCCATCAAAAACCAGATCGGGCTGTTTGATGAAGTTAAGGTGCAAAAAGTATCGGGCAAGTCCCTACTGGGCAATCTGGGAGACCAGGTTCAAGAGTTCGACAGCTGGCAGGCCAATTTGAAGTCCCTGGCTGCCAAGGGAGTCGACGAAGGACTAATTGATGAGCTGCGGCAGATGGGGATCAAGGCGGCTCCTCAGGTCGCCGCTCTAAATACCTTGACAACTGATGAGCTTAATAAATATGTAGGCCTTTGGAAAACCAAAAACGCTCAGGCCCGGGCTGAAGCCAATATCGAGATGCGCCAGGCGCGGGTTGATTTAGGTCAGCGCTTGAGTGAGATCAGGATGGAAACCCAGAATCAGCTGACTCAGCAGACTATCGAAATGCAGAACAAACTGATTGAGATGAAAGCCAAGGCCGACGAGGAACTGGCTAAGTATAAAAAGGCCTGGGAAGAAAAGAACGGGGAGATCAAAAAGAACGCCGCTGAGACCATTGCTGCCATCGAAAAGAAGTATGAAGAAATAGTCAAGAAATCAGCCGGGTACGGAATACAGGCTATGAGTGAGTTAATCCGGGGCATAAGGTCCAGGATGAGCGCTTTGCAGGACGCCATGGATGAAGTGAGAAGCATAATGAGTTCTGGCATGGATCCCAATCAGCGCAACTCTCCGTCACTGGTGGACAGGATAAAAACCGGGGTGGCTGATATAACGGCTGCCTACAGCACATTAAAAAGCAACCTAAGCAATCTTAGCCTGCAAAGTACCTTGGCAGGAATTGCCCCTGCAGCTTTGGGAGCAGTTGCGGGGGGTACAACTAACAGCAATTCCACCACCGTCAACAGGATAAGCATAACGGTTAATGGCGGCACTTCTGACGCCGGAGAGCAAATCTACCGCACCTTGCTTGCCAAGGGGGTGCGCTTCAGTG
>CAZHHJ010000215.1:0-2516 GCA_964531295.1 uncultured Syntrophomonas sp.
AGCAGTGGCAAAAACAGGCTTCACAATTAGTGGCTTAGCAAACTGTCCGAAAAAGCGTTGACTTCCCTTTGTTACTACTCCAAATTATTAAACCGAATATCAGTATATCTAGACTCCTTCGTTTATGATATTTCGATTCATATTGGGAACGATAAGCAATAATTAAGTAATATGTTAAAATAATAAAAGCAATTAGTAAAATTATTGGTAATGGCACTCAATCACCTTCCTATCTGTGTATCCGACAAATCGGGGATAAGCCATTATTCTTGATATGTTTTTGTTATACCATTGATAACCACTTCAGCTTAACTAAAGCGCTTACGTTATTCCCTTATAATATTAGAATTTTGATCCCCCCCGTTTTAATGGCATTAATTACGTATTTACTCCCCAAGACCAGAGGCCGCAACTACGGATGAATATATACTAAGGTATTAGCCATGAAAAACCTTAAAAGTCAGTATTAATCTATTGTAATTAACCATCAATCGGGGAGGGTTGCCAAAGGCAAATTCCTATTGGACTAACTATTGAATTGTCTTTACATGCGCCTTTTCAATAAGTTCCTGTTCCATTTTTTTGAATTCCGCTTTTTTCTTGATTTCTAACTCTTCTTGTGATAAAGATTACTATAAGACTTTTACGCATATTATCACCTCCTTCCAAAAAAGCTTTCATAATATACTCAATTTGAAGGCCCAAAAGGTTCCATAATTTTTATAAAAATATGAAAAGGGGAAGTATATCCTATATTGATTAGGATAAAGGTAACGGATTGGGGGGCGGAAACTGATGGCAGATGGTCGTAGGCAGAAGTCGCCATTTTCTGCCCGGCGTTTTATAGTATAATTACTGGCAAAGATGGTTTAAACTTTATTGGGTATTGAGGACTTTGCACAATTGGTTTATTAATAATCAGCCAGGCAATGTTGCAGATGTCATCCTTAAGGCAAAGGCGAAGGATCTAGACTCTTCACTTCGTTCAGAGTGACAGGTTGGGATGACTTCATTGGATTTTTGAATTATGCAAAATACTAATTAAGTAAATACCTGTATATTTAACGGGGAGATACCTGGTTGGCGGCCGCAGCGTCCAACCATGCTATTAATATGCTTAAAAGGCAATAAAAAAGGCCGGTGCTTTCTCTTAAGCCATCAGCCTGCTAAGCTATCTAATTTATCAAATTATTTTTGTAAAAAAGCTGCATCAAATACAATCCATATATTAAGAAGATAATTCCGAATCAAACTGCAGTAATGGTCATATAATTCCGATGACTTTTCCACTGGCTCGGAAATATGGTGTTCCTTACCCAGCACCTGTAAATAAATATTCTTGTCATCCATGTCAACTGCTATCACTGCTTTGCGTTCTTCTCCGGTTAGCTGGTTTATACTTTCATTGCTGATATTTAAGGCTAGGGCCAGAAGCGTAATCATTAATACCAATACCATACTTATTCCGATACTTCGCACTCATTCCACTTCTTTCTCCAGCACCTGCAGTAGCACATTAACAAATAAATCCCCGGCATATCGGGCTTCTTCCACACTATTATAATCACTGCCCATCTCCAGCAGCAGGGCATGATTATGGTATTCCTGATTGTAAGTTCCGGCCTTGGTTCTAACTCCTTTAATCAAACCCGGATACATTTTCTCACCCTCCTGGTATATTTTCTGAGCAAAAGATAAATTTTCTTTCCAATGAGAATGTTCTTTTCGTTCATTAGTTCCTACTACAATTAAAATCACTGCACTCTTTTTGCCATCAACAGATATAGTGGTAGCCTTTTTCGATCCTGGGATGCTGTCTCTATGCACATCAAATAAGGCCAGTATTTTCGAACCACCAGAATCAACAATCTCTTTTACCGTTTCCCGGGATCTGGTATAGCTCTCATTATAGTCTGGCCAGTCATGGATAGTATTTATATGATTTGCAGCCAGTCCCTTTTTGAGCAGATTATCTGTCATGTGAGCAGCCACCGTATTCACCAGCCCTCTTTTGCCATCCAATCGGGCCTTTCCTGAATCTGGTATATATGATTCGGCACTGTGAGTACAATAGAAAGTAATCCGGGAACCTTTTAGCGATTTTCTAAGGGCCGGTGATGCCTGTTCCTCGCTCTCCACCCTGATAGCAGGAAGCTGAATTTTATCGCTAGAGGAAGCAGGAATAACCGCTACTGTTTCTCCACTACTATCCTGGCTGTAAGCCAAGGCATTTATACTGCTTGCAAACATATTTTTTGCAAATTGCCGGCCTAAATAATCACGAGATAAGTGTTCAACATCAGTATCCCCTGCCATAGCTGAATTTACACTGCCGACAAGTCTTTGCGCAATATTTTTGTTTATTCGAACGCACAAAAATGAGCCATCCTGGGTTGCCGCGAAACCCGGCATTAACCAACTGCTCAGACAATTATAACTAAGATCCAAGCTTAAACCTGCCAAAATAATGCCAATGAATATTTGCATAAAAAAAATACTCTTTATGAAATTCTTAA
>CAZHHJ010000216.1:0-2437 GCA_964531295.1 uncultured Syntrophomonas sp.
AGACCGGCTGACAGCGGGAGCAGGCTTAATGCTCGCTCGCAATACCGCTGCAACCTCTAAACCAGGCGAGCGTTACCCCTGCTCAGAGCACTACTCAAAAGCCTTCAACGAAGTTTTGATTACATCCATTCCACTGACATAATAAGCCAGGCGCAATACTTCTCTGATCTCATCTTCCGAAGCCCCCGCCTCCCTAGCTTGAGCGGCCAGAACTCTAACCCCCTGCTCGGCATTTTTAGCTGCATCCAGAGCCAGTACTATCAGATAGGTGGTTTTCGCATCCAGGGCCCGGGTTTGCAAAGCTGACTCCACCACCCCTTTGACCACTGGAAAGAATTCTGGATCCCTTTTTCCCAACTCCTCAACAAACCATGGTAATTTAACATCCATCCTGCTGCCTCCTGAAATTCAATTTTACCAGATTCTACTTCCAATTATACTTCAGCTCCAGCCGATAATTAAAGTTAGCAGGTTATTTTAATATTTTTTTCGCCAAAAGGAGGATTTTATGGAAATATATAGAAATTAATTATTGCTTGATTAATAAAGGAGGTTGTTTATGTTTTTCACATTTCTTAATAAGGATAAGGCCAATTTCCCAGATCTATCATTATTTCTCCAATACACACCGGAGGAAGTCCTTTTTTACTATTATAACTCACATCTTAGCATAAGCCTGGATACTTATAATCAGTTAAAAAAGGAAGCTGAATCCGAGGCGGATGCCCTGTCTCCCTGCTGCCAGTGGGTAGAATTGCTGGATGAAGAACTGCAAGTATTAAAGGATATAGACGTCCTGATTAATAATGAATATATTTTTAAAATCGGGCCATATTATTATCCATTCAGTAACACTCGCTTCTATTTCACCAAACACGCTGCGGCCAACGTCCAGCTAATAACCGGCAGTGATTTTACAGCCATTATGTCGCTGGAATTTTTAGAACCCATGAATCGCGAGGTTCTAGATTATCACAAAAGTCGCAAGACCATGAAAAAGGGCCAGAAAAAAAATAAAGAAGAACTAATCAAAGACATCAATATGTGCATCATTTGCTTGCAGGATACCGAGAAAGTCAACAAACATATTAATTACCTGAACAAACTGCTTGAATTACGCTATGCCATAGTTAATATCGAAAACCTGTGGCCACAGGAACCAGATGTTTTGCCTGAAAAACCTCAAAAAATAGAATTAGAGCGCCCCTCGACCGGAAACTTAATTCCTTTCAACTCCTTAAAATCACGCCGTAGAAAGAAAAGCGAGGAGTCAGAGAGCAGCGGTTTTAATCACCAGATGAAAATATATCTTCTCCAATATCGGGAATATGAAAAAGCCTGTGATCGCTACAAAACTATTTTGGGGGATTGGGCAGACTTCTGTTCAGACTTTACCGAACGCTGTTACGTGGATCTAGAAATCACAGAATCAAAGTTAAAAAATGCCCAGAAGAACTTGAGAATATACAATGCTATAATAAGCAAGTCTGTGGTTCATGCTGATTACCAGGATATCAAGAGTTTGACTATATTCAAACATTACCTGGAAACAGGCCGAGCCAATGACTTACAGGATTGCATGAATCTGTATGAAGAAGAAATCCACTGGGGCGACATTAAAGCCAGCCAGGAAAGAATAGAAAATACCATCTATTTTTTACAGAATAGCGATGATAATACTAAATTGGCCAATGACCATATTGAACGACTGCTGAAAAAGATCAACGAGCGTTCTCGTTATTCTGTAAGGGTATAACTATGTGGCCGGCGGTTCCTCGAGCAAGAAGGCCCGATAAATAATCATCCCAATCGCGAAACCGCCTATATGAGCCCAAAAAGCAATTTGGCCGCAGGAATCAGCGGCAGATACAATATCCGCAGCGCCGCAGTAAAGCTGGGACAGACCCCAGAACCCCAAATAAATCCAGGCAGGTAAGTTCAACAGAAAGATAGGAGGTATATAAGTAAGGATTTTAGCATGGCGAAACATCAGGAAATACGCTCCCATAACGCCGGCGACCGCGCCAGAGGCTCCCACCACCGGGATGTCGGAGTTGAGGTTGATAAGATAATGAGTAAGTCCTGCTGCCACACCACATACAAGGTAAAAGATTAAAAATCGGCCCGAGCCCATATAATCTTCAATGTTGTCGCCAAATAACCATAAGATCCACATATTACCAATAACATGCAATAAGCTTCCATGGAGAAACATTGAGGTGACTAAAGGATAAAACCCCCAAAAAGATGTCTGCTCATTCAGCTGTGCGGGAACCATCCCAAAAGCATAAACCAGAACATCAAGGAGCTCTGGACCAGCGGCCATTTCCAGGATAAATATGATTACATTTATTATTATTAATATTACTGTTATCATAGGAAAAGATCGGCTGGGGGTGCTATCGCGTAACGGAAACAAAATAATGTATCTCCTTAT
>CAZHHJ010000217.1:0-2321 GCA_964531295.1 uncultured Syntrophomonas sp.
CTTCCAAATCTATATGCTCGCATTTATATTTTTAGTATAAATAATGAGCAAAGCCTGCCCACCGGCCGGCTTTTTTTTTGTTTATAAAAGGGAGTCCCATACTCGTTAATAAAAACCTTTAGCAGGGGTGTATCCTTAACCTAATTCCAAATGCATTCTTTCAACCCTAAAAAAACCAGGTAGCGGAGAATTAATTCTCCGCTACCAAAATCACTTGGGCATCTTCTTGGTTTGTGTGCAACCTAGGCCTACCTTAAAGACGCAGTCCTTCCTATTTTAACGATTTTAATAATCAAATGCTTCTAACGGAATTTCCAGAGCCGACCTATCACCCATTTCTATAATGTCAGTTAACAACCATACATTAGGTACTACATTAAGTAGATAATACCTGGCCGACATAACTTTACCGGTATAGAAGTTATAATCGAAATGCTCTGCTCCTACTTCATTGGCTTTCTGGGCCGCCAGCACCGCTTGATCCAGTATGCATCTTCCGGCATAAAGCTGGGACAAGGCAGTTAAAATCCGGCGGGAATACAGCGGCATCATGCTGAAGTCCCCTTTGCCCAGGTATCCTTGCATAATTTGCAGGGTCTTGTTCATAGCTTTAAATGCTTTTAGAAAGACTTCGAATTCCTTTTTCAGTGTTTCGTTGTCTTTATTAGCTTCATAAAAATCGTACATTTCCTTCATGAAATTTTGGAAGGGAACCCCTTTGCCCATGGTCATCTTGCGTCCGCAAAGATCGAGGGACTGAATAAAGTTGGTACCTTCCCAGATAGAATAAATTTTCATGTCTCTAGCAATCTGGGCTACCGGATATTCTTCACAGTATCCATATCCGCCGTAAGCCTGTATCGCTTCAGAGCACAACCACCAACCCTCGTCACTGGGATAGGCTTTACATAATGGAGTAGTTATTTCTATTAAATCATTGGCAGCTTTTCTTCTTTCCGGATCTGGATCATGATGACGAATATCAAAGGCCATATAAGTCTTATAGAACATGGCTCTGATGGCTTCGGCATGGGCTTTGCCCAGCAGCAGAGTCCGGCGGATATCCTCGTGGTTGATTATCGCAGTCCGCCCCGCTTTGGGATTGGTCAACAGCCGACCCTGTATTCTGTCCTTGGAGTAATCACGAGCATTGTACATGGCATTGGCAATACATGATAAGGACATGTGCCCGGTTTCCATGCGAGCTTCATTCATCATCTGAAACATCTGTCCCATACCTTCGCCTCGGCCTTCATTCTCCAGAGGATTCTTGCCCAACAGCCAGCCGCGGCAGTTATTGGTATCACCGAAGCTCAATGCTGCAGTACAACTGCCATGCTGTCCCATTTTATGTTCAATACCGGTGGTCTCTACATCATTGGGTTCGAAACTGCCGTCCTCGTTTACCCAATATTTAGGGACCACAAACAACGAAATACCCCCGGTTCCCTTTTTGGCACCCTCAACCCTAGCCAGATAAAGGTGGATTATATTTTCTGTAAAATCATTGTCGCCAAAGGTTATGAAAATTTTCTGCCCTTTTATATTAAATATCCTGGGGTGATCCGTAGGCACTGCTTTGGATAAAATATCACCCACGTCAGATCCGGCACTGGGTTCAGTCAGGCACATAGTTCCAGACCAGGTCCCATCCATCATCTTGGGCAGGAACTTAGCTTTCAACTCATCATCGCCATAACTCTGGATCAGGCCAGCTGCTCCGCTGGTCAATATGATAGCGGGACAAAACGTCGGGTTGGCAGCACCGATGAGCTCCCATACCGTGGAATGCAAGATATGTGGAAGAACCATAGCATCCTCAGATTCATCTATGTTGCTGGTTCCCCAACCTTCTTCCTGCAATTGATGGAATAGCGGGCCAAAAGATGGTGAACAGATTACTTTACCGTTCTCGAATTTTACCGGATTTTCTTCACCATCGGTGTTAGTAGGTTCGATAACCTCTTTACACATTTTTAGAATTGGAGCTAAAACAGATTTCACATCGTCTTTGGAATAGTAATCGGCAAACTTAGGATAAGCAAATACTTCCTCAGTAGGAAGCCATTCCTGAAGAATAAATTCCAGGTCTCTGGTGTTTAGATACGCAAAATTACCAGCCATTTATTATACCCCCTCTAATATAAAGATGATCCCCCGATATTTTGTATTACCCCTCAATTAATACAAAAAACCTTTAAGGATGACCCTCTTGTTTAACAACATGATTATAATTTTTCCCCGGTAATAACAAAAGAAAGCAGTGCTGTTTTTTTCCTACCACCCCCCGGTATCTGCTAGTCGCTCTGAAAATAGGTATG
>CAZHHJ010000218.1:0-2221 GCA_964531295.1 uncultured Syntrophomonas sp.
TATTCCACAAGCTTTTTCACTTATGTTTCACCCCCTGCCTGAGTTAAAATTATTTGCGGCTTTCCGCAAATTTAGCCATGATACCCTGTTTTTTCAAAAGGGATTTGACCGTGTCAGATGCTTTTGCTCCAGTCGCGAGCCATTTCAGAGCCTTTTCTTCATCAATCTTCACAGTGGCAGGATTGGTAGTAGGATCATAATATCCTAATTCCTCAATAAATCTACCATCACGGGGAGATCTTGAATCTGCTACTACTACTCTATAAAAGGGTCTTTTTTTAGCACCCATCCTTTTTAATCTTATTTTTGTTGCCACTCTCTTCACCTCCTCCACATTTTTTATTTATTGCACGGAAACAAACCTGGCCAACACGTTTATTCCCTACCAAATAACGGACCTTATATTAGTTAAAGGGAAAATTCAGAGGAAAGCCTCCTTTTTTTCCTTTCTTACTCATGTCCGTCAATTGTTTCATCATCTTGCGAGACTCTTCAAACTGCTTTAACAAGCGGTTGACCTCTTGCACCCGGGTCCCGCTCCCTCTGGCAATGCGCTTCTTGCGACTGCCGTTAATAACGGAGGGATTTCGTCTTTCGTTAGTAGTCATCGATTGTATAATAGCTTCAATATGCACGATTTCTTTATCATCAAAACTGGCCGGCATCCCTTTAAGTTTTTTCCCCATACCGGGTATCATGCCCAGCAATTCATCCAGGGGTCCCATGGACTTAACCTGCTGCATCTGTTCCAAAAAATCTTCCAGGGTAAATTCCTGTTCTCTGATCTTCCGTTCCATCTCCCGGGCTTTATCCTGGTCTATATTGGCCTGGGCCTTTTCCACTAGGCTTAATACATCGCCCATGCCCAGTATCCTTGATGCCATACGGTCTGGATAAAATGGTTCCAGAGCATCCAACTTTTCCCCCATACCTGCGAACTTAATGGCGCAGCCGGTTACTGCTTTAACCGATAGAGCTGCCCCGCCTCTGCTGTCACCATCCAGTTTAGTAAGAATTACTCCCGATAGTCCTAATTGGGAATTAAAATGGTCGGAAACATTAACCGCATCCTGTCCGGTCATAGCATCTACGACCAGTAGTATTTCATCGGGTTTAACTGCCTCTTTAATCCGAACTAATTCATCCATCATTTCACTGTCAATATGCAGCCGCCCGGCAGTATCCAATATTATCGTGTCACAGCCCCTGTTTTTAGCATTCTCAATGGAAGCCCGGGCAATATCCAGGGGTTTATTTTGCCCCATGGAAAAAACCGGTATTCCAGTTTGTTCGCCCAGGACCTGCAGTTGCTTAATGGCTGCGGGCCGGTAAATATCGCAGGCCACCAACAGAGGTTTTCTCCCTTGTTTTACTAAAACCTTACCTAATTTAGCCACGGTAGTAGTTTTTCCAGCCCCCTGCAGTCCCACCGCCATAAATATGCTGGGAGGCCGGGAGGAAAAAGCCAATTTGCTTTCCGTTCCACCCATCAAGGCAGCCATTTCATCGTGAACAATTTTTATAATCTGCTGTCCGGGAGTCAAACTATGCAAGACTTCCTGCCCGATGGCTCTTTCTTTGACCCGTCCAATGAAATCTTTGACGACCTTAAAGTTCACGTCAGCTTCCAGTAGGGCCAGACGGACTTCCCGCATCGCCAAATTTACATCTTCTTCACTGATCTTTCCTTTTCCCCGCAGCTTCTTAAAAACATCCTGCAGTCTTTGTGATAGACCTTCAAAAGCCACTGTAACTCTCCTTTATCTCAAATCGAATCATCAATTTCCCTTAATATCTTCAATACATCATCTATCTTCTTTTTATCTATTGCTGTGCTATTATTCAACAATATAAATACTCTATCCAGCTGTTCCCGGGTCAGCGCAAAGCGTTCCAGCAGGGCCAGGCGCTTTTCATAATCAGTCAGGGCCTGCTCTGCTCTCCTCAATAAATCGTAAACACCCTGCCTGGATATCCCCATACTATCCGCAATTTCAGACAGCGACCAGTCATTTTCATAATAAAGATTCAGGACCTCTTGCTGCTTATCAGTAAGCAGGAGGCCATAAAAATCTTTAAGCATTATTATCCTGTCAGTCTTTTCAATCATGATCAACTTCTCCATGTGTAAAGCAAAATCACTTTACTTGTAAATTTTACTCATATTAACTGTCGATGTCAAGAAATCATGGAATTATCCTTTACCATAATGTAATTTATA
>CAZHHJ010000219.1:0-2192 GCA_964531295.1 uncultured Syntrophomonas sp.
TGTTTAGAGGAAGTGCTTGGGTACTTTCATGGCCCTGTTTCAGTCTGGCAAGAGTATGGACGCTCTACCACAAGGCCTTCAATTCGATAGCTAAGCCTGTGAAACACGGATGTTCTATCACGTCTTCGTCCATGCCGGCTGCAAGCAGAGCATATATACCCTCGCGCAGAGAAAAGCATTCCAGCGTTTTTTCTTCGGGATTGACCAGCCAGTAGTGCTGTACTTGAACGCTCTGGTAAATCCGCAGTTTTTGCAGGCGGTCCCTGCGGCTGCTGGAAGGAGATATAATTTCTACCACCAGGGTAGGCGGACCATCAATCCGGCTATCTTTCACAATCATTTTTTGTTCGCCAGACACATAAAACAGGTCTGGTTGGACTACGGTGATGTCACGTAAGGTAACATCCAAGGGCGCATTAAATATTTCACCTTCGGGATCAGCCTGCCAGAAATAGTCTTCCATGATGCGCTGAAGTCGCCGGGAAACCCGCTGGTGTGAAACATTGGGTGATGGCTCTTTGACCACCATACCTTCCAGTATTTCATAATGATAGCCGGGTTCCTCCGGCAGCAGCAGATAGTCCTGATAAGTGAGTTTTTTGCCGGGTTGGGCCTGGTACTCGACTGCCTTTTCCTGAACACTAGCGCTAAGTGCTCCAATTACATCAGCCAGTTTATAGCGGTACTGCTTGCTGCCCAATTCAATACAGGGTATCTTTTTCTCCCGAGTATATCTCCAGATGGTTTCCACCGATAGATTTAATGCATCAGCCAGAACCTGGGCAGTTATAAGTTCCTTTTCTCCAGACATAACACCACCTCCATTTAAATTATATATTTCTGATCAATTATAATCAAGTGTAACCAAGTGTAAGCAAGTGTGAACGGGACGGTTGTTCACTGGCATTCTGCAGCAACCTCTTGCTGCCCCTTTTTACGCAGCAACAGGAACGCCTTAACGTGTTGGGTTACGGATATAGAGGCTGAATTGACTGGAAGCAGGATTGGCTGAGGAAAGAATCCGTATCCTATAATATTAGTAACGACTGGAACTCTATTAGTGCCTGTTGCTATAAAGTATATGCTCGGGTATATCCTATAATGTGTGTGTAAGACTCTAACCCCTGCCATGAAAATGCTTAATTCCCAGGGTCAGCTTATACGGCGTCGTACGCTCCTGGGAGCTGAGGACTTCGTTTGACAGAGGATTTTTCCTTATGCTACAATACAGCTGGCAATAATAAGCCGATGTGGCTCAGTGGCAGAGCAGCTGATTCGTAATCAGCAGGTCCGCGGTTCGAATCCGCGCATCGGCTCCATTAGAAACAAGGCCCCTCCGTGATTGGAGGGGCTTTCTTTTTTTCTTGATTAACTCATATTTTGCCCGTTGACACATTCATTGTTATTCTGGCATTTTTCCAAGGAAAACATCTTCTCCAACCTGTCGACCGCTTCTTGTTGCATTCCTGGGGTGATGTGGTTATAGATATCTCCCGTAGTGGCCATCTGGAGCACGGGCGCAGTATACCCGGTCGATAAGAACGGTCAGAAACTCAACACGGGGGACGCTTAAGAGGATCGATAAACTGGCTCTCGGTGAACGGAAAGTTCCTATGAGACGCGGTGCTGTGGTACAATTTTCCCAGGAGCAGAAAAGGATGCGATCATTGAACTGTGCAGCAGGGAAGGATCTGCGGTCGCCGGCGCTGATCGGCTCGTTACCAGTAGGCACAGCCTTAATAAAGAATGGAACAGGCCGAATTGACAAGATCGCCAAGAAAGGCTGTTCGCCAGATAATTCTGCGTGTTAAGTTCTTTGGGAGACCCAAGAATGAGATGTTGTATTGCCGGTCATGGAAAAATGTTTCCATAGATAATTCATTGATGAAATTGACAGCTATCTTAGGTGGTATTACGAAAAGAGAATTAAAATATCTCCCGGAGCGATGAGCCCAGTGACTTATAGACGTAGTATTGCTTTAGTAACATGAGCAAGTCCCCAAAAATATCCGCGCCGCGATTTAGGTGCTTCGTTTCTTTATTTATGGGTGTTTTTTAACCCATATTATCGATTATTTTGCAACTGCGAAAGTCGAATTATGTATTATACTTAAGTTAATAGAAAATTTAATGGTGGTTAAAATATGACATTTATTATCATGGGTTTTTTGGCATTTATTTTCTTTTATATT
>CAZHHJ010000220.1:0-2178 GCA_964531295.1 uncultured Syntrophomonas sp.
TAAACCAATTGTTAAACTTGTAGTTGTTGGATTAGTGATATGTATAAGTTTTTGGGGATATAAACATCTAGGTGCCTCATCCGATTATTTTCATCTAGGAGAAAAAATGCGTGTCAATATAGAAGATAAAAAAGCTGATACTGTAATAATGAAAATAAATGATACTCCAATAACTAAATTAGAGTTTCTCAATCAAAAAGTAATGCTAGAAATGTCTACAGGAAATGCTGTTAAAGATTCCGAGGTTAAAGAAAAAATTATTGAATATAACGTTTTATGGCAGGAAGCGAAGAAACTCGGACTTGAAGTAAGCATAAAAGAGGCACAAGAATATGCCAATCAGACAAAGCAATCATTAATGGATGCAATGATTGATCCAGACAATACTGATAATGCTGATATGATTGTAGAATATATTAATGGTACCGGAAAAAGCCTGGATGAATTTTTTGCTGATTCCGCAGTTAGTTACCAGAAAATGTTAAGCATAGGCAAATTGCGCCAAAGTGTTTATAGTGACGTGGCTGAAAGCATATCTAAAGATTTAGGTCCTAAAGAGCTTGTAAAAGCACAACAAGGGGCTTTTGAAAGTCTAACAGAGGAGTTATGTCGCGACGCTAATATTGAAGAAGTAGAATAAGGCAAATATGTAAATGATATTTGCCCTTATATCGGATAGAAAGTTTTGTTGCCATGAAGCAAAACACGACTTAATAAAGTGTCCTTATTTCAATAGACAGGGAGGAAGATAATGTGAGGAGATTTTTAATATGCTTTTATTTAACCTTGTTCCTTATCATAAGTCCATGTACACCCGTTTTTGCCGCATATCTTAATATACCAGCTTATCAACAGGAAAAAAGCCTGTGGTGTTGGGCCTCTTGTTGCCAATCTATAATTGAATACTGTACAAGTTCGTCTCCCAGTCAGACATCAATAGTAACATATATTTATGGCGGTCCTTATAATTATGGTGGTGGCATAGATGAAAAAAGGCAAGCATTAGGGCATTGGAGTGTTGTGAATTCTTATCAATCTAGTTCCTTAACTTACAATGGGATCAAATCCCAAATCAGTAACAACTATCCTATAATTGCTGTATTACAGGAATGGTATGGAACGGGACAGTATCATGACAATATAATAAGGGGCTATAATGATTCCTACAACGGAGTATTATTTATTGATCCTATTGATGGTGATTATCATGCACAAAACTATCAAGATTACAGAAGTGGCCAACATTGGAATAATAAATCTTACAATTGGATAAGGAGCATATTTGACTGTGATGACTGAGGATATAGACTTTATAATGGAGGTTAATTATGAACAATAAATCATTTATTGGTATTTGTCTTATCTTGGTAATTACTTTATTAACTGCGGGAATTAGTTATGCAGTTTCTCCAGAAGAACAAGCCAGAATTTGTGCAGAGGAAAACATTGATAATTACCTCGCGATGATAGAAGGTTGTGCTCTAGACTTTCATTTTGAAAGTGAAGAAGACATTGGGAAGGCAATTTTAGGAACCCCAATTCGGCATATAAGCATAGAAATATCTGATTTTGATTCAGATCTACCATTACAGGAACAAGTCGAACAAAGCGGTTTTTACCATTTCCCAGTAATAGTGGACGGCAAGATCATAACTGATTTCACGGTTTGCCTGCAAGATGGAATATGGAAGCCAGTTGATATTGGGGGACACTTGTGTATGGAAATAGATGATGTAACTACCAAAAATGATATATCCTATGATGATTCGACTATTCTAAATTTTGCCGGAGAAATGTATGTAATAGTCGAGAAGTCCGGTAAAAAATACGGTTTTTTACCTTATCAAAGTGACTATGGATATGAGAAGAAAAGTCTGGTGCCAGAAGAAGTATTTATAGACAAGGTCCTGCAAAAAAGGTTGAATCTGATCACAGAACAAATAAATTTGGAATCAAATAACGAAACATCTGGAGGTTTACTTGGGAATTCATCATTACCACTCAGGCAAGAAAGTGTAGGAGGACGACTGGTCAACTATTTTAATCAATTCTGCGGGAGTATCGATAGTTCCGTGTAAATAGATCTGCAAGTAGCCATATTCAGGCATATTCATCGCAGATAAGCCTAAACTTTATCAGGGAAGGTACATTTATATAGAATACGAAGCCTGCTGAGAA
>CAZHHJ010000221.1:0-2165 GCA_964531295.1 uncultured Syntrophomonas sp.
CTTATCAAGTATTTGCCGATAATAACTGCAATATCCTGAGATATTATGTTCGATATCATCAATTCTAGCCCGGAAGGAATGATGACGGATATAAAAAGCCCACAAAATACTTAGAGGGGCTTTATAATACATGGCTACTTCGGGGAAATACAAGCCATTGAGTTGATGCTCCACCCGATGCTCAATAGCTCGTAACATCTTTTCTTCGTCAAAGGATTCCAGTTCTTCGAGAAACAGCTGCTCATTTTTCATTTTTTCCACCAGGCTGTAGCTAGCCATTAATAATTCCAGGAGGGTGGGATAAGTGGTTTCCCGGGTCAGGCAAAAATCCAGGATGCCACTGGCATTTTTTAAATTGAATCGCACATATTCCTGCTCAGCTTTATATTTTACTAATTCATAGGAGCAATAGCTCAACCAGTGATCTTTGTATTCACAATATTTATTCTGAATAAAATACTTAAAGGCCTGTTCCACAATGTTTAACCAGCGTGCATTTTTATCTATACCGTATAACCTCATCAAGGCAAAGGTAGCTTCTCCATCATAATATATTATCCGGTGTTTGGCTTTAAGCGATAAATCGGGATAATTCAAAACATGGACAAAGGAGCCATCGTGTTTATTATGGAAAAAATCAATCCCTTCGGCTAATTGCTGCATCACCGGGATATACTGAGGGTCCTTGAACACCACCGTGTATTTGGACAGGGCCAGTATAGCAGCGGCATTGGCCCCTAATTTGATTTCATCACCCTGGGCTCTCTCCACTACAAAAGCCCGGGTAACTCCATCCATACCCTCTAAATACTCGGTGCCTTCGGTGAGCAAATAATCTAGGGCTGATTTGATAGCCTGGGCCAGATCATTTTCTCCCGTAATTTCATAGGCTTCAATCATAGAATAGGTGGTGCTAGCATGCCGCAAAATATTGTAGCTGGGAATCTCTTTGTCAAAACAAGGAAAATAGCCGTAACGGAATCTCCCGTTAACATCTACTTGCTGGGATAAATAATGGGAGGATTTTTCTATTAATATGGCAATTAGTTCTTTATCAATACTTTCTATAAAACGCCGGCCGTTGTTAAGCCATTCATTGTTTAAGCTGTAACACTTGCTGCCATCGTGAAAAAAAGCCCGGGTCTTAAATGTAAATACATTCTCCAGTGAATTCTCTTCAATGGGATAAGTCATGCCCAAATTATTTTTTCGGTAAAAGTTTATATTCTTCCAGACCAGGTGTTTACCTCCGTATTCTTTGTTTTCATTAATAAATACATTAGCATTCACTTCCTGTTCTAAAAAAGCTAAATTGAACATCGAATCAAAAGCGATACCTTCTCGAAAATAGTTGGTTCTGATCCGGGAAATATAGTCTATGAACTCCTTAAAACCATATTCCCGCACTTCTGTCACTATATCCGCCTTAATCCAAATAGGATTTACTTGCAGTTCTTTTATCTTTTTATTCATTACAGCCAGAGCGTTTTTCCAGCTGCTATCCAACGAGTTGGCAACTCCCTTGCAAACATGCGCTCTGGAAATCCCATCGCAGAAAGAAATAAAAATAACATACTTTACCTTATCGCCAAAATAAGACTTCCTGTTTTCGCTTGTGTATTCTTCTGCTTGAAAAAGGGCTTCTTTTACTTCGCCTAATCTCTTCTTCAAGTTCTTTATATTGATATCAGCTGTTTCCATGCACATACTCCTTTGCCATAATTAGCCCATTAATAAGTATTATCGAACATTATCCAGCAGGTATTGAATAAGTACTACATTATCGAGCGATAATCTTCTGACTTATTCCCATTCCGCTACCCACCAACCGCAGTTTCCTGCAACAAAGACAAACAGGGCTCGAATGATTTTAGTAAATCAAATCAAGCCCTGTTAATCAAGCTCTTTTCATATTAGATGTTTATATCTACTGCATATCTACCGGTAATTTCTATTCCGTGCTTTAATGCAGTTCGAAATGCTGCATCCTTAATCTTTCTTCTTCCTGAGCAATATACCTGAGCCAAAGGCCAGAGCGGATAATCCATATATTGACCCCAGTCCCATGGCTCCTGTATTAGGTAGTGAAGGAACTCCAGTTTCTACTTCTACCGTTTCCATTGGTGTAAATGCTTGTATCTCTTCGATAGTCATATTTTCCCTCG
>CAZHHJ010000222.1:0-2148 GCA_964531295.1 uncultured Syntrophomonas sp.
CACACTTGTTTGATTTAGAAGGATTTAAAACCTCATACAAACGATCATCGGCTATAGCAAGAATACCTATTCCATATTCAATAAACTTCTCGGTATCCACATTCATAATAGCTTTTTCTGGTAATGCAACATATGAATAATCTGAAAAGCATAGATATCTCTGTGCTTGGTTGAGTCCGCCTTTCCAATCCCTAACTTTTACTTCAATAGCTAGATTTATTCCCAAGTTGAAATCTTCAATTCTTTGAAGTATAGTGATTTCTTTATTATGAAGGCTTATAATGTTGCTTTTCTCCAATAGTCTCAAATATTTAAGTACATCTTTTCGTGACCATGCAGATAATTCACAAGCTTCATTGATAGTTTGGATATTGTTTTCCACAAGAATGTAATACAATTTAAGAACATAGTAGTCCATAATGCTGCTAAGTTCTTCCGCAATATGATAGCCTACCATTACATCTGGAATTCCTATCCCCATTCTTATTTCATTAGCATATATTAATTGACTGTCTTTTAAGTGTTTGTTAATAATACCTACTAATTCAGATTCCTTCATGTTTAATACCTCTTTTATAAACAATATTCGTTTCGCAAATCAGGAATAACTCTCTGCCATATCTTCAAGAAATTCGATTCATTATCCCTTAAAATAGGCGTTAAACCCTTATGGTAACCAATGGCCTTTTTAATTCTATCCTCCATATAATCCAGCCTTTCTGAAACACTTAATGACCTGAAAATTTCAATTTCTTGCTGGCGTCTATACAGAAAATGTTTTTTACTGTTAGCCTCAACTATTAATTCATCGGGTTGCTTCCCTATACAATATGGACAATTACATTGTAAATCTATTCCGATTTTGTCCTTTAAAATACTCATAATCTTAGCCGGATTCTTTCTTTCAACGGGTATGTTTCTCAACAACTCTGGGATATAATACATAGCATACATATTGTAAGCATCTGTGTCTTCTTTGTATAAATCTTCATAGAAAGACTCGAATCTTGCAGCTCCAGCTTCAAAAGCATATATTCCAAACGCAAGCAATAATAATCCTATGCAACCAACTCTTCCTGCAACCACGGGCTTGTTAGTTGCCTTTTGAAGCTCAAGCAGAGCCGATATATAATGGTAAATCTGCGCTGCGCCAGTATCATTGTTAATACAATCTACATATATCCAGTATATATCGCAGGGTAATCCACTTAAAACATTTAAAAAATACTCCTTTTCGGTTTGTGCTGTTAAGATATCAGCTTTTATACAAAATCCACCAACCAGTTTTTTATTTATTCTATTTGCCACAAGGTAATCTTTGGTCTCCTTTAGAAGCTTTACATCTAAAGAAAACCAGGTTTCGATGTTGCTATTTTTAATACTAACTAGATTAGAATTATTGCTCATATGAAAAGGTGCCACTATACAACTCGGACTTTGTTCGAGTTGTTCTTCTATAACTGATTTAACGTAGGCCTGCTTTTGATTTAAATCAATAAAATCTGCAATTTCAAGTCTGGTATATCCTTGAGGAGCATATGGTAACTTTACCAGTCCTTTTACATCGGCAAATGTATCATATGCTAGACGCATAGTAGCCGGATCGATAATGAAGTTAATATTATTGTCTTTTATATGTTTTAAAAGACCTTTTTGGCGATACTGATGGTTGATTGGAAAAACAACATTTTCAACAGTATAACCATCTTCATAATAACCTTTAAATACTGACTTTTCATTCCATACCCTAAGGAAAAAACTTGGTTCAAAGCTAGTTAATTCATTATTATAATCCTCCATTTGAGACGAGCTTAAATACATTAATATTTTTGCTTTATTATTTGGTCGTTGATAGTTCAACTTATTTAGCAAATTGGAAATTAAGTTATCCATATAATTAGGCGTTTTAGGTTCAAACTGCAACACTGACAAGGGAGGCTCATTGATAATCTTATAAAATAATTGCTCTCTGGATTCCAGCTGACCATAAGGATATTCCTTAGTTATCAATTCAAACAGAATCACACCCAATGAATAATAATCGGATCTGTAATCGATATTTTTACTATCTTTAACTTGCTCAGGAGACATATATAATGGGCTTCCAATCATATCTCCAGTGCTAGTAATTGATGTAAAATCTATTAG
>CAZHHJ010000223.1:0-2146 GCA_964531295.1 uncultured Syntrophomonas sp.
CAGGAACTCAAAAACTCCATAAAAGAAGGTGGCAGCCAGATGGCAAGCATTATGCTACACACCTGCTTGAGTTATCCTGATTTAGCCAATGGGCCAGATGCAATCAGCGTTGAAAAACCAGATTTCAACTTTTACCTGCCATTACCGGAACTCGATCAGACCAAACTCTATAATAAAGAAAGGGAACTACAAAGCATCCTGGAAGCCGAACTAGCCTTGGGCAGAAAATGTTTAGTTTTCACTGCCTATACCAATAGACGAGATTGTTTAGCCAGATTGGAGTGGGTGGCCAACCAGGCCCCCGGAGCCAGGGTACAAGTAGTAAGATCGAACACCGTTAACACTCGTAAGCGAGAAGCCTATGTAAAAGGAAAGCTTAATGGGGAAAGTAAGAATATCCTTATATGCCATCCAGAGTTGGTCGAAACAGGATTAGACCTTTTAGAGTGCCCGACCATTATATGGATGCAAACCGGATATGTCCCGTCAACCGTTAGGCAAGCATCGGCTCGCAGCTGGCGAATTGGGCAAGAGCAAGAAGTCAAAGTCATATTCCTATGTTATCAAGATACCTTGCAGGAGAAATGTTTCCAATTAATAGGAAGTAAATTAAACGCAGCCGGTATCTTGGAAGGATCGTTGACCAATGAAGGATTGCGGTCATTTGGGGATAGTGGCGATATAGTAGACATCCTTTCAATGCTGAAAGATAACATTGTAACGCTTAATTCAAATGAGATATTTGAATCATATAAAGCGGAAGTAGCGACTTTAATAAACAAGAAAGTCCTCACTATAGAGGACACCAGAAGATTAAAGACGTTGAGTGAAATACTAGCCGAGGAAGAAATTGACCTATCTCAAATGTCAAAGAGCAGCCGTAAGAGAATGTTGCAACAGGCGGATAGTCAATTAGTCCTTTTTGCATAGAAGAAAAAAGAAGGGAGAATTTTCTCGATTCTCCCTTCCCTTTCTTCCCATAAAGCGATATAATATGAAGCATAAGTAACAAACCGTACACCAAATAACCAAATAAAAAGGTAAACAAATTTGTCACAAAATTTGTAACCCTACCCCTGTGTCCGCAGGTAAGTGAGAGATTTAAGCCGCTATTTATATAGCGGCTTTTTTTATGGAGTTTTTTAAATTATGTCCGGCGATTTACGCCGGGAAAGGAAGTGTTGAAATGATAGAAAGTTTATTCGAGAATTGCGAATATACGCAAGAAATAGCAATTGTAAGTATCAGGCAGGTCAAGGAAGGAAGTCTTTCTTATGGCGAAATCCATGGACCAGACGATATCTGCAAACTACTAGAAAACTATCTCGAAAACAAAGACCGCGAACATTTTGTTTGTCTATCCCTAAGCAGAAAAGGGCAGATAAACAATATCACAACTGTATCAATCGGTACTTTGTATAGTGCCGCCGTTTCCCCCAGGGAGGCATTTAAAACAGCCATAATATCCAATGCGGCAAGCATAATCGTGGCACACAACCATCCTACGGGGGACATAACCCCGTCGAAAGAAGATAAGGCAATAACGGAACAACTGGTTAAAGCTGGCGAAATCCTTGGTATTGAAGTTTTAGACCACGTTATTGTCGGGGATGGCTCGTATTTTAGCTTTAGGGGGCACGGATTGATGTAAATCCTATTTATAGGGAAGGGAAGTGTTTTAATGAGTCACTGGTTTGCAGTAAAAACCAAATTAAATAATGCAGAAGCCATTAAAAAAGCAGCTACGCAGTTAGGGAATATGGTAGTTCACAATCAAATGTGCAGGGGTTATAACGGACAAAAAACACTCTGTGATTTAGTTATGCGGCTCCCTGGGGAATATGATGTGGGCTTTCAAAAGCAGGAAGATGGTTCTTATGAGATCATCGCTGACTTTTGGGCCAATCACATTAGCGATTACCTAGCTAACGCTAACGTCCTTAAAGAAACGGAAAAATCATTTCGGGAGAAAATCTCGAATGAGGAATGGACGTATGAGGAAGCCGAAGCCCATTTGAACGAAGCCAAAATAAGTAGCTTCATGCAAGCTTATAATTGCGCGGCACTAGAAGAACTAGTAAGAATACAGGGGCTACAGTACACGGTAAACACCCTGGCAGACGGTACCATTGTTTATGAAACTACC
>CAZHHJ010000224.1:0-2103 GCA_964531295.1 uncultured Syntrophomonas sp.
GCAGGGCTTCACCCAAAAACATGTGGAAGGTGGTGCCACCAGTATACATGCTCTGCAAGGGATCCTGCAGGGTCATGGCCAGGAATATATCATCTGTATACCCTACCGGCAGATGGGTAGAGTTGGTATAGAATGGCTGGTTCCCTTTGTTTATCACATCGCTTTGGTTAGCAACTATGATGTCTGGATATCGAACCGTATCTTTACGGGGCATACTGTAGCTCACGCCTTCAGCCGGAGTTGCTTCCAGGTTGAAGAGGTTGCCGGTTTCTTCCTGATAAATCAGGATTCGATCCTTCATAAATCCCATTACTTCCAGAGCAAATTTATGCCCAGCTTCGCTGCCTATATCCTGGCCCAGGAAGTTTAAGCAGGACTCATTCATGCCTACCAACCCTATCGTGGAAAAATGATTCAGCCAGTAATCGCCCGAGAATTCTTTGACTGCCCGCAGGTAAAACTGGGAATAGGGATATAATCCCGAGTCAGTAAGGTTTTCCAGCATCTTCCTTTTTGTTTCCAGACTGTCTCGGGCCATATCCATAATTTCACCTAGTTTGCGGAAATAATCTTCCCGGTCTATAGCCTGGTATCCAATCCTGGGCATATTGATAGTAACCACCCCGATAGAACCGGTGAGCGGATTGGACCCGAACAGTCCTCCCCCTCTTTTCCTCAGTTCCCGGTTGTCCAGTCGCAGGCGGCAACACATGCTCCTGGCATCAGCCGGATCCATATCTGAATTTATATAGTTGGAGAAGCCCGGAATACCGTACTTGGCGGTCATTTCCCAAATTTTATCGTAGTCGGGATTATCCCAGTCAAAATCTCGGGTAATATTGTAGGTAGGGATAGGGAAGGTAAACACCCTTTCCTCTGCATCCCCCTCCATCATTACTTCTGCAAATGCTTTGTTAAGCATATCCATTTCTTCCTGGAAGTCGCCATATGTCTTGTCCAGTATCTGGCCGCCCAAAATGGCTGCTTCATCCTGCATATGCTGGGGACACTTCAAGTCCATGGTGATGTTGGTAAACGGGGTTTGGAAGCCTACCCGGGTAGGAACGTTCACATTAAAAATGAATTCCTGCAGGCACTGTTTAACCTGCTCATAATTAAGCTCGTCATAGTATACAAAGGGAGCCAGGAGAGTATCGAAATTTGAAAATGCCTGTGCTCCTGCCGCTTCCCCTTGCAGAGTATAGAAGAAATTAACGATCTGGCCTAATATGGTTCGAAAGTGTTTGGCCGGTTTGCTGACTACTTTACCGCGGGCGCCTTTGAACCCTTCCCTGATTAAATCCTGAAGATCCCATCCTACACAGTATACGGCCAGTATGCCCAGATCGTGTATATGAAAATCCCCCACCTCTTGAGCTTCCTTCATCTGTGGGGTGTAAATCTGGTTCAGCCAATACTGACTGGTGACAATAGAAGATACATGAAAGTTCATGCCCTGCAGGCTGAAATTCATATTGGAATTCTCTTTCACCCGCCAGTCACTCCGGTCTAAATAATTGGTGATGATCTCATTATTCTGGATAAGCTGTAGGCTGTCCCGCATTCTCTCATGCTGTTTACGGTATAGAATATACGCTTTAGCGGTTTTATAATGGTCATTACGCACCAGCACCTTTTCTACTAAATCCTGTATATCTTCAACGGTAGGGATTTCATAGCGGTCCATAAAAGAATATTCTGCTAGTTCTACAACTTTGGCAGCCAGTTCTTCTGCGGTCTTTCGATCACTTCCGCCAACTGCCCGGGCAGCCTTAAAAATAGCGTCAACGATTTTTTCTTTATCAAAGGGCACAATTCGGCCGTCACGCTTTTTTATCTTGACAATACTCATCCAACGTCCTCCTCACAACCACAATATATATGGTGCGTTTTCTTTTTAGCTACTATATACAGTATAATTCATTTGGCTTTAAGCTTCAAAGCCGTATATTTAATCCCTAGAAGCTTTCTTGTCGGCTTTTCAATAATTACATCATGCTCAGGGGTTTTTTTGCCCTTTTGCTATTTATTCCCGGCCTAAATTCCTTATGGCAGGAGCATTTACAAGCTATATGTCCTATTGCGAAAGGTCAATTGGTTCAG
>CAZHHJ010000225.1:0-2082 GCA_964531295.1 uncultured Syntrophomonas sp.
GCGACGGCTTCTCATGACACATTCTGGGATTGGATTACACAGAATCAAGAATCAGCACACATGGTTATGTGGGCAATGAGCGACCGCGCCATCCCAAGAAGCTTTCGCATGATGGAAGGATTTGGTGTGAACACCTTTCGTTTTATCAATGAAGAAGGTAAGGCGCATTTTGTAAAGTTTCATTGGAAACCGCTGTTGGGTGTGCATTCTCTCGTACAAGCAGAAGCCGCGAAAATCGGTGGAGAGGATCCGGATTTCAACCGTCGTGATTTATGGGACAATATAGAAATGGGTAACCATCCAGAGTTTGAGTTAGGCCTACAGCTCCTCGAGGAGAAGGATGAATTTTCCTTTGACTTTGATATTCTTGACCCTACAAAACTTTGGCCGGAGGAAGATGTGCCGGTCCATATTATTGGAAAAATGACTTTAAATCGTAATGTAGACAATTTTTTTGCAGAGACAGAGCAAGTAGCTTTTCATCCGGGAAATGTGGTGCCAGGAATTGACTTTTCAAACGATCCACTCTTGCAGGGGCGACTATTTTCGTACCTCGATACCCAGTTAATTCGTCTTGGCGGGCCAAACTTCCATGAGCTCCCCATTAACCGTCCGGTTTGTTCGGTTCACAATAATCAGCGAGACGGCTATGGCCGTCAGACCATCAACGTAGGAAATGTTGCACACCATCGCAATGCCATGGCGAACAACTCTCCTTACCCCGTCGGCGAGGAAAATGGGGGCTATGTCCACTACCAAGAAAAGGTTGAAGGAAAGAAAACCCGTGCCCGGAGCGGAAGCTTTAACGATCACTTCTCTCAGGCGACCCTGTTCTGGAACAGCATGAGCCCGCCCGAGAGACAGCATATCATTGATGCATTTGCCTTTGAGGTAGGTAGAGTGAAGGACAAATGCATTAAGCAACGAGTAGTTGATATGTTTACCAATGTAAATCTGGAACTGGCAAAGGCAATCGCTTACAAAATTGGCGTCACACCTCCAACCACCAGTAGTTCAACGGTGACCAAAGCATCGCCTGCCCTCAGTCAAGAAAGCACAATTAAAACAGCTCGAACAAGGAAAGTTGCGGTTATTATTGCCGAGGGATTTGATTACAATCAGGTTGATACGGTTATTAAAGCCCTGCAAGCAGAGGGCGCACAAGCGGCCATTATAAGCGATAAGCTTGGTATAATAACAAGCTCTGACGTCAGTCAGATGGAAGCGGCAAAATCATTTATCACTGATTCATCGGTTGTTTTTGACGCTGTTTATATTGACGGGGGTAAAAATGCAGATCCATACTTTGTAATGGAAGCTTGCATGTTTATAAAGGAAGCATTCATACACTATAAACCTATTGCTGGAACAAATGAAGGTAGAACATGGATTGAAGATGAGAAGATGGGAAATAGTCTTGGCGTCTTCCTGGGCTATGCAGGTAATAATGAGTTTATAGACCAATTTATACAGGGTGTTGCGTTCCATCGGTTTTGGGAACGAGTGCTTGCATAACGATATTTTACGAGACCACCTGGTGCCTGACACCAACTTATCACCAACTTATCAACTTATTGTAAAATGACACGATTCCTGTTTATTTGCTATTTCTTAATATTTAATATAAAATCGTTTTACCACTATTGAGGGTAAAATTATGAAATTAGATAATTTAACGGGTTCACTTCTATTCGCCGGTACTTTGATTGGAGCGGGCATACTTGGATTGCCTTATGTATTATCAAAGAGTGGCCTTTTAGGCGGTACTGCAATTTTTTTCCTGGGTGCATTCTTTTCTTATTTAACAGCTATGTATATCGTCCAACTTGTATATATGGAAAAAAGTGAAGTTTCTCTTTATACTATTTTCCGCAGATACTTAGGCCGAAACGCTAGTTACCTGGCTTTAGCAGGAATTCTGTTTTCATCTTATGGAGCGATGATCGCTTACCCAATTGCTATGGGGGAGATGATACATTCTCTTTTGAATTTGCCATATTGGGTCGGGGAAGGTTTGTTTGTTGCCTTGATCACTTTTCTTCTGACCCTGAAAGCGGGCAGCAGCAATAGAATCAATGCATT
>CAZHHJ010000226.1:0-2037 GCA_964531295.1 uncultured Syntrophomonas sp.
AATGGAAAGAGACAGGGCTACCGGATCTCACCCAGGCATCCCCCCTGACGGTTGAAGGTGCTGTTCGCCAACTTATTGAGATCCGAAACGATCTCGTACAATATCCTTAAAGGAGTTAAACCGGTTTATTTATTCCAGAGTGTAACTGAGTTTTTCTTTTGGGTATCAAATCAGTATAAGACGCTAATTTCCCATTAGAAATTAAATTTTTATTATTCAGAACCCATAAAAAGTGACCCTACCATGAAAATATTAATTGTTTTTGGAACAAGACCCGAAGCTATTAAAATGGCATCAATTATTAAAGCACTCCAAAAATCGAGTAGTTTTTCGTTTAAGATCTGTGTTACAGCTCAACACCGTGAGATGCTGGATCAAGTTCTCGACCTTTTTCAAATCACACCAGACTATGACTTAAATATAATGAAACCGGGTCAAGAGCTATCTGATCTTGTTGGTACTGCCATACGGAAGATCAGCTCTGTGATTAATGATTTTTTACCTGATATGATATTAGTGCAAGGAGACACGACAACAACACTTGCTGCTGCATTGGCAGGTTTTTATAAGCAAGTGCCAATAGGACACATTGAGGCGGGCTTACGAACAGGTGACCTTTATTCTCCCTGGCCGGAGGAGGGCAATCGAAGACTCACGACGCATATCGCAACCCTTCATTTCGCTCCAACGTCAGCAAACAGGTTAAACTTAATCAAGGAAGGAATAAACGAAGCAGATATCCTTATAACTGGCAACACCGTCATTGATGCTTTGCAACATATTGTAAATAAAATCATGACCAACAGGGAGATTGAAACCACCATAGAAACCAGGATCAAATCAATGACAAGGAACGATATTTTCAATTCAAATTATATACTGGTTACGGGCCATAGACGGGAGAACTTTGGAATCGGATTTTTAAACATCTGTTCAGCCTTGAAGACCATAGCCCTTAACCATCCAAATATGAACATTATCTATCCTGTCCATTTAAACCCCAACGTGATGCAACCTGTTCATGACATCCTGGCGGGCATAAAGAACATCATCCTAATAAAGCCTATTGATTATCTTTCATTTACTTATTTAATGATGAAATCCTGGATCATTCTCACTGACAGTGGAGGCATCCAGGAGGAAGCACCAGCGCTTGGAAAACCTGTATTGGTGATGAGAAAGAAAACAGAACGATTCGAAGGGGTAGAGGCTGGTACAGTTAGACTTGTGGGCATTGACCCCCAAAGCATAACAGAATCCGTTGAAGAACTTCTTCATTATGATTCCATTTATGAAAGGATGTCCAGGGCAAAAAACCCATATGGAAATGGAAATGCAGGTGAGACGATAGTCAACTTTCTAAATAAACGATACGAAAAAACATCTTCAAGGTAAAAGGTTGAGGTAATAGATTAATGGAAAAACTTGTACTGTTTTGCAAGTCCTATAGCAATGACATGCTTATGGCAAGGCGAATGGCTGAAAGCGTTTATCGTTTCAACAGTGATAGCATCCTTCTCTACATATCTGTTCCAGAAAGAGACCTGGAAGATTTCAAACGTTGTTTTAACGGTATCCCCTGTATATTTATAACGGACGAAGAGACGCTTAAAATCAGCGCACAAACAAACGGGCCCCTTCCCAAACTTTTCCCCCCTCACCTGATTCAGCAGCTTATTAAACTTGAGTTCTGGCGAAACAACTTTAGTGAGAATTACGCATGGATAGATTCTGATTCCTACTTCATACGCCCTTTCTTTTTAACAGATTTTTTACCGACTGCAGATGCAATAGGCCCTTATACGGTTCAGGAGGAGTTTATTGTTAAAAACGAATTAGAGAAATTTCACTATATACCTGAAAAAAAAAGAATAAAATGGATCACTGGGCTTGAGGCGATAATCATAAAATTTCGTGCTCTTTTCAACAATCAGGGTCCCCTCTATTATTTTTCAGGCTCCACACCCGTCATATGGTCTTGTAAAGTTTTAAAACACCTCAATGATAACTACTTGAAACAACATCAAAAAAACATTT
>CAZHHJ010000227.1:0-2035 GCA_964531295.1 uncultured Syntrophomonas sp.
TAGATATCACAATTCAAAAAGAACCGAGGGATGCAAGTGATAACATGATCAATGTAGCATATGCGTGAAAAGGATGGGTAAGCTCCAGGGCAGAAGAAAGTAAGGGTTAAGATGCCTACTCTATCAGTCTTTTCAAAGAATAGATTCCATCAAGCCCGTTGATTGCCTTGGGGCTCTTTTCATTTTTGGATTGAAACAGGTGTTTTACTCGTTGATAGTTTTCTTGTACAAAGGCTTTTGTGCCGATAATTCCCGAATCAGAGAAATACCGAGATCTTGATTTAAAACGATCAACCCTGGTGATCTCAAACTCTTTATCTCTCTCTTTTTCCAACACTTTTTGTTTGATCTGTCGACCTTTAGCTGTATCCATTGCACCGGTTTCATAGAGAAACCTTCTGTAATCTCTCAACCGCTCATCTGGATCTGAAACACCAAATACTTTAAGTCCGAAATCAAGGGATAAGAATTCATCCTTGTTGCCAGTCTGCAAATGGTAGGCAATAGAATTCCACCTGTAATCTTCCGGTTTTGTAACAATCCCTGCACGAACAGGATTCAAATCAATATAGGCAAGGCAATTTATAAGGGTGTTGCCATTTTCCACAACAACACTTTTAAAACGCCCTCCCCAGAAAAAACCCATGCGTTTATGCCGTTTGTTGTAAAAGCGTGTAAAACCAAGCTTAATCTCACGCACATACTCTGAAAGGCTGGATAATTTTGTGCGCAAATAAGGTATTTCAACATCCGTAAAACACTGCCCATCCCCTGCATTATCGTGGAACTTCTCAAAACGTTCTTTGATGTCGTTATCGGTAAAACCTGAGTCTGAATGCATACGGATTAACAAATGAAAATGATTATCCATCCAGCAAAAACCCAGCACCTCTACAAAATACAGCCCACTCAAGCGTTTCAGCAACTCCAGCAGAAAATCTTTTTCAACGTCTTTCATGGGAAAACCGTCCAGGGCCGTCCTGGACATTACATGATAAACGGTTGACTCTCCTTGCTTGTTTAACAAAATTCTTGGTATACGTGCCATATTCTATACCTCCATTGCTAGTGTCCCCCTACTTTCAACGGATTAATTCATAATAAAACATAGGCAACTACCGGGTCAAGCATTATCTACCTGTCCTTATTTTCTCGGACTTATATTCCTTCGGCAAGTTTGGCCAGCACAAAAGCATTCAGAGACACACCTTCCTGCCTTGCTTTTGCTTCCAGCTTGGCTTGCAGGCTTTTAGGGACACAAGTTACTAACCTACCTGATGTGTTAGCAAAGCTGGGAGCTGGGATAACTTTATCCCATTCAAGACAAGCTTCCACCCAACAGTTAAATGCGGCTTCCGCTTCCTTTATGGCTTCTTCCATGGTTTCTCCATCAGCCATACAACCATCAAGATCCGGGAATGTCGCAAGAAAACCGCCTCCATCCTCTTGGGAAAGTGGTGTGATTTCAATGATGTAATCTCCAAATTTGTGCATTTTTTTACCCCCTTATCACTGATTCCACCAACATAATGAATTGCCTTATATATACTGGCTTGATCGGTTTATGGGCTGGAACCGTAACGACAATATTAGACTCATTATGTCCAAAAACCACATGACTACCGCCGCTTTTACGAATATTCAGCCCATAATATCCAGCAACAACCTCCAAGCTGCCGATCCGCCAGTCCCGGGGGTTGGTTTTCATTTTCTGTATGGCCTTCTCTGCCTTGCTCATACATATATATACTCCCTATAATCTCACTATGTCAAGGTGATGTGATCAATCTGCATTATCTACCTGTCCCCATTTTGTCACTTCACGGAACCAAACTTCACAGGAAATGCTGAACCTTATCATGTTTTATCATAATCATCGTCTTTACAATAACGGGGAAAGGGCAAAAAAGAGTCCTTATGAAATCTAAGCGGAAAAAAACAGAAAAAAGATTGGATGGAACTTCTTTTTGATATAATTGACGCTGATAATGTTCCCACTGGTCATGGAGAGATATCTCTATCTCATAGTTTTTAC
>CAZHHJ010000228.1:0-2033 GCA_964531295.1 uncultured Syntrophomonas sp.
AGAATGAGGAGCATTATGGTCGTTACCAGAGCTAATCCCACAATCTGAGCTATTTCCAATCTAATCTCCCCTCTTTATTAGCGAAAAATATTTCCATTAATACCCAGGCTTTAGAGATTAAAAACCGACCTGACCACTGTAAAAAGCTGATTCATTAACTGCACCACCATAATTAGTACCACCACCACCCCGGCTAAGGTTAACATTTCAGCTTGTTCCTCCTTTTTAGCCTGTTTCAGTACTATAGATAAAATTGCTATCAATATACCGATCCCGGCTATGCGAAATATTATATCTACGTCCATAAAGAAGCCTCCTATTCCTGCAATTTGGGCTCTCCCCGGCAGATAGAAAAATCACCATTTAGATTAGCAGCAGGACTATTACTATGCCTATAATAAATCCCCCATAAGACCATAGTTTCTGGTTGGCACCCTGTTCCTGCCGGGCTCTTTCTTCCTGGACCTGGATTTCCTCCTGCATCAGTAGCAGGAACTTCCGTTGATCTGAACTGTCACTCCGGCCCAGATGATGCGCCGCAGTGGCTAAGACTTCCAGGTCAGTCTCTTTCAAGTTGGATCGAATATGTAAACACTTGATGCCCTGCATCCAGGCTTCCCCGGCGGTTAATCCCTGCCTGGCTTTTAAAGCGATAGCACTTTCCCCAAAAAGAGCTGAAACTGGAGGCCGGCACATCCGAGCAGTCCTTTCCAATGCACAGGTTAAAGGAGTATGCATATAGGTAATTTCTTTTTCCAGGAAGGCTATAGCAAACCTTAATTCTTTTAACTCCTCGGTTCTCTTCCCTATTCCCCGGGCTCCGGATAAACCCCAGGTCCCCAGGCTAGAAATAATGAATGCCATACCTATCATTTTGAACCAGGCCATATTTAATCCCACCTGACAATCTTATCTATACTTCCCGGTCCTCTGCTGCGGGAAAGTATAATAATATTTTTGAATACCTGGCTGGAGATCAGGTCCCTCATAAGGGGGCGATTCTGCAGTTCTTCGATGCTTGCGGCATGCACACTGCTTATAATGCTTACCCCGGCATTAATGCATTCCTGCACTGCGTCCACATCTTCTTTTCTACCCAGTTCATCAGTAATGATAAGGTCTGGAGACATGGCCCGGACTGCGATAATCATCCCGGCCGCCTTGGTACAGGCATCCAGAACATCCGTACGAGGCCCCACATCTAATTGCGGTATCCCCAGGTAAGATCCAGCCAGCTCCGACCTTTCATCGACTATCACTACATTTTGGGGTTTGTGTTGACTGCTGCCGACAGATAAAAGCCTGGCTATGTCCCGCAGCAGGGTGGTTTTCCCGCAGCGCGGAGGTGAAACCAGCAGAGTGTTTTTCACTTTATTAGCTGGACAAATAGTATTAATAAGCTCACTGCCGCAGTTTCTTACTTCGCGGGCAACACGGATACAGATGCTGGAGAATTCTTTGATGGTCTTAATGTGCATATCCTGCATCACCGCTTGTCCTGCCAGCCCAACCCGGTGACCACCTGCTATGGTTATAAAACCCTTGCGGATGTCCTCTTCAAACGCATAGAGGGAATTGTCACTGATGGCAGCAATTGTCCGCATAAGATCCTCCCGGGTAACACAGTAAGATCGGCCAATATCACCTGTAATTCCTATTTTGGGGGCTAATCCGTACTCACGATCTCCATCCCTGATGATCAAAGGTTGACTGCATCTCATACGAATTTCCTCAATTTTGGCCAGTTTCTTCTCATCCGCCCGCAAAAACATTTGTTTTACTGTTGGTGCCAGGAGGGGAAAGATTTCTTTTTTTAATATATCCATTTCATTGGCTGCTGACATAAATCTACCACCTCTGTTTTACATAGATATTGGTATACCGAGTAAAATATGTCAGCTAATTTGCTGTCGTCCTGCAAAGGGGTTGTATGGAAAACCAAGGGGACGGTTCTTGTGGTTGGCTGCTAACATTTAAACAAACGAAGGGGATGGTTCTGCTAAGTGAAATAATAAAGGATAGGCCCGGTATTG
>CAZHHJ010000229.1:0-1974 GCA_964531295.1 uncultured Syntrophomonas sp.
TTTTTTCGGTTATTGGCCAGCATTTTATTTTTTATTACCCCTATAATAGTCAGAAAGTATACGATTACCGCCAGTTCAAAAACGATCCCAAAAGGTATAGTAAATGCCAGTACAAAAGCAACATACTGGTCCACTTTAAACATAGTCTCCAGGGTATCCCCGGCAATATAAATAAAAAACTTCAAAACCAGATGCAGTATACCAAAATATGAAAAGAGCACCCCGGCAGCAAAAAGAAGCAAACTTACCGGCAGCAATACATATATATACTTTCTTTCTGAGGGATACAGGGCGGGTTTGAAGAAATTCCAGAATGACCATAAAACAATCGGGGAAGAAATGATAAAACCAGACAGGAAAGCCAGTTTCAACTTAACAAAGAATGCCTCCGTAACCCCGGTTACCACGAGGTTCTCGTCCAGACTGGTCAAAGGTGAGATGATTATAGCTAGAATCTGCTCATTAAAAGAAAATGAGGCCACGGCAGCTACAATTATTGCTATTGTACTTATAATCATGGCTTTGCGCAGGTCCTCCAAATGCTGCAAAATAGTCTGCTTGTCTTCTGCTGATAGATCTCCGAATGCCACTAGGTTCCCCCCAATTGAGCCCAATAACGGGCCGCTTATTATTTTGAACTAATATTCACGAGCTGATATAAAATCTGCTACTTCGTACAGGGTTTCTCTTACCACTTTATCCGGCAAATAATCCAGCTGTTTTCTAGCTTTACGAGCGAAATGTTCAGTGACAAAATATGCATAGTCAATGCCATCTGAATCAATAATAATATCCAATATCCGATCAGAATTTTCTATACACCCGGCAGGTGAAGCTAATAATTCTTTTAATTCCCGCTCATGGGGGCTGTGATGCAAAGCATATATGGCCGGAAGGGTAATAACTCCCTGCTTAACATCGCTGCCGGTAGGTTTACCCAAGACCCCTTCATCAGCCACGAAATCCAGGATGTCGTCAGTTACCTGAAATGCCATCCCCAGATAATACCCATAACGTTCCAGGGCTCTGACTTGTTCTGGTGAGGCATTGCCAATCATGGCCCCAAGTTTGCAGCTGACAGATATTAATAGTGCCGTTTTACGCTCTATCCTGCGCAAATAATTCTTGAGCCCCACATTTATGTTATAAGAGCTCATCATCTGGTATATCTCGCCTTCACAAATCCTCATACTGGCATCAGCCAGCACCTCCAGAATATCTTTTCTATCATAGGATGCACTTAATGCCAAGGCCCGAGCCAAAATATAGTTGCCGGCATTAATAGAAACACGATTGCCCCACTCATGTTTCACGGTATAAGTCCCCCGACGGAGAATTGAGTTGTCTATTACATCATCATGAACCAATGAAGCTAAATGGATAAGTTCCAGGGCAGTGGCCAGATTTATAACCTCCCCCAGATCATCCATAAAAAGTTTTGCCGCCAGCAAAACAAAGGCCGGCCGGAGTCTTTTCCCGCCTGCTTTAATTAAATGCTTGGAAGCCTGGTTCAAAACATCAACTTCAGAATTTATACTTTGATTTAAATTGTATTCCACCATTTCCAATTCCCTGGCAACGGGATTAAACATTTGTTTGTGCTGCATGGTTTCCCTCTCTAATGCGAATTAACATATATTATATAGCTAATTCAAATAGATTCCAATAAATTCTTGTTTTCCTGACTTTTTACTCATACCTCTTATAAATATCATGAGATATATTTAATGAATCCATTACCTTGCCTACTACAAAATTAATCATATCCTCAACTGTCTCCGGCTTTTGATAAAAAGCCGGCATAGCAGGGATAATGTGTACCCCCAAGTCAGACAAGCTTAGCATATTACGCAGATGAATTGAATTTAATGGAGTTTCCCTGGGCACCAGTATCAATCGCCGTTTTTCTTTCAAGATGACATCGGCCGTTCTTTCCATTAAATTTCTGGCACTGCCTACCGCTATTCCTGAAAT
>CAZHHJ010000230.1:0-1944 GCA_964531295.1 uncultured Syntrophomonas sp.
AGTCGATGCCAGGGGTCTGGATTGCCCCCAGCCAGTAATATTAACCAAAAAAGCCATGGATGAAATAGGTGGAGGGGATAAACTTACCACTATTGTGAATAAAGATTTTGCCAGGGAAAATATCCAGAGACTAGCGCAAAATCAAGGCTATGAGTACCAGGTGGAGCAAAAAGGAGGAGAATATCATATTCATATGCATAAGAATATAAGACTGGAGGAGGAAAAAGTAGCATCTTCAGGAAACCTGGTCATATTAATTAAAAGCAGCCTTTTGGGCGAAGGTGAGGAAGAGCTGGGTAATGTTCTCATGAAAGGTTTTCTTTATACCTTGAATGAGCTGGAAACAGATTTAAAAGCCATGATTTTTATGAACCAGGCTATTTTTCTTACCATCGAAGGTTCACCTGTTTTGAATCATATACAGACTCTGGAGAAAAAAGGGGTAGAAATTTTATCATGTGGTACCTGCCTGGATTATTACCAAAAAACGGGGCTGTTAGCAGTAGGAAATGTTACTAACATGTATTCGGCAGTTGAGACTATGGCTGGAGCCGCCAAGACTATTACCATTTAGAGGAGGGCATAATGCGGACTATTTATATGGATAATGCTGCCACTACTTTTCCGAAACCAGAACAGGTTTATCAGGCAGTAGACTATTTCAATCGCCATATGGGAGGGAATCCGGGACGTGGGAGCAATAAAGCCACTCTGCAGGCCGGCTCGATATTATTGGACTGTCGGGATGCTTTGGCCGATCTCTTTAACATTGCGGATAGTTCGCATATAGCATTTACTATTAATATAACTGAGGCTATCAACACAGCTTTAAAAGGCATACTAAATCCTGGTGACCACGTAATCAGCAGCGCTATGGAACATAATGCCGTGGCCCGGCCCCTTTACCTTATGAACCAGCAGAATGGTATAGAGTGGACGGCAGTTCCCTGTGCCGGGGACGGGACCATGGATCCGGAGGATGTAAGGAAAGCGATTCGGCCTAATACCAGAATGATATGCATCTTACATGCTTCCAATCTAACCGGCACCCTTATGCCGGTAGAGGAAGTGGGGAAAATTGCGCGGCAACACGAGCTCTTATTTGTTCTGGATACAGCTCAGACAGCCGGGGTGATGCCGATCGATGTAGAAAAGCAGGCGATTGATATACTTGCTTTTACCGGTCATAAGGGTTTGTTAGGACCCCAGGGTACCGGCGGTATATACTTGAGGCCGGGGCTGAGCATTAGACCATTAAAACAGGGCGGAACCGGTTCATTGTCTGAATATTTGGAACATCCTTTTTTTATGCCGGATATGCTTGAAAGTGGCACTCAAAATACGCCGGGGATAGCAGGTCTCCTGGCTGGAGTTAATTTTGTTAAGGAAAAGGGCATTGATAGGATTCGCCGCCATGAGCAGGAATTATGTGCCAGTCTTCTCAGCGGACTTAAAGAAATACCCGGGGTTATAGTATATGGGCCTGCCGAGAGCAGCCAGAGAACAGCGGTGGTAGCATTCAATATAGATGAGATAGACTGTGGGGAACTCAGCATTCAGCTGGATCACAAATATGGAGTAGTAACTCGCTCGGGACTTCATTGTACGCCTTTAGCTCATAGAACGATAGGTACTTTTGAAAGCGGCTCCTGTCGGCTGAGCCCGGGTTATTTTAACAGCGGAGAAGATATTGAAAAAGTAATCCAGGCTGTTCATGAAATATCTGTCTCAAGATAAATAAAGCAACCCGGTACAATACTTCTTTTTCATATTTTTATATAAGAAATATATAGTGAAGGGTCTATATCTTTGCTAAGGCATACATAAACGCTCAGGTATATCATTATTTTTTGACAAAAATTAAGTGGGCTATGTGCCCACCTAATTTTGCTTAATATTATTATGTTATTAAGACGTTTCACGAGCGGGTAAACGTTTCCCGTT
>CAZHHJ010000231.1:0-1920 GCA_964531295.1 uncultured Syntrophomonas sp.
GAAACCATCCAGGACTCTCTATACCCCACTTACAAAAGAGCGGGAAACAGCGGAGCCTGGACAGCCGAGAACGCTATTCATTTCAGCGTATATAACGGGGAGACCGGTAATATGCTGCATGGCATCTACGGCTACAATGCCGTTACCTGGCTAGTTTGGGATGGTGATCTAATCTCCAAAGCGTATAGGTATTTACCTCCTGCTTCCGGTTTTACCGGCGGGGTCAGGCAGATAAAAACCTATCAATGGTCGGGAGAGATTTTAAAGCGGGGGGTGGTGTAGTGTTTGGGTCTGAAGAAATACTGGCTTTTATACGGCGTTCCGTCGGCGTGCGTGGGGATACGGCCGATACCGCAGGGAGTCTGCATTCAAAGGTTAAAAAGCTAAGTGACGATTCTTTAGCAGCTTTAGCTAGAGCTCCATGGAATGCAAAAAGCATTACTATTACAGCCGGGTATACAACTTCCAACAAAACCGCAGACGATCTCTGGCATGATTACGCAGCTATAACCGGACCCCGAACGATCATAGGCGGATATGTCAGACTATGGACTCCGGGCAGTACTTCTTATGTAAGCAACCGATTGTTAATTGACGGGGTTAGTGTGTTTTCGTTTTCCACGCCGGATTATATTTTGGACGCTGGTACCAGACCAGGCAGATTGCCGATAGGTTACTTTAAGTCCTATGAGGGGACTCGCTATCAAGGCGGAGCTCTAGGAACCGCCTATGACGGCAGTGATGACAGTACGAGCGGTGGAGAATGGTGGATTATACCGTTCGGAACCCCCATTCAGTCATCTTTTAACTTTCAATACCAGGTGCAGACCGGGGGCAGCGGATCATACGCTGCCAGAGCTCAATGGGGGTTGTGGCATGTAGCCGCTTAGGAGGGATCTTCTATGGATATAAATGATAACGGCCTTATCTATGAAATACAGATGGAAAACGGGGTTGAGGTAGCCAGGTTTATTAAGTGCGCATATTTGCATCTCAGTATGAGCTGCGCTGATGAAGTGGCAATAAACCAGGAACTGAACATAATTTTGGCTTATCTGGATTACCAGAATAACCCGCAGACAAATTCGGAGAATATCACCGTAGAGGTGGCCTATGAAGGCAAGGTTATAGCCAGTAGGACCATTACTCCAATCAGCGGGACAGGCAATTTGATCTTGGAGTTTGCCGGACAGGGCGAATACACTATTACAGCTACCAGCGACCGTACCTGCGAACCAGCGGAAAAGAAGGTGATGGTGAGTGGCTGATAAACTAATCGTAGCAAAAACTGAAAAACATCTGGCAACTGAGGCTGAAAGAGCCAGTATGGCCGAAATAAAGGCCAAAATTAAATCTCTTACTAGTAAAGCAAACAAGGATGTAGTACTCGCTGATATTTATGAGCAGAACAAATTAATAATAGAAGTCCAATATGAGATAGTGGAGCTTTTGAAAAGCGGTCAGTAATCGTTTGGTTCGTAAATGAGATTGGGCCTGCGGGCTCTTTTTTATTGCCAATATTGAGGACTTGATTTTCTATGGGAAGGGGCGTGAGGGATGGAGAACTTGGCGTTATTAGGAGCCATTGGGACGGTGTGTTCGATTGCATTCGGGTATATCGGGTATCAGCAGGGAGTTAAGAATAACTGCAAAGACGAAGGGCAAGAGAATGGGGAACTAAAAGCTGACATCAAATACATTAAGAGCGGGATCGATGATATTAAGATTGATCTCAAAGTACAGGAAAAAAGGGTAAATGACTTATCGGAGAGAGTAACGCGGGTTGAAGAGTCCACTCGCCAAGCCCACAAGCGCATTGATGAAATTAAGGACAGTTAGGAGGCAGCATGACATTCTCAAAATTCATAGTCACCTTGTTACTGATTAACGGAATAATCTGGACCTACATGTCTTACTATC
>CAZHHJ010000232.1:0-1911 GCA_964531295.1 uncultured Syntrophomonas sp.
CCAGAATCACATATTCATCCTCAATCACAAATACATTTGGTTAAAATTATTAATATAATAAATACTCAATAGGTCAAGCTAAAATAATGAAAAAAATGAAAACCGGTGCAAATAGCTGGATATGCAAGCTATAATATTATAGGTATAGGTATTATTTTCTTATGATCATAAGCAGTATTGAAGCTATAGAGGCAATTGCCGATTTAACAGGTATTATATAGCACTATCTGGCCTTACTACTCACCGTATACCGGATTCTCAATAAAAAATGAAGTTGTACTTTTGTTAAAGGAGTGATATTGGTGGATAAGATACGGGTGCGTTTTGCCCCCAGTCCAACCGGAACTTTACATATTGGTGGTGCCCGCACGGCATTATTTAACTGGCTTTTTGCCCGAAAATACAAAGGAAAAATGGTCCTCCGGCTGGAGGACAGTGATATTCGCAGATCCAGTGAGGATTCTGCTGTGGGCATACTGGATGGTCTGAGCTGGTTGGGCTTAGACTGGGATGAAGGCCCCGATGTTGGGGGAAATTTTGGACCCTATCGCCAGAGTGAGCGTATCGATATTTATCGGAGATATCTGGATGAATTATTAGATCAGGATAAAGCCTACTATTGTTTTTGTTCATCTGAACAGTTGACGGCTGAAAAAGAAGCAGCCCGCCTAGCAAAATCCGATTACAGATATGCCGGACACTGCCTGGCTATAAGCAGAAATGAAGCTGAGCAGCGAATAAAAGATGGCGCGACTCCAGTTATAAGATTCAAGTCTCCCCGGGATGGAATGATTGTGGTAAGTGACCTGATCCGGGGCGAGGTTGAATTCAACCAGCGTTTGCTGGATGACTTTATCATAGCCAAATCAGATGCTTGGCCCACTTATAATTTTGCTGTGGTAGTTGATGATCACGATATGCATATTTCACATGTTTTGAGAGCAGAAGAGCACCTGTCTAACACCCCCAAACAGATTTTGCTTTACCAGGCTTTAGGTTGGGAACTGCCTCGATTTGCCCATGCTTCAATGATACTCGCTCCCGATCGCAGTAAATTATCAAAGCGACATGGTGCTACCTCAGTGCAAGAATTTCGCGATGAAGGATACCTCCCTGCAGCCTTGATAAATTATTTGGCCCTATTAGGTTGGTCAAGTGGAGAAGACCGGGATTTCTGGAGCATAGGTGAGCTTACAGAACGCTTCAATTTAGAAGGCATTTCACGCTCCCCCGCGGTGTATGATATAGAAAAATTGAGCTGGATGAACGGTCATTATATATCTGAAACAAGTGCAGAAGGTATAGCTACTATGCTCAATCAAGAAGCTCGCAGAAGGGGTTTCACATCAGATGAAAATGAGCCAGAATTTATTCGGGTAGTGGCCCTGGTTAAAAGCCGGGTAAAGTCTATAAATGAAATTCTGAATGAAGGATCATATTTTTTCGAGCCGATTTCCTCCTATGATGATAAAGGAAGCAAAAAATACTTCCAGAAAGCAGATTCCTCCGGCTTATTAAAAGAGGCTTTATTATTGTGCCAGGAATGTGTCCCTTTTTCGGCAGAGAACCTGGAGTTGAAACTTCGGCAGAGAACAGAAGAGCTAAATATAAAAGCTGCTCAACTAATTCATCCTATCCGTCTGGCGGTATCTGGACGCACTGCAACCCCGGGAATATTCGAAGTCCTGGAATTGCTGGGAAAAAGCAAGTGCATACAGCGGATTAATTCGGCTATACTATACGCGGAAAGCTTAAATCTAGATAAATAAAATCTAATTAGGCCTTTGACAAGAGGGTCACCCTGTATTATAATTATCCTCGCGCGGGTAATATACCCATTGCTGCCGGTTGGTGTAAGTGGTAGCACGACTGACTCTGGATCAGTTCGCCAGGGTTCGAATCCTTGACCGG
>CAZHHJ010000233.1:0-1893 GCA_964531295.1 uncultured Syntrophomonas sp.
TAAAACCGAATTATGCTTGATTATAAACAGCTTATAGAAGAAGTGAAAAAATGGGCTAGGGAGGTCGGGAATATTCAAAAGCAACACCTGGGTCAAGATATCATCATCAATACCAAGTCCACCGGTGTGGATCTGGTGACCGAGGTGGACCGGCGTTCGGAAGAATATCTTATGCATGCTGTCCGGGAGATTTATCCCGGTCATGCGATCTTGTCAGAAGAATATGGTAAAAACGATATCATATCAGAGTATTTATGGGTTATAGATCCACTGGACGGTACCACCAATTATGCCCAGGGGTTACATATCTTTGCTGTCTCCATAGCCCTGCAATATAGGTCGGAAACTATGCTGGGTATAATATATCTGCCGGTTTTGGATCAAATGTTTGAAGCAGTAAGAGGAAAGGGCGCTCATCTTAATGGCAATGTGATTCGGGTCAGTGCTAAAGAGAATTTGCGGGAATGCGTGCTGGCTACCGGTTTCCCTTATGACCGGGCGGAAAATCCTGATAATAATGTAAACTACTTTTCCCGCTTAGCACCCCAGGTCAGAGGTATAAGGAGAATGGGGTCGGCCGCCTATGATCTGGCCAATGTATCGGCTGGCTTGTTGGACGGGTACTGGGAACTGAATCTGAGCCCCTGGGATGTTGCAGCAGGTATATTGATCCTGGAGGAAGCAGGGGGAAGAGTGCTGTATTTGCCTGAAAAAAGAGGCATTTCACTGGTGGCCGGGAATGAAGCTATATGCCAGAAGATTCTAGATGAAATGCGAGCTGTAGACGCTATTGAAAAGCTGCTTGATTACTAATACTAATAGGCGTACAGGTTCCTTGTCCCCAGGAACAGACTTAAGATCTCAAAGTATAGTTTTAAGAAAACACTCCGGTTCATAGCAAAATTGTCCTGCTTAATGAAACCGTAATAACTATACCAATCCAACAAAAGTATCGGCAGCTTCAAATTCTGATAAAAAAGCATAAAACCGCTATGAAATTTACCCATAATGTTACTCATAATTGCTATAAAACCGATTAATCGACTGAGAATTGGAGAAGAATGTTTAAATATAAGATAAGATGAGGAAATAAAACCATTTGGCCTACAAAATATTCTTGATAGAATAAGAAGAAAACATTTATCATTGATATTAAGCTAGTGCATTGTTAATACCTAACACCTATATGCAAAGTATGTAATAAATTAAAATTGTTATCAGTATAAATAGCTTATGACTTGGTTTTATTACTATAAGGTATAAATTCTGCATTGAGAGCCTTTGAGCCCCTGAAACATTGGTATTTAGGGGCCTTTTTTAGTGAGAGGGGGTGGCAAGAGACATACCATGATTCTGCCAACAGGGTTTTGAACTGCCCGACCTGGAAGGGACGAACAATTGGATTAGACTTCTATATTATTATGCGAGTCCCAGCACCCGGTCTTACCGCTAAATCCTGGTAGAATCCATATTTAAAGCAGTTAAAGTTCTATCTAAATGTTATTTATTAACCACAGGAGTACTGAAAGCGGAATTGCTTTGAGTACTGACGGAGCAGTGCAATCGCGTTTAAAACAGATGCAGCACCTACTCCAGGTGGTTTTTTAGTTTATATTTTTACATGGTTACTAACCTTATCATTCAAAATTAGTGGCACAAATGTTTTTTTAGAGAAAACACCTCGGGGCTGTTGGACAGTTCCTCCAGGATTAGTTATTGTTTCCACCTGGATTATTAACTGGAAAAGGGGATGAAAAACTTGCCCGGCGAAAATGATGCAAAAAAGTCACCTAAAAAGGGACTGGTCATGGTAATTACAGGCGATGGAAAAGGCAAGACGACATCTGCATTTGGTCAGGCTTTACGGGCTACTGGCCAGGGACTTCGGGTATG
>CAZHHJ010000234.1:0-1863 GCA_964531295.1 uncultured Syntrophomonas sp.
ATATTAAGACGCGAGAGTCGATTGTAGAGGCTCAAACCAATAAAAACGTAAATATCAAGCAATTAGAAGCTTATCTGTTAATATTTCACAAAGCTTTCTTTATTACCCGGCACAGGCTGGGTTTTTTTAATGAAAAATTTAAGGGGGAATCATAATGAATACCGAAACGACACTGAATTGGGAGAATGCACCAGATATTCTTAAACCACAGGAAGCAGCTAAAATTATGAGGGTTGGAAGAAACAAGATTTATGAAATCGCCAATAGAAAAGGTTTCCCTAAATTAGTTATAGGGGAGAAACATTTTCTGATTCCGAAAGAAGCACTGAAACAATGGATAAACCGAGAATCTCAGATCACTGGCTATGATGACGTTGAAGATTTAACTGCGTTTATTTAAAGAGGATATGCAGTTTAAAGTTCCCGTTGTTCCGTTTATCAACTACAATATAAAAGAGGATGATAAAGGAACAAACGGGACGGAGGTGATAATAAACAAAGGAGGATTAGGGAAAATTGAAAAAACGAGCAGATCATGAAGGGACTATATTTCAACGTTCCAGTGATAAACGTTGGGTTGTCCAATTTACCATACCGGACAAACAAAAAAGGATATCAAAGTACGCAAAATCTGAGAAAGAGGCAGTACAAAAACTACATGAACTCATCACCAAATATAACACCGGTACATATGTAGATCCTAATGCCATCACACTTCGCAAGTGGCTTGATCAATGGATGCCTATATATGTCGAAGATAATGTAAGTCCTAATACTTATGCTCGTAAGTTAGACTTAATTAGGATTCATATTAACCCGGGAATTGGAGACATTCAATTACAGAAGCTAATTCCCACAGACATCCAGCTCTTTTATAAAAAGCTTTTAAAGAAGGGCAAAAAGACCACAATTAAAGATGAAGATGGTAACAAAAAGGCTGTTGTGAGTGGCTTGGCGCCACAGACCGTAAAGCACATCCACAATATACTTAAACCTGCTTTGCGTCAGGCAGTTGAAGATGGCATTCTGGCTAAGAGTCCTATGGACAAAATAAAAACACCCAAGGTAAAGAGAACCAAAGAAATAAAGGTGTTATCCGAAATTGAGATAGGTAAGTACCTGGAGGCATTAAAAGCCCACAGGTTATATACTGCCTTTGTTTTAGATTTATGTACTGGGATGAGAAGAGGAGAACTGCTTGGTTTAAAATGGTCTGATATCACAGAGCTAGACGAAGTGGTGACGATCACTATTAAAAGGCAGATACAAAGAGTGCAAAACAACGAAACATCGGGTAGCTCTTTGGAATACACTAGTCCAAAGACCGAGGGTTCTAATAGGACGCTAGTGTTACCAATATGCGCTGTTACCGAACTAAATAAGCATAAAGCCAGACAAAGGAGTGAAAAGGAGTTGGCAGGGAAGGCCTACCAGGATGAAGGTTTGATATTTTGTACAGTGCTAGGGAAAAAGCTGGATACCCGGAGATTATACGAATTGCATTGTCGGGCCTTAAAAAGAGCAGAGATCGATCACCTTCCTTTTCATAATCTTAGACACACTGTGGCAACACTCTTACTTGAAAAAGGGGAGAATATCAAAACGATCCAGGAGTTATTAGGACATGCTGACATTAGTACCACGTTAAACACCTATAGCCATGTAACTAATCGAACCAAAGCAGCTAGTGCCCTAAAACTGAACAGCCTGATTGGGAATGTGATGCCAGCAGTAAATTCCCAATCGGTAGAGACTATGTATTAACCGTTGCTGTCAACGTTGCTGTCAAAACAAAAAAAAACACTTTCATTAACCGCTGAAAGTGCCTAGAAATTGAATGGTACGCCCGAGAGGAATCGAACC
>CAZHHJ010000235.1:0-1839 GCA_964531295.1 uncultured Syntrophomonas sp.
ATACGGCACAGTTTTTGAGCCAGATCGCAAGACGGGGTGCGAAATACAATACTTCATTAATAGCCGCATCCCAATCATTCAGAGAATTTACCAGTGAAGAGGGTATTGTTTTTCTTAATCAGTGTGATTCAAAATTCTTTTTGAAGATGCAGCCTTCAGATGCAGAACAACTGGGGAGGATATTTAATTTATCACCGGAGTTGGTGAGAACGATTTCAATGTTTACCCCTGGGCAGGGTGTATTGCGGTTAGGGCATGAGAGTGGGTTAGTACGATTCAAAGGATTTTCGTTTGAGGAACACTTTCTCCGTTCTGATCCGGGGGCGGTGCAGATGCGATGAGAAATATAAAACTACTCACAATAATCCTGTTATTATTCTTCATTTGTCCTACGCAAGTAGCGGCAGCCGGATTTAATGCTGACGCAGTATGGAATGGCAGGACTATTACAGTAAGTTACTCTGGATATGATGTTAGCGGAATCGGAAGCGGAGTTAAAATGTTCATAACAAACGCTTCTACAGGCAAGAGCTGGCAAGCCATGGAACACAAAGCATCCATAAATAAACCAATCGAGCAAATTAAATTACAAACAACCGGCAGTATACCCACTCCCTTAGAAGGAGAAGAATGGCAAATAGCTTTTGAGGTTAGCGGAGTACAGTCTTTCACAGTACCAGTTAATTGTTGGTATCCAGAGCAAGAACTCGGAAACAATGAGCCAGCCGACAATATACTAGAAAACATGGAAAACTGGAAAGAAGGGGGTATGCCAATATTTCCAGGCGAAAGCCATAAAGTGGTGATGTTCTGGTATTATAGTCTGGCAACTATAAGCGGAGCCTTTATGTTTTTAGTTTTTATAAGAACCGGGTACCAGCATATGTTTTCCGTTACAACGAACCCGGGCGTAAAGGCGTCAGCGATCATGACCATACAGAGAGGCTTTGTGGGTTTGATCATTATCATGCTTGCACCCTTTTTGATAAACATCTTTATTATGGTCAATGACGCATTTGTTGATTTTTGCCGGCAGCTGCTAGAAACCGTATCTAATGCACAGCCAATGGCTATGGAAGATACAGCGGCAATAGGGAGCGACAATAGTTTCTTGGATAATCTATTCGGCTGGCCAATAGATAAACTAAACTCGCTTATGACCACAATATTAGGACTCACGCCATTAGGGGATATAATATTCAACCAAACGCCTGATTGCGCAATATTCCAACCGGCTATTACCGGCGGGGATTTTGTTAATAGCGGCAACTTTTTTGTAGACACATTGTTACGTTGCGCGATGTTACTATACACTTTATATTTCAATGCGGTCTATGTTATCCGCAGATGGGTCGTCACAGCGGTATTGGCAGTTACTCCGATAATAATATGGATCTGGGTTATTACAGAACACAAACAGATCATCGGACTCTGGGCCGCTGAATTAGTTCAGACTATATTCATGCAGACTTTTCATGCACTCACCTTCGGGATCGTTTTTAGCGTGTTGGCTTTTTCAGGTGGCAATCTGAATTATGTAGAAGGGGCATCGATAAGTGCATTGTTGATCGAGATAGGAAAGTATGTTGCTGCTTTCGGCGGTGTAGCCTGTGTAGCAGTCTTAATTATACAGGCATATCGTATCATTCTTAATGCCAACGAAAAAGAACGGGAAGATGCTTTAGTTAAAATCAAAAGTGCATTTATCGGCCTAGTGATTCTAGGATTATCTTATATGGCGGCATCAGCAATATTCCCGCAGGAAATTGTTATTACCACCTTGGGCGATGGGGATAAAGAATCCACAAAAATAACCCTTTTCGTCTTATTCTTTGCATT
>CAZHHJ010000236.1:0-1648 GCA_964531295.1 uncultured Syntrophomonas sp.
ACCTGGGATATCTAAAAACCAACCGATATCATCTTCATGGGTTGGTTCGATATCAAAAGGATTAAATAAGGGTTTCATGCTGGAATGAAAACGAACGTAAGTCCCCCCCATTGTTTCTGAGATGTTTTTGTATTCTCCTTCGGGATCTATCACCGCTACTTTCCTGCCTATAGCCAGTGAACGGGCAAAAATACCTTTTAGGGTAAAGGATTTTCCCACTCTAGTCATACCAGTAACAAAAGCATGAGGGCCGCTTAACCGGGGCTGTCCTATAAACAAATCAATAAAACATGGTGATTGGCTGTAAAGGTTTTCCCCAAAATATATCCCCTGTGGGTGTGATACATTCATATTAATTAATGGAGATAAACAGGCCGCGTTCCCTACGGTGACATCCATATGTTCTACGTTAATTTTTGTCCCGGGCAATAATGACCTTAATCCGTCAAGTTGTTTTAAGTACAAGGGAGTCAGTTTTGTTGCTCCCATATAGTCCTGTATCTTGTCGCACTTCCTGTTTAGTTCCTTTATTGACGGTGCAATCACGTTTATAATTACACTCGCAGACATTATATTAGTGTTGTGCAAATTTATTTCCCTTAACAGATGGCGATAGAAATTCTCCTTTACGGCTAACACATCCATCCTGCGGGTATTCCCTTGTTTTTGGGCTACTATGAGTTCTGCCCCGAGTTTAACCCGCTCACTGTCTACCTTTTTCGATGCTTCCTCGGGACGGTAAGGATGCAGGGTGACAGACATAGTGACTCCTTCCATGTAAGAGATTTTATTGAGCCAGCCAAATAATATCTGTTCTGGCAGCATATCAATGTGCAGGGTTCTGCAGAACATCTCATTAACAACGAGATGATCTTCTCGTTCAGTTATTCTGTCTGCCATAAATAATTGCTTGATATCGAATTTACCCGACATAGCTTAAAACCTCCTTTTCGCTCAAATAGATATTGGAATCCACCCCGTAGGTGAATCTTTCCGATGGTCTGAATATCGTATTAGGCATCAATATTTCCTTTATTGTATCTACCACCTCTTCGGTGCTGGTTAATGGAGTAACCAGCATATTACCTTGCTGTCTTAATGACGATGCAAGCAACTGGTAACGGTCATAGAGTTCTTCTTTGTTCTTGCCCGGTAATACCATATAAGTAGATTGTGTCGTTACTGCTCTTTCAGCCCTCATGAGTTCAAGTTCTCCCGCATACTGCAGACGGTATTTTTGCATAGTGCCTTCAGACGTTTGAATTGCTAAATCCGCAATTCTTCTAGCTTCTTCAGAGGTATCTGCAATAACCGTATTTGCAATAAAACGGATTGGATAATCTAGTCTTGCAAATATACTTACCAGGGCATCCTCCCTAACGTTTTGCTCGTTCTCCGACATAACAGTGAAATTAAGCCCCTCAATCTTTGCCAACATATAACACTGATCATCTTTATGAATAATACCTTCATAGATATCTTCGATTTGATAAAATTCGTTTACATCAGAAACGACTTCATTAAAGCTGTTTACCTGTTTTGTCTCTTTTTGGCTGCGTTTCTTTTCTAAGTACAGCAAAAGTACACTTCCCAGGATTGCAACCGCGAATAAAATAATTAAAAATACCATTCTTTCTCTCCCTCTTCC
>CAZHHJ010000237.1:0-1646 GCA_964531295.1 uncultured Syntrophomonas sp.
CTTTTAACATATTTATTTTTAGATTTAGATAATAGCGGTGAGGGGTAAAACCTGTGTAATTTTTAAAGAGTCTAGTAAATTGGGTGTTACTAAGCCCTGATGCTTTTGCCACTGCGGTTATATCAAATTCTTCTTGCCAATGATTTTCTATGTACTCTTTACCTTTAATAATTTCCTGCTTACCAGAATATATTTTGGAGGTAATAAAAATAGACACTACCCAAGACAATTGCTTTTGCTCATTGTAAACTGGGAATGTGGTGACGTTCATGAAAATACTATTAAAACATATTTCTCCTGCGCCAAACTTATTGATAATGTCTTGTACAGGCACCTTAATATCATATAAACGCACTGTTTCGCCTTGAAATGCCTTAAAATCGCTTTCTTTAATCCCCAAATTCGCAATAAAGGGATCATGAAACATATTATATTCTTTTATTAATTTATTTTTACTGGCGATATGGAAAAATTTTAGAAATGCCTCATTGGCGAATATTAAAGATCCGTCCAGTCTCGATACTTGAATTGGATAAGGGAAACACTCCATAATCTTTACCATTAACTTTTCGTCTCCAAAGATGTTTTCACAGGAACGGAGAAGATGATCTGGTTTTTCCGCAGGCGCTTTATATCTACCGTCCCGGGGTTTCTCGGCATCTGCTGGAATAGCCCACGCCTTAGCAAATTTAACCGTCCCGGGTATCATATTGCGGACGCAGAGAAATTGGACTCTTCGTACAGAAATCCCCCATTTTTTTGATACTTCTAAAGTTGTTAAATATTCCACGCTACATCACCTCCATTTTTTATATAAACATTACTAATTTGTATTTTTTCTATTATACGGCATTGCGCATTATAATAGGGAAAAGAGACTACGGCGCCCTCCTCTGCCGATTATAAGGCGTATGGGTATAGAACTGCTACTGAAATATTGACTGAAAGAGAAATTATCCAAAAGCAGTGGAAAGATACCTTAAATGAGAATATTTTTGATGATAACTTCCAATAATAATTGATAGACTATACGGAAGAGGTGTGATGTATGAATGGTAAACATAAAAGCTTCAATGAAAACAGCAAAAATGAGCAACTGGAGATATTTCGCAGCAACGATAATGAAGGTAAGATCCTGACGACGAATCAAGGGCTTAAACTCTCTGAGGATGAGGTTAGTTTAAAAACAGGAACCCGTGGCCCGACGCTGATGGAGGATTTCCATTTCAGGGAAAAAGTGACTCATTTTGATCATGAGCGGATTCCTGAGCGAGTGGTTCATGCACGTGGTTCCGGTGCCCATGGGGTGTTCGAAGTCTATGAATCCATGAAGCCTTATACAAAGGCAAAATTCTTGCAGGATCCGAATGTGACGACCCCTGTGTTTGTCCGGTTCTCGACGGTTATCGGGTTTCGAGGTTCAAAGGATACAGCCCGAGACGTTCGTGGGTTTGCAACAAAGTTCTATACTGAAGAAGGAAACTATGATCTAATAGCCAACAATATGGCGCCCTTTTTTATGCAGGATGCCATTAAATTTCCGGATTTTATCCACGCGAACAAACCAGAGCCAAACAACGAAATTCCCCAGGCGACGGCTTCTCATGACACATTCTGGGATTGGATTACACAGAATCAAGAATCAG